>NZ_JBEXFG010000026.1:0-102959 GCF_040606675.1 Streptomyces sp. NPDC005393 | reverse complement strand
TCGTACGCGGTCTCGGCCTTGACCGGCAGCGAGGCGTCGATGCCGGCGGCGCGCGCCGGGTTCAGCCCGCTGTTGTAGTAGGCGGTCTGCCGGCATGCCGTACGGAGCCCGCCGCCTCGGCTACTCCCCCGCGTACGCCTTCTGGAGCGCGGCGATGTCCAGCTTCTTCATCGTGAGCATCGCCTCGGTGGCCCGCTTCGTCCTCTCCTGGTCGGGGCCGGTCATCATGTCGATGAGCGCGCTGGGGACGACCTGCCACGACACACCGAACGTGTCCCTCAGCCAGCCGCAGGCGACCTCCTCGCCGCCCTCGGAGAGCCTGTTCCAGTAGTAGTCCACCTCGTCCTGGTCGGCGCAGTGGATCTGGAACGACACGGCCTCGTTGAAGGTGAACTCCGGTCCGCCGTTGAGCGCGACGAACCTCTGCCCGTTGGCCTCGAACTCGACGGTCATCACGGCGCCGGCGGGGCCGGGACCGGCCTCGGTGTACCGGCCGATCCGTCCGAGCTGGGAGTTCTTGAAGATCGAGATGTAGTGCTGCGCCGCCTCTTCGGCCCGGCCGTCGAACCACAGGCATGTGGTGAATCCGTCACTGGCCATCGGGTGCCTCCTGCGATCGGGGAGTGCCTACCTGTACCGACCGCTCCCGCGCGGCAAACTCATCGCTCCTCGCCGGACCCTTTTGCCGACGGGTTCTCCGTGACGTAGTGGTGCAGCCGGCAGGAGCCCTCGAGCATGGCCGTGGCGCACTGGATCAGCTCCGCCTGACGTCGGGCGAGGGCCGCGCGCAGCGCGTCGCTGCTGCCGGTGCGGCGCAGTCCGTCGAGGACGGGCCGGATCTGGGGCAGCGGATAGCGGCCCTGGCGCAGCATGCTGATCATGCGCGCGTCCCTCACATCGGTCGCGCTGTAGGTGCGGTACGTGGTGCTCGGCTCACGCCGTGGGGCCAGCAGACCGGCGGACTCCCACACCCGCAGGGCCGAGGTGCGCACCCCGAGATGGGCGGCCACCTCGCCGATGCGCAGGGCCGACCGTGGCAGCGCGGGGCTGTCCGGGGTCTGCTCGGCGACCGCTTCGAGCGCCTCGCCCGTCGCCTGGAGGGACAGCCGCTGCTCGTGCAGTGCGGCATGGCCGGCGTTCACGAGGGTGAGCGCCTGGGGGAGATCTCCGGCGTGGACGGCCCGCATGACCGCGCGGGCGGTGTTGGTCCCGTATCCCTTCAGCAGGGCCTGGTAGGCCACCAGCGCCCGGCGGTGGCGGTCGTCGAGTCTGCGATAGCCGGCGGGGGTGCGGGCGGCCGGGGGGAGGATGCCCGCGTCGACGTAGTTGCGGATCTGCTGGGTGGAGATGCCCGCCATGCGCGCCAGATCGATGGGGCGAAGCCCGGTTTCCTTCACGCTCATGGGTCGGCACCTTTCCGGCGGGGGTTCTTCGTCGAGGGTTGATCGGCACGCTGAAGGTTATCGGGTGAACTCCGCAGCTCAGTAGGGCGGATGTCGTCAAAACTCTCAATGAGGACTTCAATGAAACACTTGAAGGTATGGATGTCAGCGAGAGCCAGTCACCCAGCGTTCCCAGCGTCCCGCACTACCACGACCTCCGCGGACCCGCTCCGGATCACACCGCCGCGGACAGCCACGGCCTCATCCGGGTCCGTGGCGCCAGGGAGAACAATCTGACCGGTGTTTCCCTCGATATCCCCAAGCGACGGCTCACCGTTTTCACCGGGGTCTCCGGCTCCGGTAAGTCATCACTTGTCTTCGACACCATCGCCGCGGAGTCACAGCGGCTGATCAACGAGACCTATACGGCCTTCGTGCAGTACTTCATGCAGACGCTCGGCCGCCCCGACGTGGACTCGCTGCGGAATCTGAGCGCCGCGATCATCGTCGACCAGGAGCGGATGGGGGCCAACTCCCGCTCCACCGTGGGCACCGCCACCGATGCCCACACCCTGCTGCGGATCCTGTACAGCCGGATCGGCACCCCCTACGTGGGGCCTCCCCTCGCCTTCAGCTTCAACACGGCCGAGGGCATGTGCCCCACGTGCGAGGGGCTCGGCAGGACCTCCGAGATCGACATCGACCAACTGGTCGACAGGGACAAATCGTTGAACGAGGGGGCGATCACCGTCCCCGGGTTCGGGGTGGACACCTGGTACTGGCAGGTGATGGCGCTCTCCGGCCTCTTCGACCCCGACACCAAGCTCAAGGACTACCCGCCCGACCAGTGGGAGGACTTTCTTCACAAGCCCGCCACCAAGGTCAAAGTGGGGAAGAACAATCTCACCTACGAGGGTCTGGTCACCAAGGTCCGGCGGCTGTATCTGGCCAAGGACCGGGAGTCGATGCAGCCCCAGGTGCGCGCGTTCGCCGATCGGGCGGTCGCCCTCACCCGCTGCGCGGCCTGTGACGGTACCCGGCTGAACGAGGCCGCCCGGTCCTCGCTCATCGACGGCCGCTCCATCGCCCAGTGCTCGGCCCTGCAGATCAGCGATCTGGCGGAGTTCATCCGGACCATCCGCCATGGATCCCTCGGCCCGATTCTGGAGACCCTGCGCGCGACGCTCGACTCGCTGGTCGAGATCGGCCTCGGATATCTGAGCCTCGACCGGGAGTCCGCCACGCTCTCCGGTGGCGAGGCCCAGCGGGTACGGATGGTCCGGCATCTCGGCTCCAGCCTGACCGATGTCACCTATGTCTTCGACGAGCCCACGGTCGGGCTGCATCCCCATGACATCCAGCGGATGAACGGTCTGCTGCTCCAGCTCCGCGACAAGGGCAACACGGTGCTGGTCGTGGAGCACAAGCCGGAGACGATCCGGATCGCCGACCATGTGGTCGACCTCGGCCCCGGCGCGGGCACGGCGGGCGGGCGGATCTGCTACGCGGGCGATGTGGCCGGGCTGCGCGCCTCCGACACCCTGACCGGGCGCTGTCTCGACCACCGCGTGCGGCTGCGTGAGAAGGTGCGACAGCCCGCCGGGCAGCTGCCGATCCGGGGCGCCCGGCGGCACAATCTGCGGGATGTGAGCGTCGATGTCCCCCTCGGTGTCCTCACCGTGGTCACGGGGGTCGCCGGGTCCGGCAAGAGCTCCCTGATCCACGGCTCGCTCTCCGGGCGGGACGGTGTGATCGTGGCCGACCAGTCGGCGATCCGTGGCTCCCGCCGTAGCAATCCCGCCACCTACACGGGGTTGCTCGACCCGATCCGGGCGGCGTTCGCCAAGGCCAACGGGGTGGGGCCCGGTCTGTTCAGCGCCAACTCCGAGGGCGCCTGCCCCGTCTGCAAGGGCATCGGGCTGATCTACACCGATCTCGCGATGATGGCCGAGGTGGCGTCGGTGTGCGAGGGCTGCGAGGGGAAGCGGTTCCGGCCGGAGGTGCTGTCGTACCGGCTGCGCGGCCGGAACATCAGCGAGGTCCTCGGGATGTCGGTGGCCGGGGCCCGTGAGTTCCTCACCACCGGTCGGGCGCGGGTGATCCTCGACCGCCTCGCCGCGGTGGGGCTGGGCTATCTCGGGCTCGGCCAGCCGCTCACCACCCTGTCCGGCGGTGAGCGGCAACGGCTCAAGCTCGCCATCCATATGGCGAGGAACGGCACGACCTATGTGCTGGACGAGCCGACCACCGGGCTGCATCTCGCCGATGTGGACCAACTGCTCGCTCTGCTCGACCGTCTGGTGGACTCCGGCAACACTGTCGTCGTCATCGAGCACCACCAGGCCGTGATGGCCCATGCGGACTGGATCATCGACCTCGGGCCGGGGGCGGGCCACGACGGCGGTCAGGTGGTCTTCACCGGCACCCCCGCAGAACTCGTCGACACGGGCACCTCCCTCACCGCCGTGCATCTGCGCGACTACGTCAGCCGAACGTAGCGTGCCCCGTGGCCGGTGGTCCCGAGCCCGGTTTCGGGACCACCGGTGCGGCGTCGTCCTCAGCGAGGCGGCGGGGGTACGGGCGCGCCCTCGGGGGGCGGGATCTTCGCGTATGAGGCGGGGGCCGTGTCCGCCACGGCGGGCGCCGCCGCGGCATCCCGTGGCATCAGGGCGTCACGGGCCGCGCCCGGGTCCCAGCCCGTCTCGACCACACGCTTCTGCACCAGGATGGCCGCGCCCAGCACCGCGAGACCGATGAGCAGGATGACCACGAGACCGGCGGCGCCACCGGCCTTCCCGGCGTTGCCGATGAGCGCGCCCAACCAGCCGAAGTCGGCGTCGCCGAACGTGGTGTTCTGATCGCCGAACGCGCCGAGCACCTTGAGCAGCAGGGCCGGCAGGAAGGTGATGAGCACACCGTTGAGGAACGCGCCCACGGCCGCGCCGCGCCGGCCGCCCGTCGAGTTGCCGTAGACCCCCGCCGCGCCACCGGTGAAGAAGTGCGGGACGAGACCCGGCAGCACCAGGGCGAGGCCGAAGGCCGGGTTGAAGACCCAGGTGAGCAGGGCGAGGCTGACCAGGCCGCCGGTGAAGCTGGAGATGAAGCCGATCAGTACCGCGTTCTGCGCGTACGGGAAGACGATCGGCGCGTCCAGGGCGGGCAGGGCGCCCGGCACGACCTTGCGCGCGATGCCCTGGAAGGCGGGGACGAGCTCGCCGAGGATCGTACGGACACCGAAGAGGATGACCGCGACGGCGATGCCGAACTGGAGGCCCTGCATCACCGAGCGCATCAGATAGTTGCCGGCGTCGGTGGCCACGTCGCCGGTTCCGGTGGCGGTGGCGAACGCCTTGAAGGCGGTCTCCTCCCCCGCCTTGACGAGGTAGAGCACCGCCATGACCAGATAGATCAGCAGCATGGACAGGGCGGTGGCCACCATCGAGTCGCGCAGAAAGCGCAGGCCCTCGGGGAGCCTCATCTCCTCGGTGGAGCGGCTGCGCTTGCCGACCACCTTTCCGGCCGCGCCCGCGACGATGTATCCGGCCGTGCCGAAGTGTCCGATGGCCACGGTGTTGTTCCCGGTGACGCGCTTGGTCCACGGATGCGCGAAGGCGGGCATCGCGACCAGCATGATGCCGAGCAGTACTCCGCCGACCGCCACCACGGCGACGGTCGAGTGCTCGACGTTCGCCAGGACCACGGTCAGCAGTGTCGCCATGAACAGCATGTGGTGGCCGGTCAGAAAGACATAGCGCAGCGGGGTGAAGCGGGCCAGCAGCAGGCTGACCACAAAGCCCAGGATCATCAGCCAGGCGACGCGTGAGCCGAATTGGTCCTGGGCGATGCCGACGATGGCCTCATTCGTCGGGATGACGCCGTGTGCGCCCGTAACGCCCTGGATCATTTTTCCCAGCGGAGCGAGGGAGTCGGTGACCAGTCCCGCTCCCGCGCCGATCAGCAGAAAGCCGAGGGTCGCCTTGATGGCGCCACCGACGATCTGTCCGGTGCTCTTCTTCATCGCGATGAGTCCGACGGCGGTGATGATGCCGATCAGATACGCGGGTTCGCTCAGTATCTCGTTGACGAGAAACGTGGCGAGGGTGACAAACCAGCCCATGATGCTTTTCTGTTCCCGTCGTCAGACGTCGTACGTGTCCCGGAGCACCGCGTCCACCTCGGCGGTGCTTGTGAAGTCCTGGATGACCTTCACCGGCCGTCCCACATCCCCCAGGGTCCTGGCGATCTCACGCGAGGTGAGCAGGGCCACGGCCTCGGACGCCTTGCCCTTCGCCGAGATGGTGTCGGTGGCCTCGACGGTGATGAACGCCGACCAGCCCCAGCGGTCCAGGACCTGCTCCAGGGTGTTCTTGAGGAACAGGCTGGTGCCCACGCCGTTGCCGCATACGGTGAGGATCTTGTGCATCGAGGACGCCGTGGAGCCCGGTGTCGCCCGGGGTTTCTCCGGTGCGGTGTCGGCGGGGGCCTGGCCATCGCCGGTGAGGACCGTGTACAGGGCCTCGGGGGTGGGAGCCGCCGCGAGGGCGGCCGTTGTACCGGGGTCGCCCAGCAGCCGCGCCAGGCCGGCCATCGCGGAGGTGTGCGCACCGGAGTCCTGGGCGGCGAGGGCCACGACCAGGGTGACGGGGTCGTTGGACTCGTGCCCGAATTCCACCGGTTCGGCGAGCCGGACCCAGGACATCCCGGTTTTCCGCACGGCGGGGGACGGCCGGGAGTGGGCGAAGGCCACGCCCGGGGCTATGACGATGTACGGCCCGTTCTCCTCGACGTTGGCGACCATCTCGCCGGTGTACTCATCGGTGGTGACGCCCGTTTCCACCATGAGACCGCCGGCGATTCCGATCGCCTCACGCCAGTCGGCCGCCCGGACATCGAGCCGGATGGACTCGACGGGGAGCATGTCAGTGAGGTCTTCCATGCACGGCATCTTTCCTGACCCGCCCAAGCCACACTCCGGCGGTACCCCCCATTCCGAATGTGAAGGACGCGGACCAATGAACGCGCCGGCGAGCGCGGCGAGTAACTGAAAGCCAGCGGCGGTCAGGAGGGCGGCGCGGAGGGAGCGGGTGGCTGGCGGGCCGGCGACGGCGGCGCCCAGGGCGAAGCCGGTGATTTTCAGGCTGGCACCCGTGGTGAAGATCTGGCCGCGCAGATGGCCGGGTCCCTCGCGGTGGCGGATCGCGAACAGGGCCGTGAGCTGAGGGCCTTCGGCGGCGCCGGTGAGCAGCATGGCGGCGATGAGGAGAGCCGGGACACCGGTGGCCGCGAGAGGGGGCGGTGGCGAGGAGAAGGGTGCCGCAGCGGATGACGGTGTCCGGGCGCAGCGGGGGTGGCGGGAGAGCACGGCGTTGGCCGCGATGGCCGCGGCGGTGGCGGTGGCGGTGGCGGTGGCGGTGGCGGACAGGAGGAGCGCCCCGCGGTCGGCACCGCCGAGGACGTCCGCGCCCAGCAGAGGACAGCAGGTGACGAGCGCGCCCTGGCCCATGCGTGAGATCACGGAGGTGGTGGTCGCGCGGGCCAGGGGCCGGATGCGGGCGATGGCGCGGAGCCCGGCGGCAGCGGGACGCCGCCCGGACCGTGGGAGCGTACTTCCAGGGGCCGCGGGGCTCAGCCGGTGTGCATCGCGTAGGGCGCGTCTGCCGGCCCGGGGGTCTGGATGTGGCGCGGCCGGCGGCCGAAGCGGGAGCCGAGCCAGCCGAGGAGGAAGCCGGCGGGGATGGTGAGGAGGCCGGGGTTGCGGAGGGCGAACCAGTGGAAGTCGCGGTCGGGGAAGACCGCCAGGGGGTTGCCGGAGACGGCCGGAGAGAAGGTTATGGCGAGGACGGTGAGGGCGAGGCCGCCGTACAGGGCCCAGCGGAAGCCGGTGATGGTGAAGCCGGGCCACATGGTTCCGAAGAACAGCACGGGGGCCAGGGCCGACGCGGACGCCGCGAAGGTGAAGGAGATCAGGACCTGGCGGTCCCAGTGCTGGGTCGCGATGGCGAGGACGACGGCCGTGATGCCGACGGCCACGATCGCGGTACGGGCGGCGGCGAGTTCCCGGTCCGGGGAGAGCCGGCCCTTGAACATGACCTTGGCCAGGACGTCATGGGCGAGGGAGGCCGCGGCGGCCAGGGTGAGTCCGGCGACCGCCGCGAGGGTGGTGGCGATCACCGCGCAGGCGACCATGGTGAAGATCAGGCTGCGGTGGGCCGATTGGGCCTCGGGGTCGAGCGCGCGGGTCAGGAGCAGCAGGGAGTTGCCGCCGGTGGGGTCGGAGGCACGGAGCGTACGGGCGCCGACGATGGCGGTGGCTCCGGCGCCGACGATCACGATGAGTCCGAGGACGGTGGTGACGGCGCCCACGGCCCAGGTGGTGGCGGCGCGGGCGGCCTGTACGCCGCGGATCGG
This sequence comes from Streptomyces sp. NPDC005393, assembly GCF_040606675.1. Taxonomy (NCBI): domain Bacteria; kingdom Bacillati; phylum Actinomycetota; class Actinomycetes; order Kitasatosporales; family Streptomycetaceae; genus Streptomyces; species Streptomyces sp. NPDC005393. Next base: position 95,169 of record NZ_JBEXFG010000026.1, on the reverse strand, counting down.
GTGGAGCCGCATGGTGAGGTGGGGCATGCAGGCCGCGCCGACGGCGAGGGTGAGCTGGACGCTGATGACGTCCATCCGCCCGCCGGCGGAGTCGCCGTACTGACGGCCGGACTGCCAGAAGGCGTCGCCGTAGCCGCTGGCGTCGGCCGCGGCGCCGAAGAGGGTGGCCGGGTTCCAGGAGAAGCGCTGCAGCACCAGCGCGGCGAGGAGGACGAAGGCGACGAGCAGCAGGACGGTCTTGAGGATCTGGATGAAGCCGGTGCCCTTCATGCCGCCGAGAGCGGCGTAGCAGACCATGAGGGAGCCGATGAAGATGATGCAGCCGGTGACCGCACCGCTGCCGGGGATGCCGAGCAGCAGCGCCATCATGTTCCCGGCGCCGCCCAGCTGGACCAGCAGCAGCGGCATGGTGACCACCAGCGCCACGAAGGCGGTGCCGATACGGGCGGGGCGTTCGCTCAACCGCTCGGAGAGGACGTCGCCGAGGGTGAACCGCCCCCGTCCGCACAGGGGGCCGGCCATCAGCAGCATGAAGAGAAGGATCGAGAGCACGGTGGACGAGGCGATGAGGACGCCGTCGAAACCGGCCATGGCGATGGTGCCGGTGGTGCTGAGCACGGTGGCGGCGGAGATGTAGTCACCGGCGATGGCCAGGCCGTTCTGCATCGGGCTGAGCCCACCGGTGCCGAGATAGAACTCGGTGGGGTCGTCCTGGCCGGTGGCCGCGAGAATGCAGAGCAGAAACGACACGGCGATAAAGCCGGCGAAGAGCACGAAGGCCAGGGTTCTGGGGTCGAGGAAGCTCACCGCTCCACCTCCCCCGCGCCGACGGCCTGCCGGTGGGACCGGGCGAGGATGGTGAGCAGCACCCCGGCGTCCATGCCGACCAGCAGGGCGCCGACGGTGAATCCGCCGCCCGCCCCGATGTTGACGACGCCTTCGGCGGCGCAGTTCACCACCACGGCGGCCGCATGGCAGGTGAGCGCGGCGCAGGCGGCCCGCGCCGTCCACGGCCACGGCCGCTGCCACGGTGAGCGCCGCGCGTGCGGGGGTGGTGCGGCGGGGCGGGGCGGGATCGCGCTCGGGTTCGGGTTCGGGTTCGGGTGCATCGTGCTCGCGTACGGCGGCGTCGCGCTCGCCGGCCGAGGCGGCATCGCGGTCGGCGGCATCGCGGCGTCGTACCCCGATGCCGTAGGGCGCCCCGGCGCCGCATGACGTCCTGGTGCCGCCACGGTGGTGTGCATCGGGCGCGGCCTGATGGGCGGGCCCCAGGGGTGATCGTGGTCGGACATCTCGCGGCTCCTCGTGGCGGGTTCCGTCCTTTCCGGATGGACGGAACCGCCACCACAGCAGGTCAGCGCGATCGCGTACACCCCAACCGCCGGACCGCGTGGCAGGGGCACATGTTCCCCCCGCCGTGATTGTGCACGCCCACACTCTTCCCGGTCATGGGGCCCTTCTCAGGGCACCAGCAGACGGTGTGCCGCCAGGGCGAGCGACAACTCGACGACGGTGCGTGGGCGGTCCAGCGACCGTCCGGTCAACTGCTCGTAGCGGCGGAGCCGGTTGAGTACCGTATTACGGTGGCAGAACAGCAGCTGGCCGGCGCGGCGTGCCGATCCCTCGGCCTCCAGCCACGCGGCCAGGGTTGTCAGCAGCATCTCCCGGTCGGTGGGTTCGAGTGCCAGGACGGGCCCGAGCATGCGCTCGGTGAGCGCCACGCCGAGATCCGGGGACGACACCACCAGGGCCTCCGGATAGTGCTCGTCCAGCAGCGCCGCCTCCCCGGGGGCGGGGCGGGTGCGCAGGGCCGTATCGGCGAGCCGGCGGGCGGTGTTGACGGCGGCGAGGCCGGTCACGGCGGGGCTGACCCCCGCCCGTCCGGCGGGTGGCACCGTCAGGGCGCGCACCAGCTCCTCCGGGCCGGTGTCGCCGAGCAGCACGATGGCGTGGGCGGTGCCCTCCCCGGTATGCCACACCGTAGGGCGGCCGCCGTACACCTCCGGCGGGCGCGGCGCGCGGGGCGCCACGTCGGCGTCCTCCAGCGCCACGACCGCGTAACGCCCCTGCTCGGGGAGGCCGAGAACCTCTTCCGCCTCGGGGAAGTCGCTCACCCGGGCCGTGCCGTCGAGCAGGGCCGCGACGATGAGCCGGTAGCGGTTCTCGCGGTGCCAGGCGAGCTGCCGTCCGACCTCGTGGTACGCCTCGGCGACAAGGGTGCAGTGCTCGTCGACGAAGTTCCATACGTCGGCGGCGACGTGGACCAGCGAGCGGGCACCGAGCGGATCGTCCCGCGAAGCCGTCTCCAGGAGGTGCTCCCAGACGACGGTGCAGCCGATCCGGAAGGCGTGCAGCAGCGCGTCCAGCGGAAAGCCCTGGGCGGCGCGCTCGGCGCCGATCCGCCAGGAGCACGATCTGGCCGCCTCGCGCGTCTCCTTCGGATACAGCAGCGAGCGTACGTTGTTGCTCAGCGAGTCATGGACCTCCCGCCACAGCTCATGCGAGTCGACGCAGGTGGAACGGTAGACGGGCTCCCGCTCCTTCATCAGGGCGACGATGCGGTCCGTCAGCCGCGGCAGCTCGTCGACGAGTACGCGAGCGGTGCGGTGCAGCAGCGCGACGGCCTCGGCATCGGCCCGCGACGGTATCGGCGGACGGGCGGCGGGCATCCGGGGCAACGACCGGACCCGGTCGGGGGACAGGCGGGTGGCGGGGCGGCCCGTGGCGGGGACGGAGGGGCGGGAGCCGGTGACTGGGTGCATGACGTTCCTCCACCTGTGACGTGCAAAGTGCAGCTCAACGCGGCAGCGTGAGGCCACGGCCAGGTTTGATACCAGAGCCTCACCGCAATTGCACCACCGGCATACCGCATGGTCGGTGGCTTCCGCGAATTCGGTTCGGCGCGTCACCGTCATCGTTCCCGAGGAAAATTCGCGGCGGCCACTGCGATCAGTGGCCGCCGCGCCCCCGTTATGGGCGAGCGGAGCCCGCCGATGTGTGTGAGGTGCGGGCCGGGCTTACCAGCCCTTGGTCACGCGGTGGGCCGTCAGGGCTCCGCAGTTCGACCCGTACGTCCAGGTGGACTGGTTGTCGATACCGCCGGCCCAGTCCACGCACTTGCCGCGCCCGTTGCCGTACACCGGACCCGCGTACGTCGTGTACGCCCCGCCGTCCTCCGCCGACTCGTCGGCACCCTGCACATAGAGGTAGGCGAACATCGGGACCGGCTTGCCCGCGGTGTTCCGGACGGTGACCACGCAGTTCTTGCCCTTGGCGGAGTTGTAGGTGAGGAAGACGGTGCCCTTCGTCCCGATGGGCGCCGAGTTCACCACCTTGTACCCACTGCCGCACACCCCGTTGTACGCCGCCTTGGTGGCGGCCGAAGCCTGCGGTGTCAGGGCCACGGTGCCGGCGACGGCGGAGGCGAGGACCGCCGCGGCGGCCATACCACGAGAAAACTTCATTTATCCCCCTTGTGATCACAGGCGCTGTTTGCGTCTGTCTAGGTGACATGTGGGGGCCAGGGATGGTTGTACGCCTCGGACTACTTCTCCGACGGCGATGCGACGGCACATTGAACGGACCGCCCGGACGCCGCGTACTACGCGGGGCGGGCGACCGGCCCGCCGCGACCGGAGCCAGGAGGGCTGCATCGGATGACCTCGCACCGCACCACCACGGTGGCCGCTCTCCTCGGGGCGGTGCCCTGTCTGCTCACGGCGCTGGCCGCGCAGCCCGCCCAGGCGCACGGCGCCCCGACGGACCCGATCAGCCGTACGGTGGCCTGCTCCCCCGAGGGCGGGCGCAGCGCGCGGTCGGCCGCGTGCGAGGCGGCCGGGGCGGCGGGCGGCCAGGGGCAGGCCGACTGGGACAATCTGCGTGTCGCGGGTGTCGGGGGCAAGGACCGGAAGAAGATTCCCGACGGAAAGCTGTGCAGCGCGGGGCTCGACGCGTACAAGGGTCTCGATCTGGCGCGGGTCGACTGGCCCTCGACGCGGCTGACCGCGGGGGCGGACCTCACCCTCACCTACCGGTCGACGATCCCGCACACGGGGACCTTCGAGCTGTATCTGACCAAGCGCGGCTACGATCCGGCGCGGCCGCTGAAGTGGTCGGATCTGGACGCGAAGCCGTTCGCGACGGCCAAGGACCCGGCGCTGGCCGACGATGCCTACCACATCAAGGCCACGCTGCCGTCCGACCGGACCGGCCGTCAGCTGCTCTATACGATCTGGCGCAACACCAGCACGTCCGACACCTATTACTCCTGCTCCGACGTCGTGCTGAGCGCCTCGGGCTCCTCGGCCCCCTCGCCGTCCTCCTCCTCACCGGCGAGTCCGCCGGCGCGGGGCGCCTCCGCCTCCGCCTCCGCGCCCGCCTCCGTGACCGCGTCAGAGGGCGACGACGAGGACTCCACGCCCATGCTGCTCGCGAGTGGCGCGGCGGTGCTGGTGCTCGGAGCGGGTGTCGCGGCCACCGTACGACGGCGCCGCCCGGGCCGATGACCTGGGGCCGGTGCGGTGTCCCCTACCGGTAGCCGTGCCGGGCGGTGACGTGCCGCGGCCAGTAGCGCTCGTCGGCCGCGGGCCGGTACTCCTTCCGGCGCGGGGCGTCGCCGGTGGGCTCGTCGGCGAGGACGTCACGCTCGGCCCCTGCGGTGTCCGGTTAGTCGTTGAGGGCCAGACGCCGGGTGGCGCGGTTGTCCCACCTCGCCACGTCACCCGGCTGCCAGCGGTAGCGGCAGCTGAACCGGGGCGACTCGGAGTGCTCGAAGAGGTACTGGAGGAGGGCGTCGCTCTCCGGGCGGCTGAGCTGCGGGACACGACCGGCACACCGGCACGGAGTTCTACGCGCTGAACACCCATCTCGACCACCGCGGCGGGCACGCCCGCGAGCGCTCCGCCGCCCTGATCACCGAACGGCTCGGCGGTCTGGACGCCGCCCTCCCCCGCGTCGTCACGGGTGACTTCAACGTGGCCGCCCACGGCAACCCGGTCTACGACGCGATGCTGAACGGCGGGTCGCTCGTGGACTCGTGAGACAGCGCCGAGCGGCGCGGCGCGCAGTACGCGACCTCTCACGGCTATCGTCCGCTGGTCCCGGACGGCGACCGGATCGACTGGATCCTCACCTCGCCCGGTGTCCGCACCCGCTACGCCGCCATCAACACCTTCTCCCTGGACGGCCAGTTCCCCAGCGGCCATCTGCCGGTGCAGGCGATCCTTGAGCTGTGAGGCGAGCTGTGACGCGCACTGTGAGGGTCAGGAGGTGTTGTTGAGGTAGGCGAGCACCGCCAGCACCCGCCGGTTGCTGTCGCTGTCCTGCGGCAGCATCAGCTTGGCGAAGATGTTGGAGATGTGCTTGGCCGCCGCTCCCTCGCTGACGAAGAGGCGCTGGGCGATGGCCGTGTTGGAGCATCCCTCGGCCATCAGCTCCAGGACCGTCCGCTCCCGGGCGGTCAGCGTGCCCAGCGTCTCGTCGCGGGAGTGGCTGCCCATGAGCTGGGCGACCACGGAGGGGTCCATGGCGGTGCCCCCGGCCGCCACCCGGCGGATGGCGTCGATGAACTGGTCGTTGTCGAAGACGCTGTCCTTGAGGAGGTAGCCGATCCCGCCCGTCCCGTCGGCCAGCAGCTCCCGTGCGTACATCGGCTCGACATGCTGGGAGAGCACGAGGATCGGCAGACCTGGGCTGTCCCGCCTGGCCTTCAGGGCCGCCTGCAGCCCCTCGGTGGTGAACGTGGGCGGCAGCCGAACGTCCACGATCGCGATGTCGGGGCGGTGTTCGGTGAGCGCCGTGGCCAGATCCTGGCCGTTGTCCACCGCTGCCGCGACCTCGAATCCGTATGCCTCCAGCAGCTGGATGAGCCCCTGCCTCAGGAGGAAGAGGTCTTCGGCGAGGACAACGCGCACGGCATCTCCATCTTCGTTACGGTCGGGCCGCCCGGCGGGCTGCTGATGTCCATGGTTCCGTCGAAGGCCGCCAGCCGGCGGCGGATGCCCTCGAGCCCGCTGCCCGCCCCCAGCACGGCGCCGCCCCGGCCGTCGTCCGTGACCCGGGCGGACAGCACGCCGTGCTCTTGCCGGACGACGATGTCGACACGGTCCGCCTCCGCGTGCTTCAGCGCGTTGGTCAGCAGCTCGGAGACGGAGAAGTACATCGCGGACTCGACCGGCGCGGGCAGTTCACCCAGGATGTCGACCGTGACCTCGACGGGCAGCGGGCTCGCGATGCCGAGCGCGCGCAGCGCGTCGGCGAGCCCCCGCTCGGCGAGCACCGGCGGATGAATGCCGCGCACCAGATCGCGCAGCTCGCGCAGGGCCAGTACGGAGGAGGCGCGGGCGTCCCGCAGCAGCCGGCGCGCCTCGTCGGAGTTGTCCTCCATATGGCGGTCGACCGCCCCCAGCGTCATGCCCAGGCCGACCAGCCGGGCCTGGGCGCCGTCGTGCAGATCGCGCTCGATCCGCCGCAGTTCGGCGGCCTGGGTGTCGAGCGCCCCGGACCGGGTCTCGGCGAGGTGGCGCACCCGGGAGGCGAGCAGGGTGCGCTCGGTGGGGCCGAGGAGGAAGCGGGTGAAGTACGCATGCGCCTTGAGGGTGAGCGGGCTGACCCACAGCCAGGCGAGGAACACACAGCCCGCCAGCAGCGCGGCCACCCCCGCGGTCGGCCAGTTGTGCACCGTGATGCCCGCGTACCAGCGGCCGGTGCCGTTGGCGCCCAGGATGGGCTTCCAGAGGCCGCCGGCCACCGCGAGCCCTTCCAGCACGTAGTAGAGCAGCGCGGCCGGCAGGAAGCCGATCATGCCGACCACCGTGTTGAGCAGCAGCCACAGCAGGTCGCGCCAGGTGGCCGGGTCGGTGAGGATCCACTTGCAGCGGCGCATCCAGCCGACGATGTCCTTCTCGAACTCCTGCGGAACCGGCTGGTACGGGATGTCCACCCGGACCCCCGACCGCCCGGCGGTCCGCCGGCTCGCGTTGCAGAGCCGGCGGACCGCTTTGGTGACGATCGGCAGCGCGACCGCCCCGATGCCGATGATGAACAGGATCACGAAATACGTGGTCGTCAGGAAGAGTGCCAGGGAGGCCATGGTCCCCAGGGCGATCACCACGCCGACCGCCGTGTCGACGGCGGCGCGGCGCACCCGGGCGCGCCAGTCGCCAAGCACGCTTCTCACCCTTGCTCCGCTCGTGACGGCAGCGATTCCGCTTCCTGGTCTCGCTGCGCTGTCGAGGAATTTCATCGTACGGGAGGCCACGTTTCGCTCACAACCGGTCACCGTTCGCTGCCCGTTGGCAACCTCGGTCCTGTCATGCCGTCATGCCGTCGTCACCGTCTCGATGGGCGGGGTGCGCATACCGCGCCAGGTGGGGTACAGCGTCGCGCCGAAGATCAGCAACAGCGATCCGCCGACGATCCCGAGGTAGATGCCGATCGAGCCCGAGGGCAGCAGCGAGTCGTTCTTGACCAGGCTGTACGGGACGATGGTCATCGCCGAGGCGATGGTGCCGAGCACCGTGGCGATGATGGCCACCAGGGCGCCCTCGACGGTCAGCATGCCCATCACCTGGGCGCGGGTGGCCCCGGTCAGCCGCTGGAGCCCGAATTCCGTACGCCGCTTGCGGGTTACCGCCACCAGGGTGTTGACCACGGTGATGGCCGCGTATCCGACGATCATGGCGACGATCGTGTAGTTCGCCGAGACCAGGATCTGCTGGATCTGGTTGTTGCTGCCGGAGAGCGAGGAGCGGTCGGTCACCTCGGTGCCCGGCCGGCCCGCGGCGAGCGAGGTGAGCTCCGTCCCCAGCTTGGCGGTGTCGGTGCCGGGCGCGGCCTTCACCAGGATCTGCTGCGGCAGTCCGTCGGTGGTGTGCGGGGCGAGCACGGCCGAGGGCAGCAGCAGATAGCGCTGCTTGGGGTTGTCGGTGTAGAGCGCGACGACCTTCGGGCTGACGTGGGTGCCGTCGCCGAGGACCACCGGCAGCTTGTCGCCGAGCCCCACGCCGAACGTCTGCGCCTGCTGGTCGGAGAGCGCCACCGTGTCGCCGCGCAGCTTGTCGAGCGAGCCGGAGACGGGGCGGACGTCCAGGTTCTGCCGGACACCGTCGGCCGACACGCCGCGCAGGGCCGTGTCCGCGCCGTCCACGTATCCGCGTGTGGTGACCAGCTCGGACGCGGCCGCCACTCCGGGCCGGTGACGGACCTCGTCGGTGACGCCGGGGGCGAAGCCGCCGGCGTGGGAGTCGAGGACGTAGTCGGAGAGGATGTTCTCGGAGTAGCTGCGGGCGGAGACGTCGTCCTCGGTGGACTGCATGTACAGGGTGCCGGTGGCGATGGCGATGAGCATCACGATGGGCGCCACCGCGCCGGCCATCCGGACGTTGCTCGTCATGGCGTTGCGGAGGGCGAGGTAGCCGGAGAGGCCGGACACCAGGCGGATGGGCGGGCGCAGGACCGCCACCATGGCCTTGGCGATCCCGGGGGCGAGCATCGCGACACCGATGCTGAAGAGGACGGAGGCCGGGCCCGCGGTGCTCGCGAGGGTGGGGCCGTCCTCCATGACGGTGGCCGTGACGACGGACAGGGAGACGCCGTTGACGATGAAGAACAGGGCGAGCAGCAGCCGGGGGACGGTGAACCAGCGGCCGTCGGTGGCGCTTTCGGCGAGCGCCGCGACCGGTTCGGTCCTCGCGGCTCGCCGGCCGGCGAACCGGGTGGCCGCCGCGGCGGCGACGATCGCGGTGGCGGCGCCGACGGCGATGGGCATCCAGCCCTCGTGGAAGACGATGGCCGAGGCCACGACGCCGCTGTCGGTGAGCACCCCGAACAGGGCCTTGCCGATGAGATAACCGGGTGCGATCGCGAGGGCGGTGGCCGCCACCGACAGCACGGCGGTCTCGCACACGATCATCCGGCGGAGCTGCTGGGAGGTGGTGCCGATCGCCCGCAGCAGGGCCATCTCGCGCGACCGCTGCTGGAGGGAGAGGCCCACCGTGGAGGCGACGCCGAACATCACGATGAGGACCATCGAGCTGCCGAAGATGGCCGCCAGGATGACCACCGTGCGCTGACTGGCCATGGTGCCGGGCAGTTCGGCGAGGCCGCGCCGCTCACCGGTGAGGACCTCGGCCTTACCGTCCACCGCCGACGTGACGGCGGTGGTCAGCGAGGACACATCGGTGCCCGGCCCCGGCAGGACGCCGATGGAGTCGATCCGGCCGTTCGCGCCGGCCAGTTGCCTGGCCTCGGCGGCGGAGAAGAACAGCGCGGCATCCGGGTTGGCGTCGCCCTGCTGGGTCGCGATTCCGGCCACCCGGTAGCTGTGGGTGGCACCTCCTACGGCCACGTCGACGCGTGAGCCGACGGACGCTCCCGCGTCCTTGGCGAGCTCAGCGTCGAGGACCACCTCACCCGGGCGCGCGGGGGTCGCGCCCTGGGCGAGGCGGTACGGGGTCAGCTGGGCGCTGCCCCAGTCGTGGCCGTAGGAGGCGGACTCGTCACCGACCGGCTTGCGATCGGCGAGTACGGTGGCCGGGAACGACACATCCCCGATGGCCTTGCGCACACCGGGGACCGCGCCGACGCGGTCCACCAGGGCGGCGTCGATCCGGTTGCGCTCGGTGAGCGCGGAGGAGCCGTCCTTCTGCTGACCGGTCACCACGATGGGTGCCCGGCCGAGCCGTTGCGGCTCGGCGTTCATCCGGACGCCGGTCTCCATCAGGCCACCGCAGGCCATGACGATCGCGGCGCCGAGGAACATCGCGACGAAGGTGGCGATGAAGCTCGTCTTGCGGAACTTCAGGGTGCGAAACGCGAGCGCCCACATCAGTAGTGCCCTCCCGCCACACCGGCGTGCGGCTGCTGGGGCTCGTCGTCCCAGGCGCCGAGGCGGGTCATGCGCGCCGCGACCGCGTCGGCGGTCGGCCGGTGCAGTTCGCCGACGAGCCGGCCGTCGGCGAGGAACACCACGCGGTCGGCGTACGAGGCGGCCACCGGGTCATGGGTGACCATGACGAGGGTCTGTCCGCCGGCGGTCACGGACTCGCGCAGCAGCGCGAGCACCGACGCGGCGGTCCGGGTGTCCAGGGCGCCCGTGGGTTCATCGGCGAAGACCACGGCCGGCCGGGTGACCAGGGCGCGGGCGATGGCCACGCGCTGCTGCTGGCCGCCGGAGAGCTGGCTGGGCAGATGGTCGAGCCGCTCGGCGAGCCCGACCCGCTGGACCACCTGGGAGATCAGATTCCGGTCCGGCTTCTTCTTGGCCAGCTGCAGCGGCAGCATGATGTTCTGCATAACCGTGAGTGCCGGCAGAAGGTTGAACGCCTGGAATACAAAGCCGATGCGGTCACGGCGCATTTTGGTGAGCCGCACCTCGTCGAGATCGGCGAGATTCACTCCCCCGACCTGCACCCCTCCTGAGGTCGGCCGGACCAGGCCGGCGGCGCAGTGCAGGAAGGTGCTCTTCCCGGATCCCGACGGGCCCATGACGGCGGTGAAGGTGCCGGCGCCGAAACTCATGGTCAATTCCCTCAGCGCGGCGACCTTGTTGTCGTCCTTGCCGTAAATCTTCGCAACAGACTCCAGCCTCACTGCCGCAGTCTGCTGAGAGTTGTCTCGTGTGTGCACTGAGGCTCCCCACCAGAAGTCACGCGTTACGCGATGTTGAGAACAACCGTAGAAGCGGCGGTGCGCCGCCGCACTGGGCTTGGTTGGCGGATCGGGGGTAGAACTTTCTCTACCTTCCGCGTCATGTCCGCCACCCCCGCGCTGGTGGGCCGCGGGCTCGGGGACCCACAGCAGGATCTCGCCACGGCGTCAAGGGGGCATAACCTTCCCCCGGGCGGCAATGGATCACCACCGGACAAAGTACAGCGGGCGCGGTTGTCTGAACCGTGTCATCGGGTAGCGTCGAGCCTGAGCGGCAAGGAACCGATGGATTGCTGAGGTGATGTGTGTTTCGCGGCGCCGGGGACAGCTCGTTGAAAAGAAAAGGGTCAGCACCCGAGGCAGTGGTGGAGGAGCACGGTCGCATGCCAGCTGAACGAGAACTGATAGCGAGCGTCGAGCCGGACGGGCACCTGGAATTGTTCTCGCCGCGTACGGGAATGCGACATCGGTGCGGGCCGACGGGTACGACCATGTGGATCACGCTGCAGCAGCAGAATTGGCAGACCGCCCGCGCGGCGGAAGTCCTCGCCTCGCACTGGGGCACCGATCCCGACACCCTTCGCTGCGATCTCGACGCATGGGTCGGACATTTCCGGGCCGCGGGCAGCTGAGGCGCGCGGCCCCCCACGGGCGCGGAGCGCCGAAGCGTCCGCGCCCCGGGGCGCCGTCAGGCCGAGTCGTCGGAGGCATGCGGTACGAGGCGGGTCAGCCATGCGTCGATCGTCTCGGCGGTGGCGGTGGCCGATTCCTCCAGGATGGTGAAGTGGTTGCCGGGCACCTCGCGCAGCTCGTGGTCGCCGGCCCAGGTGGCGCGCCAGTCGTCCGTTCCGGCTCCGGTGGCGAACGACTGGGCGGGGCGGATGAAGAGCACCGGGGCGGACAGCGCGCCCGGCACACAGTCCACGATGAGATCGCTGTAGCGGCTCATGGCCGCGAGCCGTGCGGCGCTGAATCTGCCGAACGAGGACTCCCGGTCCAGCATGCCCTGGAACATCTGGCGCCACAGCTCGTCCTTGCCGTCGTCGCCGGGCAGATAGGTGTCCAGCAGCACGACGGCGGTGGCCGGGGTGCCCGCCTTCTCCAGCACCTCGGCGACCGCGTGGGCGAACTGGCCGCCCGAGGAGTAGCCGACCAGCACGAAGGGGTCCTCGCCCGCGAGCCCACGTACGCCCTCGACCAGCACCTCGACCGCGGCGTCGACCGACAGCGGCAGCGCCTCGTCCGGACCGAACCCCGGTACGGCGGGCACGCTCACCTCGCGACGGCCCCGGAAGAACGAGGCGAAGCGCGCGTACTGCTGGGCTCCGCCGAGTGCCATCGGGGACGGCAGGCAGATCAGCCGGGGCGGCTGCCCGCCCCGGGCGAGCCGCACCGGATCGGCCGGCCGCTTCAGCTCGGCGGCCGAGGAGAAGCCGGGCAGGATCTCGGCCACCGCGCTCAGCAGGTTGATGCCCTTCGGCATGCGGCCGTCGGCGGCGGCGCGGCGCAGTAGGCCGCTGATGGACTCCTGGTCCGCGACCGTGTCCGGCGCCGTCGTCTCCCCGCCGCCGTGCAGCAGGGTGTCGCCGAGGTGGGCGGCGAGTTCGGCCGGGGTGCCGTGGTCGAAGACGACACCGGCCGACAGGGTGGCCCCGGTGGCCGCGTTCAGCGCGTTGCGTAGCTCGGTCCCGGACACCGAGTCCATGCCGGCTTCCAGGAACGGGACGTCCGGCTCGACCGCGTCGGGTCCGGTGTGGCCGAGTAGGGCGGCCGTCCGAACGCGGACCAGATCGAGCAACAGCGCCTCCCGCTCGGCACCGGGCGCCGCCGCCAGCCGTTCACGCAGCGGTTCCTCACCGGCCGCGGCCGGTTCGGGGAGGGCGAGGGACGGGGCGCCGATGGTCAGCGCGACCGAGGCATCGAGCCAGTACCGCTGGTGCTGGAAGGCGTAGGTGGGCAGCGGGGCCCGTGCGGTGCCCGGGAACATCGCCCGCCAGTCGGGGGCCAGACCGTCCACGTACAGCCGTGCGACACCGGACAGCAGGGCGGTGGTCTCCGGGCCGCGCCGCCGCCCGAGGGGGATGAACGAGGCGGCCGACGGGTCGGCGCACTCCTGGGCCATCCCGGTCAGCACCGAGTCCGGGCCCAGTTCCACGAACCGGCTCACCCCGGCGCCGGTCAGTGCGCGTATCCCGGCGGCGAACCGGACCGGCTCCCGTACGTGGCGGACCCAGTAGCCGGGGTCGCACACCAGGTCGGCGGTGGCGAGCTCGCCGGTCACGTTGGACACCAGCGGGATGCGCGGCTCATGGAAGGTCACGCCCTCGGCCACGGCCCGGAAGTCCGCGAGCATGCCGTCCATCAGCGGGGAGTGGAAGGCGTGCGAGACCTTCAGCCGCTTGGTCTTCTCAAAGCCCTCGGCGATCCGGAGCGCCTCGGCCGCGTCTCCGGAAATCACCACCGAGGTGGGTCCGTTGACGGCGGCCAGGCCCACGCGCTCGCTCAAGTGCGGCCGTATCTCGTCCTCGGTGGCCTGGATGGCCACCATGGCGCCGCCGGGGGGCAGCGCCTGCATGAGCCGGCCGCGGGCGGCCACCAGGGTGCAGGCGTCCTCGAGGGTGAGCACCCCGGCCACATGGGCGGCGGCCAGCTCGCCGATCGAGTGTCCGGCGAGGTGGTCCGGGCGCAGCCCCCAGGACTCCAGCAGCCGGAACATGGCCACCTGGAAGGCGAAGAGACCGGTCTGCGCATAGCGCGTCCGGTCGACGAGTTCGGCGTCGGTGCCCGCGAGGACATCTGAGAGTCCGATGCCGAGCGCGGTGTCGATCTCGTCGAAGGCGGCGGCGAACGCGGAGTAGGCGGCGCGCAGTTCGGCGCCCATGGCCGGCCGCTGCGCCCCCTGCCCGGTGAACAGGAAGGCCGTGCGGGTGTGCGGGCGCGCCCGGCCGCTGACCGCCGCGGCCGACCCCTCCCCGGTGGCCAGGGCGCGCAAGCCCGCCAGCAGTGCGGCGCGGTCGGCGCCGACGACGGCCGCGCGGTGGTCGAAGACGGCGCGCCGCGTACCCAACGCCCGTGCCACGGCGGTGGTTTCGAGCTCGGGCCGGTCCTCGGCGAAGGCGCGGAGCCGCCTCCCCTGGGCGGGCAGCGCCTGCCCACCGCGCGCGGACAGCGGCCAGATGAGCATCGGCGCCACCGGATCGGGCTCCGGCTCCTCGGCGGGTGCGGCCTCGATGATGGTGTGCGCGTTGGTGCCGCTGATCCCGAACGAGGAGATGCCCGCCCGGCGCGGGCGGCCGTGCTCCGGCCAGGCCCGCTCCTCGGTGAGCAGCCGCACCTGGCCCGCCTCCCAGTCCACCTGCTGCGACGGCTCGTCCGCGTGCAGCGTCTTCGGCAGGACGCCGTGGCGCATCGCCATGACCATCTTGATGACCCCGGCCACACCCGCCGCGGTCTGGGTATGGCCGATATTGGACTTCACCGAGCCGAGCCACAGCGGGTGGCCGGCATCCCGGTCCTGGCCGTAGGTGGCGAGCAGCGCCTGCGCCTCGATCGGGTCGCCCAGCGTGGTGCCCGTGCCATGCGCCTCGACCACGTCCACGTCGGTGGCCGCCAGCCGCGCACTTGCCAGCGCCGCACGGATCACCCGTTGCTGGGACGGGCCGTTGGGCGCGGTCAGGCCGTTGGACGCGCCGTCCTGGTTGACGGCGGAGCCGCGGACCACCGCCAGCACCTGGTGGCCATGGCGGCGGGCGTCCGAGAGCCGCTCCACCACGAGCACACCGACGCCCTCGGCGAAGCCCGTGCCGTCCGCGTCCCGGGAGAAGGACCGGCACCGGCCGTCCGGGGACAGCGCGCCCTGGCGGCTGAACTCCACGAAGGTGCCGGGCGACGCCATCACCGAGACGCCGCCGACCAGGGCGAGGGTGGAGTCGCCCTGGCGCAGTGACTGGGCGGCCAGGTGGAGTGCCACCAGCGAGGAGGAGCACGCGGTGTCGATCGACAGCGTCGGGCCCTCCAGACCCAGGGTGTAGGCCACCCGGCCCGAGACGAGGGAACCGCTGCCGAAGCTGCCGAAGTAGTCGTGGTACATCACCCCGGCGAACACACCGGTCCGACTGCCCTTGAGCGACACCGGATCGATCCCCGCGCTCTCCAGCGCCTCCCACGAACCCTCCAGCAGCAACCGCTGCTGCGGATCCATCAACAAGGCCTCACGCGGACTGATCCCGAAGAATCCCGCGTCGAACTCCCCCGCGTCATGCAGGAACCCGCCCTCGGCCGTATAGGACGTGCCCGGGGCGCCCCGCTCGGGGTCGTAGAGGTCCTCGTCCCAGCCGCGGTCGGCGGGGAACGGCGTGATGCCGTCCCCGCCCCGGGTCACCAGGTCCCACAGCTCCTCGGGGGAACGGACCCCGCCCGGGTAGCGGCAGGCCATTCCCACGATCGCGATCGGCTCGCGCAGGGTCGCGGTCAGTGTGCGGTTCTGCTCGCGCAGCCGCTCGGTCTCCTTGAGCGAAGCGCGGAGCGCTTCGAGCATCCTGGTGTCCGGCGTCTCGGGCTGAGCCACGTTCCCACTCCTTGTCACAGGGCGTCGTCATCCCCGACGAGATCGTCGAGAGCCAGGCTGATCAGGCTTTCGGCGTCCATGGCGTCGATCGACTCGCGACCGCCGCCACCGTCGCCCCCGTCCGGGCCCCGGTCGCCGGTGGCGTCGGCGCCCGGACTCAGGCCGGCCAGTTCGAGCAGGCTGTCCATCAGCCCGGAGTCGCGCAGCTTGGCCAGCGGTATCGCCACCAGGGCCCGGCGGACGGCGTCCTCCTCGCCACCGGAACCGGACCGCTCGGCGGGTGCCAATCCGGTGGCGAGGTGCTCGGCCAGCACCAGCGGGCTCGGGTAGTCGAAGATCAAGGTGGCGGGCAGCCGCAGCCCGGTCACCTCGTTGAGGCGGTTGCGGAACTCCACGGCGGTCAGCGAGTCGAAGCCCAGGTCGGTGAAGGCCGGATCCGGGTCCACCTCCTCGATCCCCAGGACCTGCGCCGCCTGTTCACGGACCAGGTCCAGCAGCATCGGCATCCGCTCCTCGGCCGCGAGGGCGGCCAGATCGCGCCGCAGGGCGGCCGACGCCGTGGACGCCGCCCGCGCCACCCGGTGCGAGGACCGGACCAGACCGCGCAGCAGCGGCGGGATCCGGCCGCTCCTGCCGATGGCGGCCAGGTCCAGCTGGGCGGGCATCAGCACGGCCTCGTCATGGCCGACCGAGGCGTCGAACAGGGCGAGTCCGGCGTCCTCGGCGAGCGCGATGACGCCCGCCTGTGCCATCCGCCGGATGTCGGTGTCGCTGAGCCGGTCGGCCATGCCACCACCCGCCCAGGTGCCCCAGGCCAGGGAGGCCGCGGGCAGGCCCTGCGCCCGGCGGTGGGCGGCCAGGGCGTCGAGGTAGGCGTTGGCGGCGGCGTAGCTGCCCTGTCCGGGGCCGCCCAGCAGACCGGACGCCGAGGAGAACAGGACGAACGCCGTGAGCTTGTGGTCCCGGGTCAGCTCGTGGAGGTTCCACGCCGCGTCCACCTTCGGACGCAGCACGGTGTCCATGCTCTCCGGGGTCAGCGATGTGATGGTGGCGTCGTCGAGCACACCGGCCGCGTGGACGACGGCGGACACCGGATACGCGGCGAGCACCCGCCCCAGCGCCTCGCGGTCCGCCGCGTCGCAGGCCACGACGGCCACGTCGGCGCCGAGCCCGGTGAGTTCCCTGGTGAGCTCGGCCGCCTCGGGGGCGTCCGGGCCGCGCCTGCTGAGCAGCAGCAGCTCCGGCACCTGGTGTGCGGTGACCAGATGGCGTGCCACCGCCCGGCCCAGCGCACCGGTTCCGCCGGTGATCAGAACGCGTCCGGACCACTCGCCGGAGCTCTGCTCCGCGGGCCGCGCGGCCCGGACGAGCCGTGGTGTGCTGAGGGCGCCGGAGCGCACCGCCACCTGGGGCTCGCCGGTCGCGACGGCCCGCGGCAACAGCCGGTACGCGTCGGGCCCGTCGATGTCGACCAGGACGATCCGCCCCGGGTGCTCGGACTGCGCGGACCGCAGCAGACCCCACGCGGCCGCGCCGCCCAGGTCGGTGATGTCCTCGCCCGCGACGGAGACCGCGCCACAGGTCACCAGGGTCAGGGTGGAGGTCTCGTAGCGCTCGTCGGCCAGCCAGGACCGCACCCGGCCCAGCAGCGTGTGCAGACCGTCGCGGACCGCCGGGGGCTCGCCGCCACTCGTGTGGACGAGGACGACGGTGTCGAGGGTGTCCCCGGGCGCGGACGCGGCCTCGTCGAGGTCCGTGGCCGCGATGACCTCGGCGACCTCGGCGGTCAGGGCGTCGGCCGGCGCCGTGCCGCCGCTGCCGAGAACGGCCCACCGTCCGGCGGAGGGTGTGGTGTCGCTCGGCGCGCCGACCCACTCAAGGGCGAACAGCGCGTCGTGTCCGCCGGCCGCGGCGGCGGCCGGCCTGCCGGCGGAGATCTCCCGCAGGGACAGCGACTCGACCCGGACCACCGGGGTCCCTGCGGTGTCGGTGGCCTCGATGGTCACCGCTTCGGGGCCGTGGGGGGCGATCCGTACGCGCAGGGCGGTGGCGCCCACGGCGTGCAGGTGGACACCGCTCCAGGCGAACGGGAGTGTCATGCGCTCCTTCACCCCGTCGCGCAACCCGATGGCGTGCAGCGCGGAGTCGAAGAGCGCGGGGTGCAGTCCGAGGCCGGCCATCTCGCCCTCGGGCGCGACGGCGACCTCCGCGAACACCTCATCGCCCCGGCGCCAGGCCGCGCGCAGCGCCTGGAACCTCGGCCCGTAGCCGGCGCCGAGGTCGGCGAGCCGCTCGTAGGTGCCGTCCAGGTCGAGCGGTGTGGCGCCGGCGGGCGGCCAGGCCTTCAGGTCGTACGACACCGCCACCGGCGCCTCGCGCAGCACACCGGTGGCGTGGGTGGTCCACGGGTCGCCGTCGGCCGCGGCGGAGTACACGCGGAAGGCACGGCCGCCGATGGCGTCGGGCTCGCCGACGGTGCACTGGAGCCGTACGGCGCCGCCCTCGGGGAGCACCAGCGGCTCGCCGATGGTCAGTTCCTCGACCGTGCCGCACCCGACGCGGGCGCCGGCGGCCAGCGCCATCTCCACGAACGCCGTACCGGGCAGCAGCACGAGGCCGCCGATGGCGTGGTCCGCGAGCCACGGGTGGTCGCGCAGCGACAGATGGCCGGTGTACAGCGTCCCGTCGGCTCCGGCCAGTTCCACGGCCGTGCCGAGCAGCGGATGGTCGGCGGAGCCGCCGTAGGCCGCGGCGTCGCTGTCCATCCAGTACCGGGTGCGCTGGAAGGCGTAGGTCGGCAGGTCGACCCCGGCGCCGTCCGGCAGCAGCCGCGTCCAGTCGACGGCGGCGCCGTGGACGTGCAGCGCGGCCAGCGCGGTGAGCGCCGCCACCGGCTCGTCCTTGTCCTTGCGCAGCAGCGGGACGACGGCGGCGTCGCCGCGCAGCGACTCGGCGGCCATGGCGGTCAGCACACCGCCCGGTCCGATCTCGACGAACCGCTGGACGCCCATGTCCTCCAGGACGCGTACGGCGTCGGCGAAGCGGACGGCGAAGCGCGCGTGGCGGACCCAGTACCCGGGCGAGCACAGCTCGTCGGGGGCGGCCTGCTCACCGGTCAGCGTGGAGACCAGGGGGATCCGCAGCGGATGGTAGGTGAGCCCCTCCGCGATCCGCCGGAACTCCTCCAGCGCGGGCTCCATGAGGCAGGAGTGGAAGGCGTGGCTGACGGCGAGTTCCTTGGTGCGCTCGAAGCCGCCGACGATGGCCCGTACGGCCTCGGCCTCACCCGAGATCACCACCGCATCGGGCCCGTTGACCGCGGCGATGCTCACCCGGTCGGTCAGCAGCGGCGCGACCTCGTCCTCGGTCGCCTTGACGGCCACCATGACACCGCCCTCGGGCAGCGCCTGCATCAGCCGGCCGCGGGCCGCGACGAGCGCGGCGGCGTCCGCCAGCGACCACACCCCGGCCACATGGGCGGCGGCGAACTCGCCGATGGAGTGGCCGGCGAGCAGGTCGGGCCTGATCCCCCAGGACTCCAGGAGCCGGTAGAGGGACACCTCGACGGCGAACAGGGCGGGCTGGGTGTACTCGGTGCGCTCCAGCAGCTCGGCGGAGGCGATCGCCTCCCGCAGCGGCCGGTCCAGCAGCGGGTCCAGGTGTCCGCACACCTCGTCGAAGGCGCGGGCGAAGACCGGGAACGCCTCGGCGAGCGCGGCACCCATGGCGGCGCGCTGCGACCCCTGTCCGGAGAAGAGGAACGCGAGCTTGCCGACGGTCGCGGTGCCCGTCGTCACGGCCGGCGAGGTGGCGCCGTCGGCCACGCTCCGCACTGCGCGCAGGAGTTCGTCCAGGTCCCGGCCGACGACGGCCGCCCGGTGGGTGAGCGCGGCCCGCGTGGTGGCGAGCGCGCCCGCCACCTGGTGCGGATCGGTGTCCGGGCTGCCCGCCAGATGGTCCAGCAGCCGGGCGGCCTGGGCGCGCAGCCCCTCACGGCTGTGGCCGGACAGCAGCCACGGGATGGCCGTGACGGGCGCCGGGGCGCTCGGCTCGGCCTCGGGACCGTCGGCCGCCGGGGCGGCCTCGATGACCACATGGGCGTTGGTGCCGCTGATGCCGAACGAGGAGACACCGGCGCGGCGCGGATGGCCGTACGCGGGCCACTCCCGCGCCTCCGTCAGCAGCCGGACGTGGCCGGCCTCCCACTCCACATGCCGCGACGGCTCGTCCACGTGCAGGGTCCTGGGCAGGACGCCGTTGCGGATGGCCTGCACCATCTTGATCACACCGGCGACACCGGCCGCGGCCTGGGCGTGGCCGATGTTGGACTTGATGGAGCCGAGCCACAGCGGGCGCTCCTCGGTGTGCTCCGCGCCGTACGTGGCGATCAGCGCCTGGGCCTCGATCGGGTCGCCGAGGGTGGTGCCGGTGCCGTGCGCCTCGACCACGTCGACCTCACCGGCGGGTACGCCCGCGGCGCTCAGCGCCCGGCGGACGACCCGCTGCTGGGCGGGGCCGTTGGGGGCGGTGAGGCCGTTGGAAGCACCGTCCTGGTTGACCGCGGTGCCACGCAGCACCGCCAGCACCCGGTGGCCGTTGCGGCGGGCGTCGGAGAGCCGCTCCAGCAGCAGGACGCCGGCGCCCTCGCCGAAGCCGGTGCCGCTCGCCGAGTCGGCGAACGGACGGCACCGGCCGTCCCGGGACAGCCCGCGGTGGCGGCTGAACTCGACAAAGGTGCCGGGGGTCGCCATGACCGTCACACCGCCGGCGAGCGCCAGCGAGCAGTCGCCCTGGCGCAGCGATTGGGCCGCGAGGTGCATGGCCACCAGGGAGGACGAGCACGCGGTGTCCACCGACAGGGTCGGCCCCTCCAGGCCGAGGGTGTAGGCCACCCGGCCGGATACCACGCTGCCGGAGCCGAAGCTGCCGAAGTAGTCATGGTACATGACGCCCGCGAACACACCGGTCGAGCTCCCGCGCAGGGCGGCCGGGTCGATGGCGGCGCGCTCCAGAGCCTCCCAGGAGATCTCCAGCAGCAGCCGCTGCTGGGGGTCGGTGACCAGCGCCTCCTCGGCGTCCATGGCGAAGAACCCGGCGTCGAAGTCGGCGGCGTCGTAGAGGAATCCGCCCTCGCGGGTGTAGCTGGTGCCGGGGCGGTCCAGGGTCGGGTCGTAGATCGCGTCCAGTTCCCAGCCGCGGTCGGCCGGGAACGCGCCGATGGCGTCGGTCTCCTCGGCCACCAGCCGCCACAGGTCCTCCGGCGAGGTGACCCCGCCGGGGAAGCGGCAGCTCATGCCGATGATGGCGATGGGGTCGTCATCGGCCGCGGCGGCCGTGGGGACGGGCCGCCGGTCGGCCTTGAGGCCGACGAGCTCGCCGAGCAGAAAGCCGGCCAGATCGGCCGGGGTCGGGTGGTCGAACACCAGCGTCGCGGGGAGGCGCAGGCCGGTGGCCGCCGTGAGGCCGTTGCGCAGTTCGACCGCGGCCAGCGAGTCGAAGCCGAGGTCGCGGAAGGGCAGGTGCCTGCCCACCGCCTCGGCGGACCGGTAGCCGAGGATCGTGGCGACATGCGCCTGGACGAGCTCCACCAGGACCGGCTCGCGCTCGCTGTCCAGCATCCCGGCCAGCCGGTCGCGCAGCGAGTCCGCGCCGCCCGCGGGCCGTGCGGACGCGCTCTGCCGCTGTACGGGGACCAACGCGCGGAACAGCGGGGAGAGCCCGTCGCCCTGGGCACGCAGCCCGGCGGTCTCCAGCTTGACCGGCAGAACGGCCGGATCGGGGCCGCGCAGGGCCGCGTCGAAGAGGGCCAGGCCCTCCTCCGTCGCCAGCGGTGCGACACCGCCGCGGGCGATGCGCGAGCGGTCGGTGTCGTCCAGGGTGCCGGTCATGCCGCTCGCCTGTGCCCACAGACCCCACGCCAGGGAGTGCGCGGGCAGCCCGAGCGCCCGCCGGTGTGTGGCCAGCGCGTCGAGGAAGGCATTGGCGGCGGCGTAGTTGGCCTGGCCGGGCGATCCGAGTGTGGCGGCGGCCGACGAGAACAGGACGAAGGCCTTGAGGCCGAGGCCGGCCGTGAGCTCGTGCAGATGCCACGCCGCGTCCACCTTGGGGCGGAAGACGGTGTCCAGCCGCTCGGGGGTGAGCGAGGAGAGCACACCGTCGGCGAGCACACCGGCCGCGTGCACCACGGCGGTCAGCGGCCGCTGTGCCGGGATGCCGTCGAGGACGGCGGCGAGGGCCGAGCGGTCCGCCACATCGCAGGCGGCCGTGTGCACCTCGGCGCCCAGCTCCGTCAGTTCGGCGACGAGCTCGGTGTCCGCGCCACGGCGGCTGAGCAGCAGCAGATGGCGGACGCCCCGGTCGGTGACCAGATGACGGGCGATCAGCCCGCCGAGCGCGCCGGTGGCGCCGGTCAGCAGGACGGTGCCGTCACCGAAGGCGGCCTGCGCCTCCGCGTCCTCACCGCCCTGGGTGTCCTGTGCGTTCTGGGCGGGCGGCTCGGTCCTGGTGAGCCGGGGTACGTGGACGGCGCCGGCGCGGAGCGCCACATGCGGTTCCCCCACGGCGACGGCCGCGGCCAGCTGCTCGTCGAAGAGCGCATCGGGGCAGGTGTCCGCGTCGAGTTCGACGAGCAGGATCCGGTCGGGGTTCTCGGACTGGGCGGAGCGCACCAGACCGCCGGCCGCCGCACCGGCCGGGTCGCCGCCGGCGACCACGACCAGGGTCGCGTCGGCGAGGTCCTCGTCGGCGAGCCGCTCGCGCAGCGCGGCGAGGACGGTGTCGACGCCGGCCCGTACCTCCTCGGCGCTCGTGCCCGACGGGGCACGCACCACCTCCAGGCGCGGGGCATCGGCGCTCTGCGCGGCGGGCGCCGGCGCGGCGATCCACTCCACCCGGTAGAGGGAGCTCGCGCGGGACGAGCGGGCGGCGGCGGCGAGCGCCTCGGTCGAGATCGGCCGCAGCGCGAGCGCGTCCACGGTCGCGACGGGCGCGCCGGTCGGGTCGGCGAGGGCCAGGGAGACCGTTCCCTCCTGGCCGGTGGGCCGCATCAGGACCCGCAGCTCGGTGGCGCCGGTCGCGTGCAGGTGCACACCGGACCAGGCGAACGGCAGCAGCGCCGTGTCAACGGCGGTGTCGGTGAGGCTGACGGTGTGCAGCGCGGCGTCCGACAGGGCCGGGTGGAGGCCGAATCCGTCGACCTGGCCGCTCACGGCCACCTCGGCGTAGATGTCCTGACCGCTGCGCCACGCCGCCTTGAGGCCCTGGAACATCGGACCGTACGTCAGGCCGACGTCGGCCAGCTCCTCGTACAGCCCCTCCAGCGCGACCGGCTCGGCCCCCGCGGGCGGCCACGCCGTGAGGCCGGTGTCCGCCGCCGGGGCGCCCGCGGGGGCGAGCAGACCGTCGGCGTGGCGGGTCCAGGGGAGGTCGTCCGCCGGGCTCTCGGGGCGTGCGTACACGGTCACCGGGCGGGTCCGGTCCTCGGCCTCGCCGACGACGACCTGGAGCTGCACCGCGCCATGGGCCGGGAGCACCAGCGGCGCCTCGATGGTCAGTTCCGCGACCCGGGCGCAGCCGACCTGGTCACCGGCGCGCAGCGCCAGTTCGAGATAGCCGGTGCCGGGGAACAGCAGCTCCCCGCCCACCACATGGTCGGCGAGCCAGGGGTGGGTGCCGGCCGACAGCCGGCCGGTGAGCACCACGCCGTCGCCGTCCGCGCGCACCATGGCCGCGCTGAGCAGGGAGTGGTCCGTCGGGGCGAGACCCGCGGAGGTCACATCGCCGCTGCCGGAGGCGCTGTCCATCCAGTACCACTCGTGCTGGAAGGCGTAGGACGGCAGATCGACTTGGTGTGGTGTGCGGCCGTCGAGCACGGCGTTCCAGTCGACGGTCACCCCGTGGGCGAACGCCTCGCCGAGGGCGGTGACGAACCGGGTCCGGCCGCCGTCGTCGCGGCGCAGCGAGCCGATGGCGGCCACGCCGTCGTCGGTCTCCTGGATGCCGACGGTCAGCACCGGGTGCGGGCTGGCCTCGATGAACAGGGTGTGGCCGTTGCCGATGGCGTCCTTGACGGCCCTCTCGAAGAGCACGGTGCCGCGCAGATTGGTGTACCAGTACTCGGCGTCCAACGCCCCGGTGTCGATGAGGCCGCCGGTGACGGTCGAGTAGAAGGGCACCTCGCAGGCGCGCGGGCGGACCTCGGCCAGGACGTCCAGCAACCGCTCGCGGATGGACTCCACATGGGCGGAGTGCGAGGCGTAGTCCACCGGCAGCCGCTTGGCCCGGACCTTCTCCTTCTTCAGCTGCGCCTGGAGCCGGTCCAGGGCGTCGGCGTCACCGGAGACCACCGTGGAGCCGGCGCCGTTGACGGCGGCGAGGGAGATGCGGCCCTCCCATGCCGCGAGCCGCTCCTCGATCCGTGCCGCCGACTCGGCGACCGACATCATGCCGCCCCCGCCGGAGAGGTCCTCGGCGATGGCCTTGCTGCGCAGGGTGACGACACGGGCGCCGTCCTCCAGCGAGAGGGCGCCGGCGACGCACGCCGCCGCGATCTCGCCCTGGGAGTGGCCGATCACCGCGGCGGGGCGCACCCCGTACTCCCGCCAGGTGTGCGCGAGGGACACCATGACGGCCCACAGCAGCGGCTGGACGACGTCCACCCGGTCGAGCGGTCCGCGCAGCTCCGCCAGCAGGTCCCAGTCGGTGAACGGCGCGCACGCGGCGGCGCACTCGGCCATCCGGGCGGCGAACGCCGGTGAGGAGTCGAGGAGTTCGGTGGCCATTCCGGACCACTGCGAGCCCTGACCGGGGAAGACGAACACCGGCCGGACCTGGCCGGAGGCGCTGCCCTCGGCCATGCCGGGGGCGGTGGTCCCGGCGGCCAGGGCGGCCAGCGCGTCGCGCAGTTCGGTGCCGTCGGCGCGGACGAGGGCGGCCCGGTGGCCGAAGTGGGCGCGGGTGGTGGCCAGTGAGAAGCCGATGTCGGAGGGGTCCAGCCGCGGGTGTGCGTCGAGGTGGGAGAGGAGCCGCGCCGCCTGGGCGGGCAGCGCCTCCGGGGTCTTCGCGGTCAGCAGCCACGGCAGGGCCACTTCGGTAGGGGCGTCCCCGTCGGGCCGGGCCGGGGAGGCGGTGCGCGGCGGCTGCTCGATGATGGCGTGGGCGTTGGTGCCGCTGATGCCGAACGAGGAGACGGCGGCGCGGCGCGGGCGGCCGGGCTCGGGCCACTCGCGGGCCTCGGTGAGCAGTTCCACCGCGCCCGCCGACCAGTCCACCTGGTCCGACGCCTCGTCCACGTGCAGCGTCTTCGGGAGGACGCCATGGCGCATCGCCATGACCATCTTGATGACACCGGCGACACCGGCGGCCGCCTGGGTGTGGCCGATGTTCGACTTGATGGACCCCAGCCACAGCGGCGTGTCCCCGGGCCGGTCCTGGCCGTAGGTGGCGAGCAGCGCCTGCGCCTCGATCGGGTCGCCCAGTGTGGTGCCGGTGCCGTGCGCCTCGACCACGTCGACATCGGCCGGGGACAGCCGGGCGCTCTCCAGCGCCTGCTGGATCACCCGCTGCTGGGACGGGCCGTTGGGCGCGGTCAGGCCGTTGGAGGCGCCGTCCTGGTTGACGGCGGTGGAGCGGACCACGGCCAGCACCTGGTGGCCGTTGCGGCGGGCGTCCGAGAGCCGCTCCACCACGAGCATACCGACGCCCTCACCCCATACGGTGCCGCCGGCGGAGGTGGCGAAGGCGCGGCAGACCCCGTCGGGCGCGAGCGCGCCCTGGCGGCTGAACTCGATGAACGTCTCGGGCGTGGCCATCACGGCGACGCCGCCGACGAGGGCGAGCGAGGTCTCGCCCTGGCGCAGCGACTGGGCGGCCAGGTGGAGTGCCACCAGCGAGGAGGAGCACGCGGTGTCGATCGACAGCGTCGGGCCCTCCAGACCCAGGGTGTAGGCCACCCGGCCCGAGACGAGGGAGCCACTGCCGAAGCTGCCGAAGTAGTCGTGGTACATCACCCCGGCGAACACACCGGTCCGACTGCCCTTGAGCGAGACCGGATCGATCCCCGCGCTCTCCAGCGCCTCCCACGAACCCTCCAGCAGCAACCGCTGCTGCGGATCCATCAACAACGCCTCACGCGGACTGATCCCGAAGAACCCCGCGTCGAACTCCCCCGCGTCATGCAGAAACCCGCCCCGCCGCACATAGCTGGTGTCGGGCCGCTCGCGGGTGGGGTCGTAGACGCGGTCGATGTCCCAGCCGCGGTTCTCGGGGAAGGTGGAGATGGCGTCGGTGCCATCGGCGACCAGCCGCCACAGGTCCTGCGGGGTGCGCACCCCGCCCGGGTAGCGGCAGGCCATGCCGACGATGGCCAGCGGCTCGTCGGCGCGTACCGCTGTGGTGCGGCCGGCCGTGCGCGGTCCGGTGCGCTCGCCGCTGAGCCGGGTGTCGAGATAGGCGGCCAGCGCGCCCGGTGACGGATAGTCAAAGATCAGCGTAGCGGGCAGCCGCTGCCCTGTTTCGGCGGAGAGCGCGTTGCGCAGTTCGATGGCGGCCAGCGAGTCGAAGCCGAAGTCCTTGAAGGCCCGTTCGGGGTCGATGGCCTCCGGGGTGCTGTGGCCGAGGACGATCGCGACCTGGGCGCGGACCACGCGCAGCAGCGCCTCGGTCCGCTCCTCGTCGCCGAGCCCGGCCAGGCGGTCGGCGAAGGAGACGTCGGCGCCCTCGGCGGCGGCCTCGCGGCGGACCGTACGGCCGGCGAGCGCACGGAACACCGGTGCGAGACCGGCGCCCTGGGCGCGCAGCGCGGACAGGTTGAGGCGTACGGGCGCGAGCGCCGGAAGCGCGGCGCGGCGCGCCAGGTCGAAGAGGGCCACGCCCTCCTCGGCGGACAGCTCGGTCATACCGCCGCGGGAGATCCTGGCCCGATCGGCGGAGTCGAGGCCGCTGGTCATGCCGCCGGTCGGGGCCCAGGGACCCCAGGCCAGCGAGAGCGCGGGGGCGCCCTGGGCGCGCCGGTGGACGGCGAGCGCGTCGAGGAAGGCGTTGGCGGCGGCGTAGTTGCCCTGGCCGGGCGCGCCGACCACACCGGCGACCGACGAGAACAGCACGAACGCCCGCAGGTCCTGGCCCGCGGTGAGCTCGTGCAGGTGGAGCGCGCCATCGGCCTTGGGCCGCAGTACGGCGTCGAGCCGCTCGGGGGTGAGCGAGGCGACCACACCGTCGTCGAGGGTTCCGGCGGCGTGGACGACGGCGGTGAGCGGGTGGCCGCCCGGGACGGCGGCGAGGACGGCGGCGAGCGCGTCGCGGTCCGCCACATCGCAGGCGTGGACGGTCGCCTCGGCGCCGAGCTCGGCGAGTTCGCCGACCAGGCCGTTGGCGGCGCCGCTCCGGCTGAGCAGCATGAGCCTGCGGACACCGAGGTCGCGGACGAGGTGCCGGGCGATCACGGGGCCGAGGCCGCCGGTCGCGCCGGTGAGCAGCACGGTGCCCTCGGGGTCGAGCGCGGCGGCCGGGTCGGTGGCGGTCTCGGCGCGGGTCAGCCGGGCGGCGTACGCGGCGCCGTCGCGGATCGCGACCTGCGGTTCGCCGGAGGCGAGCACCGGGGCGAGCACCATGTCGGGATCGGTGCCGGCGTCGAGGTCGAGCAGGACGAACCGGTCGGGGTTCTCCGACTGGGCCGAGCGCACCAGGCCCCAGACGGCGGCGCCCGCGAGGTCCGCCACGTCCTCCCCACCGACCGGGACCGCGCCACGGGTGACCACGACGAGGGGGCCGGGGGCGTCGGACTGGAGCGCGTCGAGCGCCGCGTGGGTGGAGGCCCGTACGGCGTCGGGGCCGGTCCCGGGGACGCTCACCAGCGTGCGGTACTCGGCCTGGGGGGCTTGGTCGTCGAGCCGTACGGGCTGCCAGCCCAGCTGGAACAGGGCGTCGGCGTAGTCGTCCCGGGCGGAGCGCAGACGGGTCAGCGGCCGGGAGGCGAGCGAGGCCACGGTGGCGACGGGCGCGCCGGTGGCGTCGGCCAGGTCGACCGAGAAGGAGTGGGTGCCGGTCGCGGTCAGCCGCACCCGCAGCACCGAGGCGCCGACGGCGTGCAGCGAGACGCCGGCGAACATGAAGGGCAGCCGCGCGGTCTCGTCGTCCGAGCCGTCGCCGAGCAGGGCGAGGGCGTGCAGCGCGGCGTCGAAGGCCGCGGGGTGCAGTCCGAAGCGGCCGGCGTCGGCGGCGGGCCGCTCGGGCAGCCGGACCTCGGCGAAGAGCACATCGTCCCTCTTGTAGGCGGCGGCCAGGCCCTGGAAGGCGGGGCCGTAGTGCAGACCGGAGGCGGCGTGGCGCTCGTAGAGGCCGTCGACGAGCAGTTCCTGGGCCCCGGGCGGGGGCCATTCGGCGAGGCGCTCCCCCGGCTCGGCGGGCGCGTCGCTGAGCAGTCCGCTCGCGTGGAGGGTCCACGGCTGGTCGGCGGGCGCGTTCTCGGCGCGCGCGTACACGGTGACGGTCCGGCTTCCGGCGGCGCCGGGGACGCCCACGGTGACCTGGACGCGCATGGCGTCGTCCCGGGGCAGCACCAGGGGCACTTCGAGGGCCAGTTCCTCCAGGTGGCCGCAGCCGACCTGGTCGCCCGCGCGGATGGCGAGCTCGACCATGGCGGTGCCGGGCACCACCACGTTGTCGCCGACCACATGGTCGGCGAGCCAGGGGTGGGTGCGCACCGCGAGCCGGCCGGTGAGGACCGCACCGTCGGAGTCGGCGAGCATGGTGGCCGCGCCGAGCAGGGGGTGGTCGGCGGAGTCGAGGCCCGCGGAGGTGACATCGCCGGTGGTGGCGGTGGTCTCGGGCCAGAACCGCTCGCGCTGGAAGGCGGTGGTGGGCAGGTCGATCCGGCCGGCCCCGGTGAACAGGGTGGACCAGTCGGGCGAGCGGCCGGTGATGTGGAGCTGGGCGACGGCGGTCAGCAGGGTCTCGGTCTCGGCGCGCTCCCGGCGGGTGGCCGCTGTGAGCACGGCGTCACCGGACTCCAGGCACTCCTGGGCCATCGCGGTGAGCACGGCGTCCGGGCCGAGTTCGAGGTAGCGGGTGACGCCCGCGGCCTCCAGGGTGCGGATGCCGTCGTGGAAGCGGACCGCCTCGCGGACGTGACGGACCCAGTACTCCGGGGTGGTGAGGTCGTCCCCGGCGAGCTCGCCGGTCACATTGGAGACGACGGGAATGGCGGGCGCCGCGTAGCCGATGCTCTCGGCGACGTGACGGAACTCGGCGAGCATCGGCTCGATCAGCGGCGAGTGGAAGGCATGGGACACCGGGAGCCGCTTGGTCTTCTCGAACCCGGCGGCCAGCGCCACCACGGCGTCCTCGTCACCCGAGACGACCACGGAGCGCGGTCCGTTGACGGCGGCGATGCTGACGCCGTCGGTCAGCAGCGGGGCCACCTCGGCCTCGGTGGCCCGTACGGCGACCATCGCACCGCCGGTGGGCAGCGCCCCCATCAGCCGGCCGCGCGCGGCGACCAGCCGGCAGGCGTCCTCCAGGGTGAGCACACCGGCGACGTGGGCGGCGGCCAGCTCGCCGATGGAGTGGCCGGCGAGGAAGTCGGGCGTGAGCCCCCAGGACTCGACGAGCCGGTAGAGCGCCACCTCGACCGCGAACAGCGCGGTCTGGGTGCGGGCGGTCCGGTTGAGCGGCTCGGGGTCGGTGCCGAAGACCAGCTCCCGCAAGCCCTCGTCGACGTGGCCGCAGATCGCGTCGAAGGCCCGCGCGAACGCCGGGAACTCCTCGTACAGCTCCCGGCCCATGCCCGCGCGCTGCGAGCCCTGACCGGTGAACAGGAACGCGGTCTGCCCCTTGACCGTACGGCCGCGCGGGGCGCCGCCGGAGCCGTCGGCCACCTCGGCGAGGCCACTCAGCAGCTGTGCGCGGTCCCGGCCGAGCACCACGGCCCGGTACTGATGGGCGGTCCGGGTGGTCGCGAGCGCGTGGCCGACGTCCACGATGTCGTCGGCGGCCACCGCGGTGAGCAGCCGGGCGGCCTGCTCGCGCAGCGCTTCGGCGGTCCGTCCGGAGACCAGCCACGGGACGGTCGACGGGGCGGTACGGGGCGGCGCGGGCTCGGCGGTCTCGTCGGTCTTGTCGGGCTCGGCGGCCGGTGCCTGCTCGATGATGGTGTGCGCGTTGGTGCCACTGGCGCCGAAGGAGGAGATCGCGGCGCGGCGGGGGCGGTCCAGCTCCGGCCATGCCCGCTCCTCGGTGAGCAGCCGCACCTGGCCGGCCGTCCAGTCCACCTGGGAGGACGGCTCGTCGACGTGGAGTGTGCGCGGCAGGACGCCGTGGCGCATCGCCATGACCATCTTGATGACACCGGCCACACCGGCGGCTGCCTGGGTGTGGCCGATGTTGGACTTGACGGACCCCAGCCACAGCGGGTGGCCGGTGTCCCGGTCCTGGCCGTAGGTGGCGAGCAGCGCCTGCGCCTCGATCGGGTCGCCCAGCGTGGTACCGGTGCCATGCGCCTCGACCATGTCCACATCGCCCGTCGACAGCCGTGCGCTCGCCAGCGCCTGACGGATCACCCGCTGCTGCGAGGGGCCATTGGGCGCCGTCAGACCATTGGACGCGCCGTCCTGATTGACGGCCGAGCCCCGCACGACCGCCAGCACCTCATGGCCGTGGCGCCGGGCGTCCGACAGCCGCTCCAGCAGCAGCATGCCGACGCCCTCGCCCCAGCCGGTGCCGTCCGCGGTGTCCGCGAACGACTTGCAGCGGCCGTCGAGGGCGAGACCGCGCTGCCGGCTGAAGGCGACGAAGGAACCCGGGGTGGACATCACGGTGGCGCCGCCCGCGAGCGCCAGCGTGCACTCCTTCTGGCGCAGCGACTGCACGGCCAGGTGCAGGGCGACCAGCGCGGAGGAGCACGCGGTGTCGATGGTGACCGAGGGGCCCTCGATGCCGAGGGTGTAGGAGATCCGGCCGGAGATGACCGCCGCGAGCGCTCCGGTGCCCAGGGCCGCCTCGGTGTCCTGCTCCATCTTCTGCAGCAGGTCGCGGTAGTCCTGGCCGTTGGTGCCCGCGAACACCCCGACCCGGCCGCCGTGCACCGAGTCCGGGGCGATCCCCGCGCGCTCCAGCGCCTCCCAGGACGCCTCCAGCAGCAGCCGCTGCTGCGGGTCCATCGCCACGGCCTCGCGCGGCGAGATGCCGAAGAAGTCGGGCTCGAAGTCGCCGGCGTCGTACAGGAAGCCACCGCGCCGCACATAGCCCTTGCCCGTGGCGTCGGGGTCCGGGTCGTACAGCGACTCGATGTCCCAGCCGCGGTTGTCGGGGAAGTCGCCGATGGCGTCGGTGCCCTCCCGCACCAGCCGCCACAGGTCCTCCGGGGAGCCGACCCCGCCGGGGAAGCGGCAGCTCATCCCGACGATGGCGATCGGTTCCTGGTCCTCGGTCTCCACCTCGCGCAGCCGCTGCCGGGTCTGGTGCAGATCCGCGGAGACCCGCTTGAGGTAGGAGAGCAGCTTGTCGTCGTTGGTCATCGCGTATCGCCACTTCTGTGCGGAACGGTTGGCTGCGGGCGCGCGGACAGTCGCGGGCGGTCGTGGATCACGCCGAGCCGAGTTCGTTGTCGATGAACGCGAAGACGTCGTCGGCGGAGGCGTCCTCCAGGCGCCCCGCGATCGACGCGCCGCCCTCGGCCAGGGTCTGGTTCAGGGCGCCGAGCACCGCCTGGACGCGGGCGGTGATCCGGCCCTGTTCGATGTCCTCGGCGGTCAGTTCGCCGAGCCTGGCGGCCACCCGGTCCAGCTCCGCGAGCACCGAGTCCATGGAGGTGCCGGCCCCCGCCAGTTCGGTGCCGAGGTGCTTGGCCAGCGCGGCGGGCGTCGCGTAGTCGAAGATGAGGGTAGCCGGGAGGGAGACCCCGGCCGCCGTGCTGATGCGGTTGCGCAGATCGACGGAGGCCAGCGAGTCGAAGCCGAGGTCGCGGAAGGCGGCGGTCGGCTCCACCCCGTCGGTGCCGCCGTAGCCGAGGACGGTGGCGGCCTGGCCGCAGACCAGGTCCAGCAGCGCGCGGTCGTGCTCGCCGGCGGTCATCCCGGCCAGCCGCTGGGCGAAGTCGTCCGGTACGGAGGAGTCGCCGCCGGCCGGGGCGATGGACCGCACCTCCGGCAGATCCGCCAGCAGCGGGCTGGGGCGGGTGGAGGTGAAGGCGGGCGCGAACTTCGTCCAGTCGACGTCGGCCACGGTCACCGTGGTCTCGCCGGTCTCCAGGGCGCCGCGCAGGGCGGTGATGGCGCGGTCGGGGGCCATGGGCGCCATGCCGAGGGCCCTGCTCGCGTCGCGTACGGCCCCGTGTCCGGCCATGCCGTCGCCGTCCCAGGGGCCCCAGGCCACCGAGGTGGCGGCGAGGCCCGCGGCGCGCCGGAAGCCGGCGAGCGCGTCGAGGTAGGCGTTGGCGGCGGCGTAGTTGGCCTGGCCCGCGCCGCCCACGGTGGCGGTGAGCGAGGAGAAGAGCACGAACGCCGTGAGGTCGAGGTCCGCGGTGAGCTCGTGCAGATGCCATGCCGCGTCGGCCTTCGGGGCGAGCACGGCGGCGAACCGGTCGGGGGTGAGCGCGTCGAGCACACCGTCGTCCAGCACACCGGCCAGATGCATCACGGCCGTCAGCGGGTGCTCGGCGGGGACCGACTCCAGCAGTGCGGCGAGGCTGTCCCGGTCGGCCACATCGCAGGCGGCGAGGGTGACCTTGGTGCCGGTCTCGGACAGCTCCTTCACCAACTCCACCGCACCCGGGGCCTGTTCGCCACGGCGGCTGGTGAGCAGCAGATGCTCGGCGCCCTCGGCGGCCAGCCGGCGGGCGACCGCGGCGCCGACCGCGCCGGTGGCGCCGGTGATCAGAACGGTGCCGGTGGGCTGCCAGGGGGTGCCGGCGCGCGGGGCGGCGTGCTCCAGGCGGCGGCCGTACGTACCCGCCTCGCGCACCGCGATCTGGTCCTCGCCGGTGGCGGAGGTGAGCGCCGCGGCGAGCCGCTCCAGGGTGCGCGGGCCGAGCTCCCCGGGCAGGTCGACCAGGCCGCCCCAGCGCTCGGGGTGTTCCAGTGCGGCCACCCGGCCCAGTCCCCAGACCTGCGCCTGGTGGAAGCCGGCGGCGCTCGCCATCGGCTCGTGGGCCATGGCGTCCTTGGTGACACACCACAGGGGCGCGGTGGCGTCGACGTCGCCGAGGGCCTGGACGAGGGCGGCGGTCGCGGTGAGCGGGAAGGCCGGCGCGAGCAGGGACAGCACACCGTCGACGTCGCACCGGTCCGCGAGCAGTCCGGCGATCCCGGCCCGGTCGCTCGCCTCGTCGGACACGGCGAGCACCTCGACGGTCAGGCCACGGTCGGCCAGCCCGCTCAGCACGGTCCGGACCCAGGGGTCCTGCGCGGACGGCTCGGGCACGACGGCCAGCCAGCGGCCGGTGGGCAGCGTGTCGTCGGCCCCGGGCAGCATCCGCCAGCCAATGCGGTAACGCCAGCCGTCCACGGTGGAGTTGGCCTGCCGCTGGTCGTGCCATGAGGCGAGGGCCGGGACGAGGGCGGCGACCGAGGACTCGTCCTCGGTGCCGAGGGTGTCGGCGATACCGGACACGTCCTGCTCGCGCACCAGCCGCCAGAACGCCTCGGCGCCGTCGTCCGCGTCCTTCGCCGGCGCCGGGGCGAGCGAGGGGGCGTTCTCCCAGTGACGGTCGCGCCGGAAGGGGTAGGTGGGCAGGGACACCCGCCGGCCGCCCTCGAACACCACCGACCAGTCGGGGCCGGCCCCGCGGAGGTGCATCCGGCATACGCCGTCGATCAGCGCGCGGGCCTCCTCCCGGTCGCGGCGCTGGGTGGCGATCACCTCCGCCACGGCATCCTGGGCCATTCCGGTGAGCACCGCGTCCGGGCCGATCTCCAGGAACCGGGTGGCGCCCTCGGCGGCCAGGGTGCGGACGCCGTCGTGGAAGCGGACGGCCTCGCGGACATGGCGGACCCAGTAGTCGGGCGAGGTCAGCTCGTCGGGCCCGGCCGGCCGACCGGTCACATTGGATACGACGGGCAGCTTCGGCGCGTGGAAGGTGAGCTTCTCCAGCACCTGGCGGAACGGCTCCAGCATGGCGTCCATCCGGTGCGAGTGGAACGCGTGCGAGACCCGCAGCCGGGTGGTCTTCTCGAACCGCTCGGCGACCTTCAGCACCGCCTCCTCGTCACCGGACACCACGACCGAGCGGGCGCCGTTGACGGCCGCGATGTCGACGCCGTCGGTGAGCTGCGGAGTGACCTCGTCCTCGGTGGCCGGCAGTGAGACCATGGCGCCACCGGACGGCAGCTCCTGCATCAGCCGGCCGCGCGCCTCGACCAGGGCGCAGGCGTCCTCCAGGGTGAGCACCCCGGCGACATGCGCGGCGACGACCTCGCCGATGGAGTGGCCGCCCAGCAGATCCGGGCGCAGGCCCCAGCCGTGGAGCAGCCGGTACAGGGCGGTCTCGAAGGCGAACAGGGCCGCCTGGGTGTACCGGGTCCGGTGCAGCAGCTCCGACTCGGGGTCGAACATCACCTCGCGCAGCGGACGGTCGAGAGGGCCGTCGAAGGCGGCGCACACCTCGTCCAGGGCCCGTGCGAACGCGGGGAAGCCGTCGTACAGTTCGCGGCCCATCCCGGCCCGCTGGGAGCCCTGGCCGGAGAAGAGGACGGCGAGCCGACCCGGTTCGGCGGCGGCCACCGGCGCCTCGCGGCCCTCGGCCAACGCACGCAGCCCGTCGAGCAGTTCCTCGCGGTCGCGGCCGGTCACGGCGGCGCGGTGGGTGAACTGCGAGCGGGTGGTGGCGAGGGAGTAGCCGATGTCGAACGGGTCCAGGTCACCCGCAGCGGCCAGCAGCCGGGTCGCCTGGGTGCGTACCGCGTCGGCGCTCTTGGCGGACAGGATCCAGGGCACGACCGGCAGTCCGGCGCGCTCCGGGGCCTCCTGCTCCCAGGCCGCGGGGGCCTCTTCGATGATGGTGTGCGCGTTGGTGCCGGAGATGCCGAACGAGGAGATGCCCGCGCGGCGCGGCTGACCGAAGCTCTCCCACGGCCGGGCCTCCGTCAAGAGCTCGACATCGCCCGCGCTCCAGTCCACTGCGGTGGTCGGCCGCTCGGAGTGCAGCGACTTGGGGAGCACCCCGGCGCGCATCGCCATGACCATCTTGATGACGGCGGCCACACCGGCGGCGGCCTGCGGGTGCCCCATGTTCGACTTGATCGAGCCGAGCCACATCGGCCGCCCCTCGGGCCGGTCCTGACCGTATGCGGCGATGACGGCCTGCGCCTCGATGGGGTCGCCGAGCGTGGTGCCGGTGCCGTGCGCCTCGACCACGTCGATCTGGTGCGGGGCGAGCTGGGCGTCGGCGAGCGCCTGGCGGATCACCCGGATCTGCGCGGGGCCGCTCGGCGCGGTCATGCCGTTGGAGGCGCCGTCCTGGTTGATGGCGCTGCCGCGGATCACGGCGAGCACCTCGTGGCCGTTGCGGCGGGCGTCCGAGAGCCGCTCGACGAGCAGCATGCCCGCGCCCTCGGCCCACGCGGCGCCGGCGGCGTCCTCGGAGAAGGAGTGGCAGCGGCCGTCGGGCGACAGCGCCCGGCGCTCGCTGAACTCGATGAACATCTCGGGGCTCGCCATGACGGCGGCGCCGCCGGCCAGCGCGAGGGTGCACTCGCCCTTGCGCAGCGCCTGGCAGGCGTTGTGCAGGGCGACCAGCGAGGCGGAGCACGCGGTGTCCATGGTGACCGCGGGCCCTTCGAGGCCGAGCGTGTAGGCGATACGGCCGGAGACGATGGAGCCGGAGATGGTGCCGCCCACGTAGTCGTGGTGCATCAGGCCGACGTACACACCGGTCGGCGAGCCCTTCACGGACAGCGGGTCGATCCCGGCCCGCTCGAACGCCTCCCAGCTCACCTCCAGCAGCAGCCGCTGCTGGGGGTCGGTGCCCGGCGCGTCCTTCGGGCTGATGCCGAAGAACGCGGGGTCGCAGTCGGCGGCGTCGTGCAGGAATCCGCCGTGGCGCACATAGCTCTTGCCCGGCTTGCCCTGCTCGGGGTCGTAGATCTCCTCCACGTCCCAGCCCCGGTCCACGGGGAAGCCGGTCACGACGTCGACGCCGTCGTCCACGATCTTCCACAGATCCTCGGGCGAGCGGGCCCCACCGGGGTAGCGGCAGCCCATGCCGATGATGGCGATGGGTTCCCGGCTCCGGTCCTCCAGCTCGCGCACGCGGTGGCGGGTCCGCTCGAGCTCGGTCGTGGCCCGCTTCAGGTAGTCGCGGAGCTTGTCGACGGTGGCCGCTTCTTCCATCACCGGTCTCCCAGTTCGTTGTCGATCCGAGCGAAGAGTTCTTCGTCGGTGGCGGCACCGAAGTCCGCCGCCGGCCGCGCCGCTGCGTCCGCCCGGCCGTGTGTGTCGTGCCAGGTCCGCAGGAGGGCCTCGAGCCGCGCGGTGATGCGGCGGTGGGCGCCGTCCTCGTCGGGCACGGCCGCCAGGGCGGCTTCGAGCCGGTCCACGTCGGCCAGCGTCGACCGGGCCAGATCGGCGGGCCCGGGGACGAGTTCGGCCTTGAGGTAGGCGGCCAGGGTGACCGGCGAGGGCTGGTCGAACACCAGCGTCGCCGGGAGGGAGAGGCCGGTGGCCGCGCCCAGGAGGTTGCGCAGTTCCACGGCCGCGAGCGAGTCGAAGCCCATGTCCTGGAACGCCCGTCCGGGGTCCACCGACTCGGCCGACGCGTGTCCGAGGACGGCGGCGACATGGGCGCGGACGAGTTCGAGCAGGGCCCGGTCCCGTTCGGGCTCGGGCAGCGGGGCCAGCCGGTCCCGCCAGGACCGGTCGCCACCGGATCCGGCGCCGGGGTCGGCGGTCTTCCGCCGTACGCCCCGGACCAGGCCGCGCAGCAGGGCGGGTACGCCGTCGGCCCGGGCCCGTACCGCGGCGGTGTCCAGGCGCATCGGCACGACTACGGCGTCCTGGCCGTCGATGGCCGCGTCGAAGAGGTCGAGGCCCTGGTCGGCGGTGAGCGGGGGCAGCCCGAGCCGGCGCATGCGCTCCAGGTCGGCGGCGTCCACCTGGTCGGCCAGGCCGCCGACCTCGGACCACAGGCCCCAGGCCATCGACACGGCGGGCAGCCCGGCGGCGCGGCGGTGCGCCGCCAGACCGTCGAGGAACGCGTTGGCGGCGGCGTAGTTGGCCTGGCCGCCACCGACGAGGAGTCCGGCGGTCGAGGAGAACAGCACGAAGGCGGTGAGCTCCCGGTCCTTGGTGAGCTCGTGGAGGTTCCAGGCCGCGTCGACCTTCGGTCGCAGCACCCGCTCCATCTGCTCGGCGTCGAGGGTGGCGAGCGTGCCGTTGTCGACGACACCGGCCGAGTGGACGACGCCGTGGATGTCATGGCGGTCGAACAGACCGGCCAGCTGGTCGCGGTCGGCGGCGTCGCAGCGCGCGATGGTGACCTCGGCGCCCCGTTCCACGAGCTCGGCGCGGAGTTCGGTGGCGCCGGGGGCGTCCTCGCCGCGCCGGCTGGTCAGTACCAGCCGGCGCACGCCGTGGCCGGTGACCAGATGACGGGCGATCAGACTGCCGAGACCGCCGGTGCCACCGGTGACCAGGACGGTCGCGTCGGGGCCCCAGTCCGGCGGGCCGCCCGGTTTGGCCCTGGCCAGCCGTGGCACCCGCAGTTCGCCGTCGCGTACCGACACCTCGGGCTCGCCGCAGGCCAGCGCGGCGGACAGACCGGCCGTACCGTCGGTGTCCACCAGCAGGAAGCGGCCGGGGTTCTCCGATTCGGCGGCGCGCACAAGGCCTGCCAGCGGGGCGTGGGTGAGGTCGTCGGCGCGCAGCAGCACCGCGAGCCGCGAGCGGGCGAACCGCTCGTCGGCGAGCCAGGTCCGCACGGCGCCAAGCGTCTCGTCGATCCGCGCGCGCACCGCCGCCGGGACATCCCGGGTCCGGTCCGGGGCCGGGTCGGGCGTGGCCACCGGCCAGACGACGACATCGGGCACCGGGGCGCCGAGGGATGCCAGGTCCGGGTGGACCGGTACGCCGAGGCCCAGGTCGCCCTGGCCGCACACGGCGAGGGACACCGTGGCCGCGGCAGCCACCGGGCCCGGCAGCGGAACCCGGTCGAGGCGGAACAGCGACTCCTCGGCCTCGCCCGCCAGTTGGCCGGCCGACACCGGGCGCGCGACCAGCGTCGCCACCGAGGCGACCGGTGCCCCGGTGCCGTCCGCGATGGTGAGCGACACCGCCTCCGGGCCTGACGGGGCGAGGTGCAGCCGCAGCGTAGAGGCGCCGGCCGCGTGCAGGGCGACCCCGCCCCAGGTGAAGGGGAGCACCGCCTGGCCGTCGCCGAGGTCGAGCAGATTGACGTGCAGGGCCGCGTCGAGCAGGGCCGGGTGGATGCCGAACGCACCGGCCGTGGCGCGTACCCCGTCCGGCAGGGTGGCCTCGGCGAACAGTTCGTCGCCGCGCCGCCACGCCCCGCGCAGCGCCTGGAACGTCTCGCCGTAGCCGTAGCCGACCCGGGCGAGCCTCGGGTACAGCTCGTGCAGGTCCAGCTCCTCCGCGTCGGCCGGCGGCCAGGCGGTCAGATCGGCCGCCCGGGTCTCACCGGCGGTCGCCAGGATGCCGCTCGCGTGACGGGTCCAGGGCGCGTCGGGCGCCTCGGCGGGGCGGGACCAGACGGTGAGCCGGCGGCGTCCTTCGTCGTCGCCGCCGACCGCCACCTGCACGGCCATCGCGCCACCTTCCGGCAGGACCAGGGGCGCCTGAAGGGTCAGTTCCTCGACCACCGCGCAGCCCGCCCGGTCGCCGGCCTGGACCGCCATCTCGACGAAGGCGGTGCCGGGGAGCAGAACGGTGCCGTGCACCATGTGGTCGGCGAGCCACGGCTGCGCGGACAGCGACAGCCGGCCGGTCAGCACCAGGCCGCCGGACTCGGGCAGTTCCGCCATGGCGCCCAGCAGGGGATGACCGGCGGAGGTCTGGCCCAGGCCGCTCGCGTCGCCGCTGTTGCCGGTCGCCTCCAGCCAGAGCCTGCCGCGCTGGAAGGGGTAGGTGGGCAGATCGACCCGGCCGGCGCCGTGGGCCGCGAACAACGTGGCCCAGTCGACCGGGACTCCTGCGGTGTGCAGCGTGCCGAGCCCGCCGAGGAACGCGCGCTCCTCGTCACTGTCGCGCCGCATCGTCGCAACCGCGGCGATCTCGCCTCCCGCGCACTCCTGGGCCATCGCGGTGAGCACCGCGTCCGGGCCGACCTCCACATAGGTACGGACGCCGAGCTCCTCCAGCGCGCCGACCGCCGCCGCGAACCGCACTGGGCGGCGGACGTGATCCACCCAGTAGTCGGGCGAGCCGAGCTCCTGGGGCCCGGCCACGGCGCCGGTGAGCGTCGAGACCACGGGGATGTCCGGGGCGTGGTACGCACGGGCCTTGGCGGCCTCGCCGAACTCGGCGAGCATCGGCTCCATCAGCGGCGAGTGGAAGGCGTGGGAGACCTTCAGGACGTTCGTCTTCCCGAACCGGGCGGCGAGCTCCATGACCGCGGCCTCGTCGCCGGAGACGACCACGGACCGGGGCCCGTTGACCGCCGCGATGCTGATCCGGTCCTCGTGGCCCGTGAGCAGCGGCAGCACCTCGTCCTCGGCGGCCCGGACCGCGACCATGGCGCCCCCGGCGGGAAGCCGGCTCATGAGCCCGCCGCGCGCCAGGACCAGCGCCACCGCGTCCTCCAGCGACAGCACACCGCAGACATGGGCGGCGGCCAGTTCGCCCACCGAGTGGCCCACCAGGTAGTCGGGGCGTACGCCCAGCGACTCCAGCAGCCGGAACAGCGCCACCTCGACGGCGAAGACGGCGGCCTGGGCGTAGTCGGTGCGGGTCAGCAGCTCGGGGTCGGACTCGATCACGTCGGTGAGCGGGCTTTCGAGCCGGGGGTCCATCAGCGCGCAGACCGCGTCGAAGGATTCGGCGAACACGGGGTGGTTTCGGTACAGCTCACGGCCCATGCCGATGCGCTGGGAGCCCTGGCCGGTGAAGAGGAAGGCCACCTTGCCGCCGACCGGCGAGGCGCCGGGGTGGGCGGCGAGTCCGGCGAGCAGCTCCTCGGTGTCGGCGCCGACGGCGACCGCGCGGTGTTCCCACACGGAGCGGGTGGTGGCGAGGGAGAAGCCGACATCGGCCGGGCTCAGCTCCGGGCGGCCGGCGAGCCAGGCGCGCAGCCGGCGGGTCTGGTCGGCGAGCGCCCGCGGGGTGCGGGCCGAGACGATCCACGGCACCACGGCGGCGCCCGTCCCCTTCTTCTCCGGGGCCCCGTCGCCCTCCCCGGCAGGCGGCGCCTGCTCCAGCACCACATGCGCGTTGGTGCCGCTGATGCCGAAGGAGGAGACCGCCGCGCGGCGCGGGCGGTCCACGTCCGGCCAGGCCTGACGCTCGGTGGCCAGCTCCACGGCTCCGGCGCTCCAGTCGACCTCGGCGGTGGGCTCGTCGATGTGCAGGGTGGGGGGCACCACGCCGTGGCGCATCGCCAGCACCATCTTGATCACACCGGCCACCCCGGCGGCCGCCTGGGTGTGGCCCAGGTTGGACTTGATCGAGCCGAGCCACAGCGGCCTACCCTCAGGCCGGTCCTGGCCGTAGGTGGCGAGCAGCGCCTGGGCCTCGATCGGGTCGCCGAGTGAGGTGCCGGTGCCATGCGCCTCGACCACGTCGACGTCCACGGGGGTGAGACCGGCGCCGGCCAGCGCCTGCCGTATCACCCGCTGCTGGGAGGGGCCGTTGGGCGCGGTCAGCCGGCTGCTGGCGCCGTCGGAGTTGATGGCGCTGCCGCGGATGACGCCGAGGATCCGGTGGCCGTTGCGCTGGGCGTCGGAGAGCCGCTCGACCAGCAGCATGCCCACGCCCTCGCCCCAGCCGGTGCCGTCGGCGGAGGCGGCGAACGCCTTGCAGCGGCCGTCGGGGGACAGTCCGCGCTGCCGGCTGAAGTCCACGAAGGTCTCGGGGGTCGACATCACGGTCACCCCGCCCGCCAGGGCGAGCGTGCATTCGCCGGACCGCAGCGCCCGGACCGCCCAGTGCAGTGCCACCAGCGAGGACGAGCAGGCCGTGTCGATGGTGACGACCGGTCCTTCGAGACCGAAGGTGTAGGCCACGCGGCCGGAGGCGATGCTGGCGGCGCTGCCGTTGGCCAGATAGCCGTCGAGGTCGTCGGGGACCGAGTGCAGCCGGGTGGCGTAGTCGTTGTACATCACCCCGGCGAAGACGCCGGTGCGGCTGCCGCGCAGCGCCGACGGCACCACGCCGGCGTCCTCGAACGCCTCGTAGGAGGTCTCCAGCAGCAGCCGCTGCTGCGGGTCCATCGCCAGCGCCTCGCGCGGGCTGATCCCGAAGAAGTCGTGGTCGAAGTCGGCGGCGTCGTGCAGGAAGCCGCCAGTGCGGGCGTAGGTCCGGCCGGCCCGTGTGGGGTCGGGGTCGTAGAGGGATTCGACGTCCCAGCCCCGGTCGGCGGGGAAGTCCGACACCGCGTCGGTCCCGGCGGCCACCAGGTCCCACAGCTCGTCAGGAGTGCTGACACCGCCGGGGTACCGGCACCCCATACCCACGATGGCCACGGGCTCGTTCACGCGGTGCTCGAACTCGCGCAGCCTGCACCGCGCTTCACGCAGATCCGCGGCCGTCCGCCTGAGGTAGTCGAGCAGTTGGTCCTCGTTGTTCACCAGCGCAGCCATCCGATCGGAATCGAAAGAAGCTTCCCGGGCATGGCGGCCGTTCCGGGTTCTCGGTCCGCGCTCCCCCTGCCAGTCGGAGGCTAAGGAGCGACAGACGGCCATCCAACCCCTACCGCCCCCAGCGGGTGCCCCGGCCCCGAACGGTCGCCTTTCCGGGGGCGGGACGCCCGAAGGGAACCCGGTGGCGCCCGGCCGGCTTGGTACATACTGGAAATGCACACCCGTCGAGGGGGATTCCCGAGGCACTGATCTTCGAAGTCGGCGGAGGTAACTGGAAGGCAAAAGGTGATAGTTGACAGTGTTAGTGAAGGCCGATAACATTCGGCCCACTTGAGTAAAGAAACTAATTTCGACTCATCTGCGGTCACGAGGAGCCATGAAATCCTCAGGGGTGACGCATAATTGGCCATCCGTTAACAGACGCGCTCGGCAGGGCGGTCTGACGTTCAGAAGCCGACGACTGGCTGCTCAACCGATGGGTTCGCGCCATTCAGGAGCACCAATCAGTCTTTCTCGCACCATGGGGATCACGGGGACAACCGACTGCAATGCGCCACGCGTCGCTGTCCTTGAGTTTACGCTTCAAGCAACCTGAGGGGACCACGGCGTGCGGGCCACGCGAAGAAGTACAAACCGGGGGAAGTATCGGGCGTGCAGTTCACCCGGCCCCCCGCCTCGGCATCGACGAAGCTGAGGCAGATCTGGCCACCTTCCACCCC
The DNA here is from genome assembly GCF_040606675.1 of Streptomyces sp. NPDC005393. NCBI lineage: Bacteria > Bacillati > Actinomycetota > Actinomycetes > Kitasatosporales > Streptomycetaceae > Streptomyces > Streptomyces sp. NPDC005393. The sequence goes on along the minus strand of NZ_JBEXFG010000026.1, from coordinate 53,497 downwards.
TCGGCACCGCGGCCACCGTTGCCCGCTGGGTGATGGGCGGCCCCGCACCCCCACGACCAGCGGTGACGCTCTTCGGGGCGCGACGTGGGGTGCGCGGCCCCGGGGGTGAAGGCCGACATGAGGGGATCACCATGCGCCTGTTCGACCGCACCAAGGAACTGGGTATTCTGAGCGAGGCGTTCACCGCCTGCGCACGGGGATCCGGTCAACTGGTCATTGTTACGGGAGGGCCGGGTTCCGGTAAGACGGAACTTGTTTACGAGTTTTTAACAACAGTGGGCGAGACGAGAGCCCATGTTCTGACCGCCACCGGCTCGCGGGCCCAGCGGTCACAGCCGGTGAGCGTTTTCAGCCAATTGCTGCACAGCGGCGAGGTGCCGCCTGACACTCTCGATCGCCTCCCGCCGTTTCCCGGGAGCGACGCAAGCACGCGTGACACGAGGCCGTCGAGTGGCGTCGACCACATTTCCCATGAGATCACCGGCATCATCCTGGAACTCGCCCAGGACCGCCCTGTGGTGATCGCCATCGACGATGCCCATCTCATGGACAACGAATCGCTGCACACCACACTCGCTCTCCTTAGCAGAATACGCACCAGAAAAATACTAGTGATGTGTGTCAGCTGGGGCCAGGACGGATTGACGGGTTCTCACGTTCACGGCGATCTCATCCGTCGGCCGCACCGCCGCGTCCGACTCGCTCCGCTTTCGGAAGAAGGCGTCGCGGCCATGCTCACCGCACAGGCCGGACAACGCCTTCCCTCGGACATCAGTGACGCCTATCACGGTGCGACGGCCGGAAATCCCATGCTGCTCCACGCGCTTTTGGACGACAGCACCCGCTTCGGCGCCCTGACCGGCCGGCCCATCGCCAGCACCGCCTACCGCCAGGCCGTCCTGGCCTGTCTGCACCGCGGCGAACCCCGCCACGCCCGGGTCGCGCGGGCCGTGGCCGCCCTCGGCGAATTCGCCACGGCCCGCACCGTCCCGCTGGCCGTCGGCGCGGCGCCCTCCCCTGTCCAGGAAGTCGTAGAGATCCTCAACTCCACGGGGCTGCTCGACGGTTACCGTTTCCGCCACCCGGTCGCCGCCGGCGCGGTACTGGAGGACATCGACCCCGACGAACGCACACGGCTGCACAGCGAGGTGGCCCGGCTGCTCTATCTGGACGGGGCCCCCGCACCCGAGGTGGCCAAGCACCTCGTGGCCGCGGACCGGGTCCCCGAGGAGTGGGGGCCGCCCGTGCTGCGCACCGCCGCCGAACAGACGCTGGCCGCCGACGATGTCAAGCAGTCCACGACCTATCTGCGGCTGATGCTGCGTCACAGCCGGGACGAGGGCGAACGCCACGCGCTGTCCGCGGCCCTGGGGCGCGCGGAGTGGCGGGTGAACCCCGCGGCCGCCGGAACCCATCTCGCGCCGCTGCGCCGGCCCGCCCTCGACGGCAGGCTGGACGTGCGCGACACCGCCACCGTGGTCCGCCATATGCTGTGGCAGGGCGACACCGAACCCGCCGCCAAGGCCGTGGCCACCCTGGGCCACACCCCCTCACGGGCCGACGCCCAGGCCATCGCCGAAGTCGAGTTCATCCGCCAGTGGTTCTACGGTGTGCCACGGGTCGGCAAGCGGACCGAGACGGCCAAGCTGGCCTCCCTCGAATCCGGGCCGGTCGATGACACGCACGGTCTGGGGCCGAAGGTGGCCCAACTGATCAGCGGCAGCGCCACCGACGAGTCCGTCGCCAACGTCGCCGAAGCCCTCCAGGGCCATCGGCTGGACCATCTGAAGCCCGAGCTGGTGGCGATGTCCCTGCTCGCCATCGCCCACACCGACCGCACCCTCACCGCCGCCCGCGCCTGCGAAGCGGTGCTCGAATGCACCGTCGAGCGCAAGGCGACGACCTGGCAGGCCCTCATCGGCAGTGTCCGTGCCGAGATCGCCCTGCTCCAGGGGGATCTGGCCACCGCCGAGCTGCGAGCCACGCAGGCGCTGGACATGCTCCACGCCCAGGGGTGGGGGGTGCTGATCGGACTGCCCCTGTCCACGGCCGTCTTCGCCCGCACCAGCATGGGCAAGCACGACGCCGCGGCGCACCTTTTCAAGCGCGAGGTCCCGGAGACGATGTTCGGGACCATCTTCGGCATCCAGTACCTGCGCGCCCGTGGCCACCACTATCTGGCCACCGACCGGGCCTTCGCGGCGCTCAACGACTTCGAGACCTGCGGCCGCCTGATGCGCGACGGCAACCCCCATCTGCAAAAGGGCATCCCCTGGTGCGCCGACCTCGCACAGGCCAATCTGCGCATCGGCAAGGTACGCACCGCCCGGGAGTGGGCGGAGAGGCAGATCAGGCTCCCCGGCGGACACAGCTCGCGCTCCCGCGCCATCGCCCTGCGGGTGCTGGCCGGTGCCAGCCAGCCGCATCAGCGCACCTCACTCCTGCGTGAGTCGATCGACCTCCTCAAGGCCTGCGGCGACCGGCTGGAACTCGCCCTGGCCTACGCGGACCTGTCCTCCGCCCACTACGAACTGGGCGAGTACGACCGGGCCCGGCTGGTGGCCCGCCAGGCCGCCCAGGAGGCCGAGTGGTGCCGTATCGAGTCCCCCGTCGACAACCGGCTCGTCGCCCCCGCCGAGGCGTCCACCGGGGAGGACATCGCCCCGATCCTCAGTGACGCCGAGTGCCGGGTGGCGGGGCTCGCCGCCCTCGGCTACACCAACCGGGAGATCAGCAGCCGCATCCACGTCACCATCAGCACCGTCGAACAGCACCTCACCCGCGTCTACCGCAAGCTGAACGTGGCCAGCCGGGCCGAACTGCCGTCCAAGGTGCTGGAACACCAGATCCCCACCATGTCCGACCCCACCAACCGCAACCGCTCCTCGGCCGTGGAAGGCCGACTGGCCTGACGGCCTCGTCCGTTCCTGCCGCCCCATCGAGCGCTCCCCTCAGGCGGCCCGCCGGATTTCCCCGGCGGGCCGTTGTGGTGTGTCAGGTCAGTTGAAGCTGCCCAGCTCGTCGTCGAGGATGCCGAACAGCTCGGCCGCGGTCGCGGACTCCAGTCGCGGTCCGTCCTTCCGCTCGTCCTCGCCGCCGTCCTCCCACTCCCCCGCGCCGGTCCACTTCGCGGTCAGCGCCCGCAGCCGCGTGGCCACCCGGGCCCGGGTCTCCTCGTCCACCGTGGCGGCGTCGAGCACGGCCTCCATCCGCATCACCTCGGCCTCTGCGTCCTGGCCGGCCTCGGCACCGGCGTCCGGGACCAGCTCCTCGACGAGGTGGCCGACGATCGCCTCCGGGTTGGGGTAGTCGAACGTCAGGGTCGTGGACAGCCGCAGCCCGGTGTCCGCGCTGATCCGGTTGCGCAGCTCCAGCGCGGCCAGCGAGTCCACGCCCAGCTCGCCGAACGGGCGCTGCGGGTCGACCGCGTCGGCGCCCACGTGGCCGAGCACGTCCGCGACATGGCCGCACACGGTCTCCAGCAGCAGCTTCCTGGCGTCGGCGGGCGACAGGGCCGCGAGCCGCTCCGGCAGCGCCTCGGGCCGCCTGTTCTCGGCCACGGCGGGCGCGGTGCGTGCCGTACGCCGGGCCGCGGTCCGCACCAGGCCGCGCACCAGCGGCGGCGCGTCCTCGGTCAACCGGACCCGGACCGGCAGCAGCGCGGGCCGTCCCGAGCCGAGCGCGCGGTCGAACAGCGCCAGCGCGCGGTCCGCCGGCAGCGGCTCGATGCCGTCCCGGGCCAGTCGGCGCAGCTCGGTCTCGCCGAGGCCGCCCGCCATGCCGGAGCCGGTGTCCCACAGCCCCCAGCCCAGGGAGAGGGCGGGAAGTCCGGACGCGCGCCGCTGGGCCGCGAGCGCGTCCAGGAAGGCGTTGGCCGCCGCGTAGTTGGCCTGCCCGGCCGCGCCGAGTGTGCCCGCGGCCGACGAGAAGAGCACGAAGGCCGCGAGGTCCAGGTCCCGGGTGAGTTCGTGCAGATTCCAGGCGGCGTCCACCTTGGGCCGCATGACGGCGTCCAGCCGGTCCGGGGTGAGCGCCGAGAGCAGTCCGTCATCCAGCACCCCGGCGGCGTGCACCACGGCGGTCAGCGGATGCTCCTCCGGTATCCCGGCGAGCAGCTCGGCGAGCGCGTCCCGGTCGGTCGCGTCGCAGGCGACGACCGTCACCGTCGCGTCGAGTCCGGCCAGGGCGCCGGGGTCCGCCGTGCCGCCGCGGCTGCTCAGTACCAGATGCCGGACGTTGTGCGCGGTGACGAGGTGTTGGGCGAGCAGGAGGCCGAGGCTTCCGGTGCCGCCGGTGATGAGCACCGTGCCCTCGGGGTCCAGATCCAGGGAGGTCGCGGCCGGCGCGGGCTCGGTCAGCTTCGGTACGTACGCCGTGCCCGCGCGCAGCGCCAGTTCCGGCTCCCCGGTGGCCACCGCCGCGGCGAGCCGGGCCTCGGAGGCGGGGTCGCCGTCGAGGTCGACGAGGACGAGCCGGCCGGGGTACTCGACGGCCGCCGAGCGCACCAGGCCCCAGACGACGGCCTGGGCCGGGTCGGGCGGGCCGTCCACGCCGACGGCTCCGGTAGTGACGACCACCAGCGGCGCGCCCTCGGCGGCGTCCTCGGCGAGGCGCTTCCGCAGCGTGGTCAGCGCCTCGATCGCCGTCTCGCGCGCCGCGACGGGCAGGGCAGTGCCGGTCCGCGGGGTGAACCGCACCAGTTCCGGGGTGAGATCGGTGTGCTCGGGCACCGGCAGCGCCACCCACTCCACGTCGTACAGATCGCCCACGTCCGGTGCGGCCGCGGTCAGCTGCTCGGCGGTGACCTGCCGGATCCGGAGCGAGGAGACCTCGGCGACCGGGGCGCCCGCGCCGTCGTACAGCCGCAGGGTCATCCGCTCGGCGCCATCCGGGGTGAGCCGCAGTCGCAGGGCGGAGGCGCCCGCCGCGTACAGCGTGACGCCCTCCCAGGCGAACGGGAGCGTCATCACGGCCGGGTCCTGGCCGTCCAGCAGATCGATCGCGTGCAGCGCGGAGTCCAGCAGCGCCGGATGGAGTCCGAAGCCGTCCTCTCCGGCGTCCTCGGGCAGTGCGAGCTCGGCGTAGACCTCCTCGCCGACCCGCCACGCGGTGCGCAGGCAGCGGAACAGCGGGCCGTAGCCGTAGCCCTGTTCGGCGAGGTGGTCGTAGGTACCGCTCAGGTCGACGGACGTGGCGCCGGCCGGGGGCCAGACGGCGAGTGCGGCGGGCTCCGGCGCGCTCGCCGGGGCGAGGAGGCCGGTGGCGTGGCGGGTCCAGGTCCGGCCGCCGTCCTCGGCGCGGGCGTGCACGGTGAGCCGGCGCTGTCCAGTGTCGTCGGGGACGCCCGCGACCACCTGGAGCAGCACGGCGCCCCGGTCCGGCAGCACCAGCGGCCGTTCGATGGTCAGCTCCTCGACCCGCGAGCAGCCCACCCGGTCGCCCGCCTGGACGGCCAGTTCCACGAACGCGCTGCCCGGCAGCAGCACCACATCGGCGACGGCGTGGTCGGCCAGCCAGGGATGGGTGCTCAGGGACACCCGCCCGGTGAGGGCCACGGTGTCGCTCTCCGCGAGGGTGAGGACCGCGCCGAGCAGCGGATGGTCCGCAGGCATCTGGCCGAGGCCGGTCACATCGGCGGGGCCGGACGGTCCGTCGTCCAGCCACAGCCGCTGCCGTTGGAAGGCGTAGGTGGGCAGGGCGACCCGGCGGACGCCGGTGCCTTCGTACGCCCGCTCCCAGTCGATCGGGACGCCGCGGACCTGCAGCGTCGCGAGCGCGGTGGCCAGGGCCGCCGGCTCCTCGCGGTCGCGGCGCAGCGCGGGGACGAGCACCGAGCGCTCGGGGTCGGCGAGGCAGTGGGTGCCCATGGTGGCGAGCACGGCGTCGGGGCCGAGTTCGAGGAAGGTCCGTACACCCTCGCTCTCCAGGGTCCGGACGCCGTCGCAGAACCGTACGGCCTCCCGGACGTGGCGCACCCAGTACTCGGGCGAGGTGAGCTCCTCGGGCGACGCGATGCGACCGGTGAGGTGGGAGACGACGGGGATGGCCGGAGGGTTGAACCGCAGCCCCCGCGCGACCTCCTCGAACTCCTTCAGCATCGGGTCCATCAGCGGTGAGTGGAACGCGTGACTGACCCGCAGCCGCTTGGTCCTGCGGCCCTCGAAGGCGGCGCCGACGGCGGCCACGGCGGCCTCCGCGCCGGAGATCACCACGGCGGTGGGGCCGTTGACGGCGGCGATGCCCACCTCGGCGCCGAGGTGCGGTACGACCTCCTGCTCGGTGGCGTCGATGGCGAGCATCGCGCCTCCGGCGGGCAGCTCCTGCATCAGCCGGCCGCGCGCGGCGACCAGCCGGGCCGCGTCCTCCAGGCCGAGCACCCCCGCGACATGTGCCGCGGTCAGCTCGCCGATGGAGTGTCCGGCGAGGTAGTCGGGGCGCACGCCCCAGGACTCCAGCAGCCGGAACAGCGCGGTCTCGACGGCGAACAGCGCGCTTTGGGTGTACACGGTGTGGTCGAGCCGCCCGGCGTTCTCGGTGTCCGGCTCGGCGAGGATCAGGTCGCGCAGCGGCCGGTCCAGATGAGTGTCGAGCCGGTCGCAGACCTCGTCCAGCGCCTTGCGGAAGGCGGGGAAGGCCGCGCGGAGCGCCTGCCCCATGCCGGGGCGCTGGGCGCCCTGCCCGGTGAACAGGAAGGCGAGGCGGCCGACGACCTGCTTGCCGCGCACCACCGTCTCGGCGGTGGCGCCGGACGCCAACGCTGCCAGTCCGGCGGTGAGTTCGCCGTGGTCCCGGGCGATCACCGCGCCCCGGTGGGCGAGGGCGGCGCGGCCGGTGGCGAGCGAGTAGGCGAGCTCGGGGACGGAGGCGTTGCCGACGGTCAGCAGCCGCGCGGCCTGGGCGGCCAGGGCCTCGGGGGTGGCGCCGGACACCAGCACGGGGAGCAGCGGCGCGGGGGCGTCCGGGCGCTCCTCGGGCTCCGGCTCCTCGGCGGGGGCCTGTTCGAGGATGGTGTGCGCGTTGGTGCCGCTGATGCCGAACGAGGACACCCCGGCCCGGCGCGGGCGGCCGCGCTCCGGCCATGCCCGCTCCTCGGTGAGCACCCGCACCTGACCCGCTTCCCAGTCCACCTGCGAGGACGGCTCGTCGACGTGGAGTGTGCGCGGCAGGACGCCGTGGCGCATCGCCATGACCATCTTGATGACACCGGCCACACCGGCGGCTGCCTGGGTGTGGCCGATGTTGGACTTGACGGACCCCAGCCACAACGGGTGGCCGGCGTCCCGGTCCTGGCCGTAGGTGGCGAGCAGCGCCTGCGCCTCGATCGGGTCGCCCAGCGTGGTACCGGTGCCATGCGCCTCGACCACGTCCACATCGCCCGTCGACAGCCGTGCGCTCGCCAGCGCCTGACGGATCACCCGCTGCTGCGAGGGGCCATTGGGCGCCGTCAGACCATTGGACGCGCCGTCCTGATTGACAGCGGAGCCCCGCACGACCGCCAGCACCTCATGGCCGTAGCGCCGGGCGTCCGACAGCCGCTCCAGCAGCAGCATGCCGACGCCCTCGGAGAGCGCCGTGCCGTCGGCGCGGTCCGCGAAGGACTTCGCCCGGCCGTCGGCGGCGAGATTGCGCTGCCTGCTGAAGTCCACGAAGGTGTCGGCGGTGGACATCACGGAGGCGCCGCCCGCCAGGGCGAGTTCGCATTCGCCCTGACGCAGCGCCTGGGCGGCCAGATGCAGTGCGACCAGCGACGAGGAGCACGCGGTGTCGACGGTGAGGGCCGGGCCCTCCAGGCCCAGGGTGTAGGCGATCCGGCCGGAGGCGACGGAGCCGAGGCTGCCGTTGCCCAGGTAGTCGCGCACCGCCTCGGGGGCGTTGCTGAGCCTGCTGCCGTAGTCGTGGTACATGATGCCGGTGAAGACGCCCGTACGGCTGCCGCGCACCGACTGGGGATCGATCCCGGCCCGCTCCAGCGCCTCCCAGGAGGCTTCCAGCAGCAACCGCTGCTGCGGGTCCATGGCGAGGGCCTCGCGCGGCGAGATGCCGAAGAAGTCGCCGTCGAAGTCGGCGGCGTCGTAGAGGAATCCGCCCTCGCGGGTGGAGCACTTGTCCGCCTTGCCGGGCTCCGGGTCGTAGAGTCCTTCGTCCCAGCCGCGGTCGGTGGGAAAGGGCGCGATGCCGTCGCCGCCGTCGGCCAGCAGCCGCCACAGCTCCTCGGGGGTGGCGACCCCGCCGGGGTAGCGGCAGCTCATGGCCACGATGGCGATCGGCTCGTCCGCCGCCGAGGCGGCCATGGCCGGTGCGGCGTGGTCCGTCTCCTCGTCGGGGCCGACGAGTTCGGCCTTGAGATGGCCGACGAGGGCGATCGCGTCGGGGTAGTCGAAGACCAGGGTCGCCGGGAGCCGGAGTCCGACGGCGGCGCCGAGCCGGTTGCGCAGCTCGACCGCGGTGAGCGAGTCGAAGCCCGCCTCGCGGAAGGCACGGCGCGGGTCGAGGACCATGTCCGGGTCGTGGCCGAGGACGGCGGCGACATGGGTACGGACGAGTTCCAGGAGCGTGGCGTCACGCTCGGCCGGGGGCAAGGCGAGCAGCCGGTCCGTGAACGCGCCGGGCACCACGCGCCCCGCAGCCTGACGCCGGGCCGGTTGGGGCACCAGAGCGCGCAGCAGGGGCGGCAGGGAAGGCGCCTTGCGGAGCGCGGGCAGGTCGAGACCGATGGGGAGCAGGAAGGGTTCGCCCTGGGCCAGTGCGGTGTCGAACAGCCCCAGGCCGTCGGCGGTGGACAGCGGGCGGACGCCGGAGCGGGCCATGCGCTCCACGTCGGCGTCGGTGAGATGCGCGGTCATGCCGGTGCGCTGCTCCCAGAAGCCCCAGCCCAGGGAGAGGGCGGGCAGTCCGAGGGCGCGCCGGTGGTACGCGAGACCGTCGAGGAAGGCGTTGGCCGCGGCGTAGCCGGACTGCCCGGCGCCGTCCACGGTGCCCGCGGCCGAGGAGAACAGCACGAAGGCGGAGAGGCCGAGGTCCTTGGTGAGCTCGTGCAGCTGCCAGGCCGCGTCGACCTTGGGGCGGAGCACCGCGTCGAGCCGGTCGGGGGTGAGGTCGCAGACCAGACCGTCGTCCAGGACACCGGCCATGTGGACGACGCCGGTCAGCGGGTGCTCGGCGGACACGCCGGCCAGCAGCTCGGCGAGCTGGTCGCGATCGGCGGCGTCGCACCGGGCGACGGTGACGTCCGCGTCGAGGCCGGCCAGGTCGTCGGCCGCGACACCGCCGCGGCTCGCGAGGATGAGGTGGCGTACGCCGTGGGTGTCCACCAGGTGGCGGGCCAGCAGGCAGCCGAGCACACCGGTGCCGCCGGTGATGAGGACGGTGCCGTCGGGGTGGAACGTCAGGTCCGGACCGGTCCGCGCGGCTCGGGCCATGCGCGGGACATGGGCGGTGCCGTCGCGCAGGGCGAGCTGCGGTTCGCCGGTGGCCGCCGCGGCGGCGACCGCCTCCTCGGCCGTGGCGTCCGTGTCGACGAGGACGAAGCGGTCGGGGTTCTCCCCCTGGGCGGCGCGGACCAGTCCCCAGACGGCGGCGGCCGGGAGGTCCTTCACACCCTCGCTGCCCACCGCCACGGCTCCGTCGGTCAGGACGAGCAGCCGGGAGGCGTCGGTGCGGTCGCTGTCCAGCCACTGCCGAAGGGCGTCCAGCACCCGGCCGGTGGCGGTGCGGGTGCCGGTGACGGGGTCCTGGGATCCGGCCAGGGGCAGGACGACGAACTCCGGCAGGGTATCGGGGCTGTCGAGGAGGGTGGCGAGACCGCCCTCGTCCGGCTCCGTGTACGTCGCCGTGGATCCGTCCGGGACCGGCAGCGCCGGCCAGTCGAGCCGGAACAGCGCGTCCGAGCGGGCGGGTCCGGCGGTCAGCGCGTCCGCCTCGACCGCGCGGGACACCAGCGCCTGGACGGAGGCCACCGGCGCGCCGGTGGTGTCCGCGAGCTGAAGGGTCAGCGCGTCCTGGCCCTCGGCCTCTTCGGCGCGCACCCGCAGCGCGGTGGCCCCGGTCGCGAAGAGCGAGACGCCGTTCCAGACGAACGGGAGCCGGGCCGGGCCGTCGTCGGGGTCGCCGAGCGCCGCGGCGTGCAGGGCCGCGTCGAACAGGGCGGGGTGGATGCCGAACTTCTCGGCTTCCAGCGCCAGTTCGACCTCGGCGAAGATCTCCGCGCCGCGCCGCCAGGCGGCGCGCAGCCCCTGGAAAGCGGGGCCGTACATGTAGCCCTGGTCGGCGAGCCGGTCGTAGACGTCCTCCACCGGGACGGGCTGGGCGCCCGCGGGCGGCCAGGCGGCGAGGTCGAACGCCTCCTCCGCGGTGTCCGGCTCCAGCAGACCGGAGGCGTTGCGCGTCCACGGGACGTCCTCGCCCTCGGACCGCGAGTGCACGGAGAGCGTGCGGCGCCCGGTCTCGTCGGGGTCGGCGAGGTGGAGTTGAAGCTGGACCGCGCCGCGCTCGGGCAGCGTCAGGGGCGCCTCCATCGTCAACTCCGCGAGGCGGCCGCAGCCGAGGTCGTAACCGGCGCTGATGGCCAGCTCGACGAAAGCGGTGCCCGGCAGCAGCACGGTGCCGCCGACCGCGTGATCGGCGAGCCACGGGGCGGTGGCGGTGGAGAGCCGGCCGGTGAACAGCATGCCGCCCTCGGCCACCGGTACGGCGGCACCCAGCAGCGGATGTCCGGTGGTGGAAAGGCCCGCCGCGGTCACATCGCCGACCGCCGGGGAGCGGCCGAGCCAGAACCGCTCACGCTGGAAGGCGTAGGTGGGCAGTGCGGCGGCGCGCACCGGCAGGCCCTCGAACACCGGGCGCCAGTCGACCGCCACGCCCTGGGTGAACGCCTCGGCGAGCGAGGCCAGGAAGCGGTCCTGGCCGCCGTCGTCGCGGCGCAGGGAGCCGACACCCACCACATCCCGGCCGGCGGCCTCGGCGGTCTCCTCGATGCTGTGCAGCAGCACCGGATGCGGGCTGCACTCGACGAACACGCCGTACCCGCCGCCCAGCAGCACCCGCACGGTCGGGTCGAAGAGCACGCTCTGCCGCAGATTGGTGTACCAGTACTCGGCGTCGAGGTCCGTGGTGTCGTACAGCGCCCCGGTGACGGTGGAGTAGAACGGCACCTCGGCCGACCGCCCCTGGATTCCGGCCAGTTCGGTCAGCAGCCGCTCCCTGATCGCCTCGACCTGCGCGGCGTGCGAGGCGTAGTCCACGGGCAGCCGCTTGGCGCGGGCGCCGTCGGCCACGATCGCGTCGCGCAGCTCGTCCAGGGCGTCGCTCTCGCCGGAGAGGACCACCGAGGTGGCGCCGTTGACGGCGGCCACCGAGACCCGGCCGTCGTAGGGGGCGATCCACTCGCGGGCCCGCTCCTCCGGCAGCGCCACCGACATCATGCCGCCGTGGGCGGACAGCTCCTCGGCGATGGCGAGGCTGCGCAGGGCGACGACCCTGGCGCCGTCGGCCGGCGTCAGCGCCCCGGCCACGCAGGCGGCGGCGATCTCGCCCTGGGAGTGGCCGATGACGGCGGCGGGCTGGACGCCGTGCGAGCGCCACAGCTCGGCGGTCGACACCATGATGGCCCACAGCACGGGCTGGACCACGTCCACCCGGTCCAGCGGCCCGGCCTCGCGGACCGTCGCCAGCAGATCCCAGTCGACCACGGGGGCGAGCGCCTCGGCGCACTCGGCCATCTTCGCGGCGAACACGGGCGAGGTGTCCAGCAGTTCAGCGGCCATGCCGGCCCACTGCGAGCCCTGTCCGGGGAAGACGAAGGCGATGCGGGACTCGTCCGCCGGGGCGCCCTTGACCACGTTCGGGGCGGCGACGCCCTCGGCCAGCGCCGTGAGGCCCGTGGTGAGGGCCTTGTGGTCGGCGCCGACGACCACGGCGCGGTGGTCGAGTGCGGCGCGTGTGGTGGCCAGGGAGTAGGCGAGGTCGGGGACGGGGGCGTCGGTGAGGTGGTCGAGCAGTTGCCGCGCCTGCCCCGCCAGGCCCCGTTCGCCCTTGCCGGACAGGACGAGCGGCAGCGGGCCCGTCCACGCGGGCTCCTCCTCCCGCGGCTCGGGCTCCGGTACGCCCTCCACGATGACATGCGCGTTGGTGCCGCTGATGCCGAACGAGGACACGGCCGCGCGACGGGGCTCGCCGGTCTCGGGCCAGGCCCTCGCGTCGCTGAGCAGCTCCACCGCGCCCGACTCCCAGTCGACCTGCGGGGTGGGGTGTTCGGCGTGCAGCGTCCGGGGCAGCCGGCCGTGGCGCATCGCCATGACCATCTTGATGACGCCCGCGACACCGGCGGCCGCCTGGGTGTGGCCGATGTTGGACTTCACCGAGCCCAGCCACAGCGGCTCGCCGTCGGAGCGGTCCTGCCCGTAGGTGGCGAGGAGGGCCTGTGCCTCGATCGGGTCGCCGAGCGGGGTGCCGGTGCCGTGCGCCTCGACCGCGTGCACCTGGTGTGCGGCGAGCCGGGCGTTGGACAGCGCCTGGCGGATCACCCGTGCTTGCGAGGGGCCGTTGGGGGCGGTCAGCCCGTTGGAGGCGCCGTCCTGGTTGGTGGCGCTGCCCCGGACCAGGGCGAGCACCGGATGTCCGTTGCGGGTGGCGTCGGAGAGCCGCTCCAGCAGCAGCAGGCCGACGCCCTCACCCCAGCCGGTGCCGTCCGCGCCCGCGGCGAACGACTTGCACCGGCCGTCCAGGGCGAGCCCGCGCTGCCTGCTGAAGTCCACGAAGGTATCGGGGGTGGACATCACCGTCACACCGCCGGCCAGGGCCAGCGAGCATTCGCCCTGGCGCAGCGCCTGCACCGCCAGATGGATGGCGATCAGCGAGGACGAGCACGCGGTGTCCACGGTGACCGCGGGCCCCTCCAGGCCCAGGGTGTACGAGACCCGGCCGGAGGCCACGCTGCCGAGGTTGCCGTTGCCGAGATAGCCCTCGACGCCCTCGGGCACCTCGGTGAGCCAGCTGCCGTAGTCGTGGTACATCACCCCCGCGAAGATCCCGGCGCGGGTGCCGCGCACGCTGTGCGGGTCGATGCCGCCGCGCTCGAACGCCTCCCAGGCCGTCTCCAGCAGCAGCCGCTGCTGGGGGTCCATCGCGATGGCCTCACGCGGTGAGATGCCGAAGAAGCCGGGGTCGAACCGCGGTGCGTCGTAGAGGAATCCGCCCTCGCGCACATGCGTCTTGCCGGGCGCGTCCGGGTCCGGGTCGTAGAGGGCGTCGGTGTCCCAGTCCCGGTCCGCCGGGAAGTCGCCGACGGCGTCGACCCCTTGGTCCACGAGCCGCCACAGCTGCTCGGGCGTGCTGACGCCGCCCGGATAGCGGCAGCTCATCGCGACGATCGCGATCGGTTCCTCCGCCGCCGCGGTAATCTTCGCGTTCTGCCGGCGGAGCCGTTCGTTCTCGAGCAACGACTCGCGCAGCGCCTCGACGATCTGCTCGACAGATGTATCCACGGTCTGTGTCGCTCCCTGATTGCGTGGCGGCGCTGATGGCTCGGCCGCCTGATTGCTTGGCGGCGTGATCAGCCGGCACTGTGGTCGAGGGCGGCGCGGACGAGGTCGGCGACGGCCATGCTCTTGATGTCCACGGACCGGTCGGTGGGCTCCGTGGCCGGTGCGCCGGGTTCGGACAGCTTCAGCAGCGTGTCCAGCAGTCCGGCCTCCCGGATGCGGGCGACCGGGATGGCGGCCACCAGTGCGGCGAGCCGCGCGTCGTCGGTCTCCTCGGCGGGGGCCCGGGTCTCCGGCCGCAGCGTGGCGAGCAGATAACCGGCCAGCGCCGCCGGGGTCGCGTAGTCGAAGATGAGGGTGGACGGCAGCCGCAGCCCGCCGGCCGCGTTGAGCTTGTTGCGCAGCTCCACCGCGGCGAGCGAGTCGAAGCCCAGCTCGGTGAAGGCGCGTTTGGGTTCGACGGAGGTGGGGCCGTCGTGGCCGAGGACCGCGGCCACCTCCGTGCGGACCACGTCCAGGACGGTGTGCTCGTGGTCGGCGGCGGGCAGCGCTTTGAGCCGGTCCGCGAGCGACCTTTCCGCGCCGGCGCGGATGCCCGGCCGGGGCCCGGCCAGGGCGCGCAGGATGTGCGGTGCGCCGTCGCTCCTGCGGCGCAGCGCCGCGGTGTCCAGCGCCACCGGCACCAGGGTGGCGCGGTCGGCGCGCAGAGCGGCGTCGAAGAGCGCGAGCCCCTGGTCGGGGTCGAGCGCGCCGATGCCGGAGCGTTCGATGCGCCGGCGGTCGGCCTCGTCGAGCTGTCCGCCCATGCCGCCGCCGCCCGCCCACAGGCCCCAGGCCAGGGAGACGGCGGGGAGCCCGGCGGCCCGGCGCTCCTCGGCGAGGGCGTCCAGGAAGGCGTTGGCGGCGGCGTAGTTGCCCTGGCCCGTGGCGTCGAGGCTGCCGGCCGCCGAGGAGAAGAGGACGAAGTGGGCGAGGTCGCGGTCGCGGGTCAGCTCGTGCAGATGCCACGCGGCGTCGGCCTTGGGCCGCAGGACGGTGTCGAGGCGCTCCGCCGTCAGGGAGCCGACCAGGCCGTCGTCCAGGACGCCCGCGGTGTGCACGACGCTGTCGACCGGATGCTCGGCGAGCAGCGCGGCGAGCGCCTCGCGGTCCGCGACATCGCAGCTCACCGCGGAGGCGTGGGCGCCGAGTGCGGCGAGTTCGGCGAGCAGCGGCGGAGCGTCCGGCGCCTTGGCGCCGCGCCGGCTGGCCAGAACCAGCCTGCGGACGCCGTGGTGGCTGACGAGATGCCGGGCGAGCAGCGCGCCGAGCCCGCCGGTGCCGCCGGTGATCAGTACGGTGCCCCAGTCACGGCCGGTGGCCTCGGAGTCGTCGGGGGCGTGGACCCTGGTGAGCCGCGGCACTCGCAACTCGCGGTCACGCACGGCAACTTCAGGCTCGCCCGTATCGAGCGCGGCGGCCAGCAGGGCCGGGGTGAGGGAACCGTCGGGGACGTCGACGAGGACGATCCGGCCCGGGTCCTCGGCCTGCGCCGCGCGGACCAGACCGCGCACCGCGCCGTCGGCCGGCCCCTGCCCGGTGAGGACGACGAGCGCGGCCGCGCCGTACCGCTCTTCGCCGAGCCAGGTCTGGACGGCTGCGAGGGCGGTGTCCAGCGCGGTCCGGGCGGCGGCCGGGGCGTCGGCCCCGGACGGTGTGCGCACCGGCAGCAGGACCGCGTCGGGCACGGTGTCCCCGAGCGAGGCCGGATCGGGGTGGACCGGGAATCCGAGCCCGAGGTCGGCGTCGCCCAGCACCGCGTACGTACGCCCGTCGGTCCCGGCCGCGGCCGGCTCCGGCAGCGGGCTCAGCTCGATGGCGTACAGCGGGTCCTGGCGCGCGCCGAGCCGGTCGGCGGTGACCGGGCGGGTCACGAACGACGCGACGGAGGCGAGGGGCACACCGCCGGTGTCGGCCAGGTCGATACGGGTGCCGTCGGTGCCGCGGGAGAGCCGTACCCGGGCCGCCGAGGCGCCCTGCGCATGCAGGGCGACCCCGGTCCAGGCGAACGGGAGGGCGATGCCCTTCCCGTCGTGGGCGTCCTCATCGTCGTCGTCGAGCAGGGACGAGACATGCAGGGCGGAGTCGAGCAGTGCGGGGTGGAGTCCGAAGCGGGCGGCCTCCTGGCGGGCGGTCGCGGGCAGTTCGAGCTCGGCGAAGACCTCATCGCCCCGGCGCCAGGCCGCCTGGACACCGCGGAAGACCGGCCCGTAGCCGTAGCCGTCGTCCGCCATCCGGTCGTAGAGCCCAAAGACGTCGACGGGCTCGGCGCCGGGCGGCGGCCACGCGGTGAGCGAGGGCGCGCCCTGGTCGGTGATCTCGTCGGTGAGGGTGCCGGTGGCGTTGCGGACCCACTCGGCCTCTCCGTTCTCCGGCCGGGAGAAGATCTCCACGGTGCCGTCCGGGGAGACGGCCACCTGGATCTGGACGGCGCTCTCAAGGACCAGGGGTGCCTGGAGGGTGAGTTCCTCCAGGACGGGCCGGCCGATGAGGTCGCCGCCGCGGATCGCGAGGTCGACGAGCGCGGTGCCGGGCAGCAGCACGGTGTCGTAGACGGCGTGCTCGGCGAGCATCGGGTGGGTGGCGGTCGAGAGCCGGCCGGTCAGCAGGACACCGTCGTTGCCGGCCATCCGGATCTCCGCACCTACCAGCGGGTGGTCGATCGCCGCCTGGCCGAGGCCGCCCGCGTCGCCCCGTGGGGCGGGGGTGTCGAGCCAGAACCGCCGGTGCTGGAAGGCGTACGTCGGCAGCTCGACCCGGCGCCCGGTGTAGTCGCCGTAGAGCGCGGGCCAGTCGACGTCGGCGCCGCGCGTGTGCACCCGCGCCAGCGCGCCGAGCAACTCCCGCACCTGCGGCTTGTCCTTGCGGGCTGTCGGTACGAAGGCGGCGTCGGAGTCGTCGGCGAGGCATGCGGGGCCCATCGCGGCGAGCACGGCGTCCGGGCCGAGTTCGAGGAAGGTGTCGACGCCCTGCCCCTCCAGGGCCACGACGGCGTCCGCGAACCGTACGGTCTCCCGCACATGCCGGACCCAGTACTCCGGGGAGCACAGCTCGTCCGCGGTGGCCGGGCGGCCGGTGAGCGTCGAGACGAGGGGGATCGTCGGCGCGTCGGCGGCGAGGCCCGCCATGACCGCCCCGAACTCCTCCAGCATCGCGTCCATGCGCGGTGAGTGGAAGGCGTGGGAGACCCGCAGCCGCTTGGACTTCTCGAAGCGGGCGGCGAGTTCGAGCACGGCGTCCTCGTCGCCGGACACCACCACGGACCGGGGTCCGTTGACGGCCGCGACGCTCATCCGCTCGTCCAGCAGCGGCAGGACGTCGGCCTCGGCTGCCCGCACCGCGACCATCGCGCCGCCCTCGGGCAGGGCCTGCATCAGCCGGCCGCGCGCGGCGACGGCGGTCACGGCGTCCTCCAGCGACCAGACCCCGGCCACATGCGCGGCCGCGAACTCGCCGATGGAGTGGCCGGCCAGGACGTCGGGCCGCGGCCCGAAGGACTCCAGCAGCCGGAAGAGAGCCACTTCGGTCGCGAACAGGGCGGCCTGGGTGTACGCCGTCTGCTCCAGCACCTCGGGCTCGTCACCGAAGACCACCTCGGCCAGCGGCCGCTCCAGCGCCTTGTCCAGGAGCGCCGCGGCCTGGTCGAAGTGGGCGGCGTAGACCGGGAAGGTGTCGTACCACTCGCGTCCCATGCCCGGACGCTGCGCCCCCTGCCCGGAGAAGAGGAAGGCCAGACCGCCCTCGGTGACGGAGCCGGTGACCAGGCCCGGTGCGGAGGCGCCGCGAGCGAGTGCGTCGAGTCCGGCCGTCGCCTCGGCGCGGTCGGCGGCGAGGACCACCGCGCGGTACGGATGGGCGCCGCGGGTGGTGACCAGCGCGCTTCCCAGATCGGCCGGTTCGACGTGCGCCATCGTCAGCAAGCGTTCGGCCTGGCCGCGCAGCGCGTCGGCGGCGCGGGCCGAGACCGGCAGCGCCACCACGTCCGGCGCATTGCCGGTGGGGGGCTCCTCGGCGGCGGGCTCGGGTGCCTCCTCGATGATGACGTGGGCGTTGGTGCCGCTGATGCCGAAGGAGGACACTCCGGCGCGGCGCGGCGCGCCATCGGTCTCCCAGGGCCGGGTGGAGGTGAGGAGTTCAACGGCGCCGGCGTCCCAGTCCACCTGGTCCGACGGGGAGTCCACATGCAGGGTCTTCGGCAGCGTCCGGTGGCGCATCGCCATCACCATCTTGATGACACCGGCGACACCGGCCGCGGCCTGGGTGTGCCCGATGTTGGATTTGATGGACCCCAGCCACAGCGGGCGGTCATCCGTGCGCTCCTGCCCGTAGGTGGCGAGCAACGCCTGGGCCTCGATGGGGTCGCCGAGGGTCGTGCCGGTGCCATGTGCCTCGACCGCGTCGACCTCGGCGGCGGTCAGTCCGGCGCCGGCCAGCGCTGCGCGGATCACCCGCTGCTGGGACGGGCCGTTGGGGGCGGTCAGTCCGTTCGAGGCGCCGTCGGAGTTGATGGAGCTGCCGCGGACCAGGGCCAGCACATGGTGGCCGTTGCGGCGGGCGTCGGAGAGCCGCTCGACCACCAGCATGCCGACGCCCTCGCCCCAGCCGGTGCCGTCGGCGGCGGTGGCGAACGACTTGCAGCGGCCGTCGGCGGCGAGCCCGCGCTGGCGGCTGAAGTCCACGAAGGTGTCCGGGGTGGACATCACCGTGACACCGCCGGCGAGGGCCAGTTCGCACTCCCCCTGCCGCAGCGCCTGCGCGGCCAGATGCAGGGTGACCAGCGAGGAGGAGCAGGCCGTGTCAACGGTGACGGCCGGTCCCTCCAGGCCCAGCGCGTAGGCGACCCGGCCGGACACCACACTGCCGAGGTTGCCGTTGCCGAGGTAGGCGGCGACATCGTCGGGCACCTCCGTCAGCCAGGTGCCGTAGTCGTGGTACATGACGCCCGCGAACACACCGGTGCGGGTGCCACGGATGGTCGCGGGGTCGATACCGGCCCGTTCGCACGCCTCCCAGGACACCTCCAGCAGCAGCCGCTGCTGCGGGTCCATGGCGACGGCCTCGCGCGGGCTGATGCCGAAGAAGTCGGCGTCGAACTGGGCCGCGTCGTAGAGGAATCCGCCCTCGCGGGCGTAGGTCCTGCCCGGGGTGCCCGGCTCGGGGTCGTAGAGCGCGTCACCGTCCCAGCCGCGGTCGGCGGGGAATCCCGCCATGCCGTCCACGCCGTCGGCGACCAGCTGCCACAGCTCCTCGGGCGAGGTGACACCGCCGGGGTAGCGGCAGCTCATGCCGACGATGGCGATCGGCTCGTCGGCCGCCGCGGCCACGGTGGCGACGCTGGTGGTGGGCTGCCGCTCGGCGCCGAAGAGCGTGTCGCGGATGTGGTCGGCGAGCGCCTTGGACGTCGGGTAGTCGAAGACGATGGTGGCGGGCAGCCGCAGTCCGGTCGTGGTGTTCAGGCGGTTGCGCAGCTCCACGGCAGCCAGCGAGTCGAAGCCCAGCTCGGTGAAGGCCCGGGTGGGGTCGATGGCTGCCGCGCCGTCGTGCCGCAGTACGGCCGCCACCTCGGTGCGGACCAGCTCCAGCAGGGTGCGGTCGCGGTCGGCGGGGAGCAGCGCGGCCGGCCCGGTGGCGGCCTGTCCCTGCGGCGCCTGGGCCGCGGCTGCCCGGCGGGCCGCCGGGCGCACGACGGCGCTCAGCAGCGGCGGGATGCCGTCGGCCCGCTTCCGTACGGCGGTGGCGTCCACCTCGACGGGGACGACACGGGGTTCACCGGCGCGTACGGCGGCGTCGAACAGGTTCAGGGACCGCTCGGCGCTCAGCCCGGGCAGGCCGTACCCCGCGATGCGGGCGAGCGTGGCCTCGTCGAGCGCCGCGCCCATACCGGCGTCGGTCGCCCACAGGCCCCAGGACAGGGCGGTGGCGGGCAGGCCGAGGGAGGTCCGGTGTTCGGCGAGGGCGTCGAGGAAGGCGTTGGCGGCGGCGTAGTTGCCCTGCCCGGCGCCGTCGAGGACGGCGGCGAGCGAGGAGAACAGCACAAAGGCGGTCAGCGGCCGGCCGCGGGTCAGCTCGTGCAGATGCCAGGCGCCGTCGACCTTGGCCCGGAACACCTCGTCGACCATGTCGTCGGTGAGCGATCCGATGACGCCGTCGCGCACTGTGCCCGCCGCGTGGACCACCGAGTCGACGGGGTGCTCGGCCAGCAGCGCGGCCACCGACGCGCGGTCGCTCACATCGCAGGCGACGACGGCCACATCGGCGCCGAGCGCCGTCAGCTCGGCCGCCAGCTCCGGGGCCTCGCCCCGGCGGCCGGCGAGCACCAGGGAACGCACCCCGTGTGCGCGCACCAGGTGGCGGGCGAGCAGTCCACCGAGGCCGCCCGTGCCGCCGGTGATCAGGACCGTGCCCCACTCGGGCGCCGTGGCAGGCCGCGGCTGAAAGGCCGTCAGTCGGGGGACCCGCGGCTCGCCGCCGGCCAGTGACACCTCGGGTTCGCCGGTGGCGAGGGCGGCGCGCAGGGCGGTGTCGTCAAGGGTGCCGTCGTGCTCCACGAGCACGATGCGCCCGGGGTTCTCCGCCTGCGCCGAGCGCACCAGACCGCGGACCGGCGCCTGGGCCAGTCCGGTGTGCGTGGCCACCACCAGCCGGGAGTCGGCGAGCCGGTCGTCGGCCGGCCAGCCCCGCAGCAGCCGCAGGACGTCAAAGGTGGCGGCGCGGGCGGCGGCGGTGGGCTCGCCGTCGGGCTGGGCCACCCGGTGGAGTACGGCGTCGGGCGCGGGGTCGTACTCCAGTGTGTGGAGCCCGCCGGCCGGCTCCGCGATCCGCAGCGGTGCGGACTCGGCGGGCCGGGGGACGGGCACGTGCCGCACCGTGTAGAGCGGCTCGGTGGTGTCCTGGGCGGGGCGGGAGGCGAGCGCCGCCACCTCGGCCACCGGGGCGCCGGTGGCGTCGGCGAGCTGGAGTGCGATGGTGTCCGTGCCCGCGCCGGTGATCCGTACCCGCAGCGACGAGGCGCCGACCGCGTACAGGGTGACTCCGGTCCAGGCGAAGGGGATCAGGACCTCGTCGCGCGGCGGGGTGTCGAGGCCGGCGGCGTGCAGCGCCGCGTCGAGCAGCGCCGGGTGCAGACCGAATCCCGCCGCGTCGGCCGCGGTCCGCTCGTCGAGGGCGACCTCGGCGTACACCTCGTCGCCGTGCCGCCAGGCGGCGCGCAGGCCCTGGAAGGCCGGGCCGTAGCCGTATCCCTGGTCGGCCAGTTCTCCGTAGAACTCCGACACATCCAGGGGCGTGGCGCCGCTCGGCGGCCAGACGGCCGGCGGCGCGGGCGGCGGCGCCACGTCGGCCGTGAGCACACCGTCGGCGTGCCGGGTCCACGGCGTGGCGTCCTCGCCGTCGGGGCGGGAGTGGACGGTGACGGGGAAGCGGCCGCTCTCGTCGGGCTCCCCCACCGCGACCTGGATGGCCACGCCGCCGTCGGCGGGGAGGGCGAGCGGGGCGCCGAGGGTCAGTTCCTCCAGGGTGGAGGCGCCCACGTGGTCCCTGGCGCGCAGGGCCAGTTCGACGAAGGCGGTGCCCGGGAAGAGCACCCGGCCGGAGATCACATGGTCGGCCAGCCACGGCTGGGTGCGCGGCGAGAGGCGTCCGGTCAGCACTACGCCGTCGGCGCCGACGGCGACGACCGCGCCGAGCAGCGGATGTCCGGCCGGGAGCTGGCCCAGATCGGTGGCGTCGGTGGTGCCCGAGCCCTGCTCCAGCCAGAACCGCCGGCGCTGGAAGGGGTAGGTGGGCAGATCGAGGCGCCGGGCGCCGCGGCCGGTGAAGAACCGGTCCCAGTCGACGGATATGCCGCGCCGGTACGCGAGGGCGAGGGCCGAGAGGGCCTCGGGCGCCTCGGGCCGGTCGCGGCGCAGCAGCGGGGCGAAGGCGGTGCCGGGGCCCGCCACGCAGTCGTCGCCCATGGCGCTGAGCACACCGTCCGGGCCGATCTCCAGGAAGGTGCGGACCCCTGCGTCCTCCAGCCAGCGCACTCCCTCGTGGAAGCGCACCTGGGCGCGGACGTGTTCCACCCAGTACTCGGGGTCGCACAGCTCGTCGGTGGTGAGCGCGCCGGTCACCGTGGACACGATGGGGATGGCCGGGGTGGCGTAGTCGAGGACGTGGGCGATCCGGCGGAACCCGGCGAGCATCGGTTCCATGAGCGGCGAGTGGAAGGCGTGGCTGACCCGCAGCCGCTTGGTGTCGTGGCCACGCTCGGCGAGTACGTCCGCGATGGCGAGCACCTCCTTCTCGGCGCCGGATAGCACCACGGCGGTGGGCCCGTTGACCGCCGCGAGGGAGACGCGCTCGGTCAGCAGGGGTGTCACCTCGGACGCGCTCGCCCGCACGGCGACCATGGCGCCGCCCGCCGGGAGGTGCTGCATGAGGCGGCCACGCGCGGCGACCAGGATCGAGGCGTCCTCCAGGGTGAGGATGCCCGACACATGGGCGGCGGCGAGCTCGCCGATGGAGTGGCCGGCGAGGTAGTCGGGCCGCAGGCCCCAGCTCTCGGCGAGGCGGTAGAGGGCCACCTCGATGGCGAACAGGGCCGGCTGGGCGTACTCGGTGCGGTTCAGCCGCTCGGCCTCCGGTGAGCCGGGGGCCGCGTCGGGGATGGCGAACAGCACCTCGCTCAGGGGGAGTTCGAGCTGCATGTCCAGATAGGCGCAGGCGTCCTGGAGAGCCTCGGCGAACACCGGGTAGGTGCGGGCGAGTTCGAGGCCCATGGCGATGCGCTGGCTGCCCTGGCCGGTGAAGAGGAACGCGAGCTTGCCCGGGGCGGCGGCCTCGGTGGGGGCCGTCCCGGAGGCGAGGGCCTCCAGCTCCCGGCGCAGCGCGTCGCGGTCGTCGGCGACGACGACGGCGCGGTGGGAGAGCGCGGCGCGCGTGGTGGCCAGCGAGTACGCGAGGTCGGTGAGCGGCGCGTGGTCCACCAGGGACAGCAGATCCGACGCCCGGTCGCGGAGCGCCTGTTCGCCGCGCGCCGACAGCACGAACGGCAGCGGCGCGGGGGCCTGCGGCGCCTCGGCCTCTTCGGCGGCGCCGGCGGCCTCGGGCCGCTCCAGGATGAGGTGGGCGTTGGTTCCGCTGACCCCGAAGGACGAGACACCGGCCCGGCGCGGCCGTCCGGTCTCGGGCCACGGCCGGTCCTCGGTGACGAGTTCGACGGCCCCCGCCGACCAGTCGATGCGCGGGCTCGGCTCGTCGATGTGCAGCGTCCTCGGCACCCTGCCGTGGTGCATGCTGAGGATCATCTTGATGACACCGGCGACACCGGCGGCGCCCTGGGTGTGCCCCAGGTTCGACTTGACGGAGCCGAGCAGCAGCGGGGTGTCCGCGGGCCGGTCCCGGCCGTAGGTGGCGATCAGCGCGTTGGCCTCGATCGGATCGCCGAGCCTGGTGCCGGTGCCGTGGGCGTCGACCACGTCGACGTCGGCCGCGGTCAGTCCGGCGTTGGCGAGCGCCTGGCGGATCAGCCGCGCCTGCGACGCGCCGCTGGGGGCGGTGAGCCCGTTGCTCGCGCCGTCCTGGTTGACGGCGGAGCCCCGTACGACGGCGAGCACCCGATGGCCCTTGCGGCGCGCCTCGGAGAGCCGCTCCAGTACGAGGACGCCGACGCCCTCGGCGAAGCCGGTGCCGTCGGCCGCCGCCGCGAACGCCTTGCAGCGTCCGTCGGGCGCGAGGCCGCGCTGCCGGCTGAACGCGGTGAACACACCGGGCCCGCCCATCACCGCGACACCGCCGGCCAGCGCCATCGACGACTCGCCCTGGCGGAGCGACTGGCAGGCCAGATGGATGGCGACGAGCGAGGCCGAGCAGGCGGTGTCGACCGTGACGGCGGGCCCCTCCGCGCCGAGCACATAGGCGACCCGGCCGGAGATGACGCTCGGCGCGTTGCCGGTCATCAGATAGGCGTCGAGCCCGTCGGGGGCGTCGTGCAGCCGGGGTCCGTACTCCTGCACCTCGGCGCCGAAGAACATGCCCGCCGCGCTGCCGCGCACTCCGGTCGGGTCGATGCCCGCGTGCTCCAGCGCCTCCCAGGCGGTCTCCAGGATCAGCCGCTGCTGCGGGTCCATGCCCAGCGCCTCGCGCGGGCTGATCCCGAAGAAGTCGGCGTCGAACGCGGTGGCGGTGTCGAGGAATCCACCGGCCCGCACATAGCTCTTGCCGGGCTCGTCGGGGTTCTCGTCGAAGAGCCGGGCCAGGTCCCAGCCCCGGTCGTCGGGGAATCCGGAGAGAACCTCGCCGCCGTCGGACAGCAGTTGCCATACGGCGTCGGCCGAGTGCACCCCGCCGGGGAACCGGCAGCCGATGCCCACGACGGCGACGGGCTCGTCGACCGGGCCTGTCATCCGCTCGACCGGCGCGACGGCGTCGGTGCCGAGCGCCCCGGCCAGCAGCCGATCGGCGAGCGCCTCGGGGGTGGGGCAGTCGTAGGCGACGGTGACCGGGAGGTCGAGCCCGGTCTCGGCGCTCAGCCTGCGGTGCAGATCGACCGCGGCCAGCGAGTCGAGCCCCAGTTCGGCGAACGGAAGCCGGGGGTCCGCAGTGCCGGTGGCCTCGGGCCGTACGGCCTTGAGTGCCGCCGTCACCTGGGCGTGCACAAGGTCGAGGACCACCCTCCGGTGTTCCGACGGTGCGGCTGTGGCCAGCAGTCGTGCCAGTGCTGATTCGGAACCGGGCCCGTTCATCCACGCATCTCACTTTCGGCCGACACCGTTTTTCCCAACGGTAGTGACGTCCAAAGAGCGGCTACACCCTTAATTGCCCCTAGACGCCGAGGGCTTTCTCGCTCGAGGACCCGCTGATCATCTCCGGGTCGAAGGTCCGGCGAACATAGGACAACGACGCGAGCAGTTCGCCGGAGGTGATGGTGCGGGAATCGCGGGTGTCGACGATGCCGGCCAAGGGCATCTTTCCGATGTCCGCCCAGCGCAGCCGTCCAGCCGCGTCGATATAGCTTCTGCTGCGTCCCATATTGTCGGGATGCAGACAGTAGGGGACGTCGAGGTAACCCTGGCGAAAGGCGAGCAGAAGGGCCTGATCGAGGTCCTCCGCCAGGTTGAGGACCGATGTGACCAGGGCGGACGCCTCCGCATAGATCTGCGAGTCGGCCTTCTCCGGCGCGCCGGACACGGTGTGCCGCGCCGCGGCGGCGGCCGTCGCCGCGTATTCCAGCGCGGCGACGTTCTCCTCGACCGTCGGAATGCGGACGGATTCGGCGGCCGTCTTCACGATCAGCCGCTCCGACCCCGTCACCACGGCGAGTTCGACCGCCCGGCCGAGCAGCCGATAGGCCCCTTCCGGGGTCACCGGATAGAGGCCCATATAGGCGTAGACGACCACGTGCCATTCGGCGTCCGGCAACAGCTCGGCACACAGCCGGCGCAATGCGGCCACGGCTTCGATGTCCTGCCGGTGATTCGTCTGCTGGGCATAGCTGGCGGAAAGGGAGCGCAGCCCGTGCCGGTAGAAGAACAGCGCCTCCAGCGCGCTGATCGCCACCAGCAGACTCGGTGGGCAGAGCTGGCCGAGCATACAGCCGCCGAAGGTCTCCAGATGCGGCTGCGCACCGGTCTCCCGGAGCTCGGCGAAGAGCTCACTGGACCGGGCCCAGTGGGCCATCGACTCGCCCAGCGGGATCCGTCCGTACGGCAGGCAGTACGAGACGGGGCCGCCTTCCGAGGCGTCGAGGCCCACGGCCATGAGCGCCCGGAAGATGTCCATGGGAGCGGCGGAGCCGTGGCGGACCTGGACGGGGAAGTTCTCCGCGCAGGCCCCCTCCAGTACCGCCTTCGTGGTGTCCAGGTCGTGGCTGACGATGGGGTAGCCGTTGAGCGACACCCCTTCCATCAGGGCGAGTTCGGCGGACTCCAGATCCCCGACCCGGGTGTAGCTGTCGATGGTGAGGGTGCCGGCCGTGGTCCCGGCGGCGGCCTTCGCGGCCAGCAGGCCGGCTCGCATCCGGGCCGGCTCGCTCATGCCCATCCGGGGTTGCACCACGAGTTCGCCGGCGTCATGAGCCCGGCGGACGAACGCGCCGAAACCCCCGCCGGTCACACCAGGGCCCGCTGCGGAAGCGCGTCGAGCATCCGCGAGAAGGCACCGATCCCCTCCGCGCTGTCGTCGAAGACCGCGTCGTACCCGGCGTTCTTGAGGTTGGCCGCCTCGACCGCGCTCCGGGTGCCGGAGATGCCCAGCTTCCCGCCGATGACGACCGGCAGTTCGCCCAGCTCCGGGTGGTCGCGCAGGCGGGTGATCATCCGCATGCCGTCCTGGTAGCCATGGCCGTTGACGCTGCTCATCACGATCAGTGCGGGCCGCTGGGCCAGCGCCTCGGAGATCAGCAGCTCCTCGGGGACGCAGGGGCCGAGGTTGACGACCCGGTGGCCGTGTTCCTCCAGCAGCAGCTGCAGGAACACCAGGTTCCAGGTGTGCGAGTCCGAGAGCCCGCCGGCCACGATGACGGGCGCGTCGTTCACGGTCTCAGGCGGCGCCGAAGCCGGGACCGGGGTCGGTGCGGAGGTACTCATCGAGGGGCCTGCCCGTATGCGTAGGTGCGGATGTGGTCGATCCGGGAAGCGGATACGACGTCCGGGCCACGTACGACGACTTCCGTCGGGGCGGGCCGGCCGAGGAACATCAGCAGGCTCGCCGTCACCCCGTAGGCACCGGCGTTGGGGATGGTGAGGAGGTCTCCGGGCGCCGGGTCCGCGAGCACGACATCCCGGCCGAGCACATCGCCCGGGGTGCACAGCGGGCCGACCAGCATGGCGGGGTCCCCGGCGCCGGGCGCCGACTCGTTCGGAAGCACGGAGACCGGAAGGATCCGGCCGAGGCCGGACATGCCGCCGAAGGTGTTGATACCGCCGTCGAGGATGACGAAGCGGCGTCCCCGGCTCTCCTTGATGTTGACCACGCCGACGAGCAGCGTGCCGCTGTCGCCGACCAGATAGCGCCCGGACTCGAGGGCGATCCGCGGACCGCCGTCGCGCCATCGGGGGAAGTGCGTGTCCAGCGTGGCGGCCAGCGCCTCCCGCAGCTCGCCGTAGACCGGGCGTTCGCCACCCGCCGCGTACGGGGCGGAGAAGCCGCCGCCTATGTCGACGAAGCGGAACCGTATGCCGAGTTGCTCCTGCAGTTCGGCGGCCTTCTCGATGGTGTGCCGGAACTCGGCGATCAGGCTCGCCTCGTCCGCCGCGTTGCTGAGCGGGAAGAAGTGCAGGCCCGCGATGGTGGTGCCGGGTACATCCGACACCTTCTCGCGCAGGTCCGCCAGCGTCTCGCTGTCGAAGCCGAACTGCGAGGGGACACCGGTCATCCGGATGCTGGTGGCGGTGCTCGCGCTGACACTGTTGACGCGCAGCAGACAGTCGGCGGTGACACCGAGCCGGCCGGCCGCCTCGCCGACGCGGCGCAAGTCGCCGGGCGACTCGACGGAGAACAGCCGGACGCCCTTGGCCAGCGCCTCGGTCAGCTCCTCCGCGGTCTTGCCGGGGCCGGTGTAGAGGATGTCGGCGCCGGAGAACCCGGCCGTGAGGACGGCGGCGAGCTCGCCGACGGAGCTGATCTCCGCCCGGCAGCCGCGCCCGCCGTCGCCGCGCATCTCCCGCAGCACGTCCGGGTGCGGGTTGGCCTTGGCCGCGTAGAAGAGATGGACTTCGTCGGGCAGCGCGGCGAGCAGATCCCGCCGGGCCGCCCGGACGCGGTCGAGGTCGTAGACGTAACTGGGAGTGCCGAACCGCTTGGCGAGCTCCGTGTGGCCGATCACGAGGGGGTCCCTTCGAAAAGCTGGGCGAGCTGCTTGCGCGCGTGCTTGCCGTGCGGGGTCAGCGGAAGCTCGTCGACGACCCGGCACAGACCGGGCACCTTGGCCGGCTCCAGGCGCAGCGACAGCTCCCGCAGCACGGTGTGCGGTAGTACGTCGCCCTCGACGCACACCGCGAGGTCGCGGTCGCCGCTCGGCGGCAGGACGGCGGCGGCCCGCACACCGGGGATGTCGGAGGCGGCGGCCTCGATCTCCATCGTGGACATACGGACGCCCTTGCGCTTGAACATGTCGTCCCGGCGGCCCTCGTAGTACAGGAAGCCGTCCTCGTCGAGATGTCCGTAGTCACCGGTGTGCAGCCGCGGCCTGCCGCCGCCCGGGGCGGGCCGGAAGGTGCGCTCGGTGAGTTCGGGCGCCCGCCAGTAGCCGGGCATCACATGCGGGCCCTCGACCACGATCTCGCCGGTCTCGCCGAGCGGCACCTCGGCGCCGTTCCGGTCGACGACGAACACGGTGGTGCCGGGCAGCGGGCGGCCGACCGAGTCGCCCTTGGTGTCCTCGAACTCGGGCGGCAGGACGGAGATGCGCTTGCACTCCGTCTGGCCGAACTGCAGCACCACCTCGCAGCCGGGGAACGCCGTGCGCAGCCCGTCGGCGGTGCTCTTCGGCAGCGCGGCGCCGGTGTTGGTGAACATCCGCACCCGCGACTCCTGGGCCGGCTCACGCTCGGCGAGGGCCACGATCATGGTGGCGAGGGACGGCACGATGGGCACCACGGTGGCCCCGGACTCGCGGATCCGCTTCAGCAGGACCAGATCCGACTCCCCGTCGGCGAGGACGAGTTCGCAGCGGCCCAGGGCGGTGAGCAGGATCTTGTAGAGGCCGTAGTCCCAGGAGATCGGGAACCGGCAGAACACCACGTCGTCGGGGCGGTAGCCGAGTTCGAGATGGATGGCCTCGGAGGCGAACACCATCCGGCCGTGCGGGCAGATGACGGCCTTGGGCGCCGCGGTGCTGCCCGAGGTGTACACGAGGACCGCGATGGCCTCGGCGTCGAATTCCGCGGCGGCGGTGGCCCGCGCGCCCACGGCGTGCAGATCGGACACCTGGTCCCAGACCTCGCTGAGGCCGTCCACCGGGACCTCGGCGAAGCCGGCGATCCGCTCCACCGCCGAGCCGGCGGCGATGACCAGCCGGGGCTCGGCGTTGGCGAGCACCGACTTCAGGTGGTAGTCCTTCATGCCCGTGTTCACCGGTACGAGCGCCGCGCCGCGCCGGGAGGCGCCGTAGAACAGCGCGACCAGCTCACGGGTGCTCGGCACCTGCACAAGCACCCGGTCGCCGAGCCCGATGCCACGGGATTCCAGCCATGCGTCCACGGCGTGGCTGTACGCGGTGAGCTCCGGGTAGGTCCACCGCCCGGCCGGGTCGCTGACGGCGATGGCGTTCGGGCCGGCGTCCGCCGTCGCCTCGTCCAGCACGGCGTGCACCAGCACGCCCGACCGGGGTTCCGATGTCGAGTTACGGTTCACTGCGCCCCGTGCTGCCTTTCATCAGAGCCCTCCTGTGCGGCCTGGAGGGCGAGCTTTCTGCGGTCTGTCTTCCGGTTGGAGTTCAGCGGGAACGCGTCGAGGTGCACATACCGCTTGGGGACGATCGCGGTGGGCAGGCTGCGCCGTACCTCGCCGGTGAGCTGGATGAGCGGGACGGCCTCGCCGGTGTAGAACACGACGAGCTCCATGGTCCGCCCGGCCGGGACGGCCACGGTGACCGCGTCCCGCACACCGGCGCAGCCGCGTACGGCCGCGTCCACCTCGGCCAGTTCCACCCGTACGCCGTGCACCTGGACCTGCGCGTCCTTACGGCCCAGATAGAGCCAGCCGCCGTCGGCGGCGCGCCGGACCCGGTCGCCGGTCAGGTAGTAGCGGTGTCCGTACCGTTCGAGGAACCGGCCGGTGTCATCGGCGGGGTCGAGATAGCCGGGGGTGAGCTGGGGCCCGGCGATGCACAGTTCGCCCTCGGTGTCGCTCTCCTCGCCCTCGGCGTCGAGCAGCAGCACCTCATGGGTGTGGTGCACGGCGCCGATCGGCACCATGTCGTTGAGGGCGCGTTCCCCGGTCCACCGATGGGCGCTGATGGTGATCGTCAGCTCGGTCGGTCCGTAGAGGTTCTCCAGGATCGCGTACGGTGCCGCGTTGCCCCAGTCCTCCGCGTCCTGGCAGCTCAGCGCCTCACCGGCGAAGAAGCTCCGGCGCAGCGAGGGCATCGCGCCCGGTCGCAGGCCCCCCATGCGCCGGATCAGCGCGATGGCGCTGGGCGTGGAGAACCAGACGGTCAGCCCCTGCGCGGCGATGAACTCCGGCATGTCCCGGTACGCCTCCGGCGGCGGCACCACGAGCGTGGCGCCGGCCCCCCAGGCGCAGAACAGGTCGAACATCCCGCAGTCGAAGTTGAGGTCGAAGTTCTGCGAGAACACGTCCTCGGGGCCGAAGCCGTAGCGCTCGTCGAGCAGGGAGAAGTAGTGGTGGGTGTTGGCATGGGTGACCGGGACGCCCTTGGGGCGCCCCGTCGAGCCCGAGGTGAACAGGATGTAGGCGATGTCCGTCGCACGGGCCGGCATCGGCGCCTTGAGCGCGCTGTCCGGGTCGAGGGACACGGCGGTCATGGGCTGGCCGCCGGGCGGGAAGAGCACCGGCAGATCGAGCCCGGTGTCCGCGCGGAGCCCGGTGAGCGCGGGCAGCGAATCGTCGTCGGCGATCAGGGCGTCGACCCCGGCCGCGTCGATCATCTGCCGGGTGCGCAGCGCGGGGAAAGAGGGATGCAACGGGACCGTCGTGATGCCGGTGTAGAGACCGGCGAGGAGGGCCACGTAGGCCGAGGGGTCCTTCCCCGCCAGCACACCGATCGCGGTGGGCGGGGACGCGCCGTCGGCCAGCAGCGAGCCCGCCAGCACCAGCGCGCGCTCGTGCAGCTCCCGGTAGGTCAGCGTCGTACCGCCGGCCCGGACCGCGGGCCGGTCGGGCGAGGTGGCCAGTCCGCGCAGAAAGCGTCCGGACAGCGTGATGTCCACGGTGGGATCCATG
Source organism: Streptomyces sp. NPDC005393 (assembly GCF_040606675.1). Taxonomy (NCBI): domain Bacteria; kingdom Bacillati; phylum Actinomycetota; class Actinomycetes; order Kitasatosporales; family Streptomycetaceae; genus Streptomyces; species Streptomyces sp. NPDC005393. The sequence goes on along the minus strand of NZ_JBEXFG010000026.1, from coordinate 23,096 downwards.
GATGCGGTCCGCCTAACCCGCGGTGCGGGGCAGCATGCTCTCCACGGTCTTCCACAGGACGCCGGCGCTTTCGAACGTCTCCATGGTCAGCGCGCCGTCGAGGAAGCGTACCGAGTAGGCCTGCTCCAGGGTTCCGAGCAGCTGCACCATGCCCAGCGAGTCCAGTCCCAGATCGCGCAGCTTGACGTCGCCGGCCAGCGGCTCACCCGGGGGCAGGAAGGGAAGGTAGGTGCGCAGGATCTCTTCGAACTGGTCGTCCCACATCATGACTCCAAGGGCCTTGAGGAATGGTCAGGCGACGACGGGTCGGCGCCGCGGTGTCATCGCACGCCGCGGATGGGCGGCGATGACCTCGAAGTTGCTGGTCGTACAGGGGACCCGGCCGAACAGGCTGTCCGGGCCGGCGACGCAGAGCCGCTTGGCGCCGAAGCGCTTCAGGGCGTCCACGACGCGGGGCCAGTCGAGGGGACGGACGATGCTGTCGAGCAGCATCGTCCGCAGGTCCTCCGCCGTGCGCAGCAGCCGGCCGTCCTGGTCGGCGACGACCGGCAGCCGCGGGTCGGCGAAGTCGAACGTGGACAGCACCTCCCGCTCGGCCTTGTCCCGCAGCCCGGCGAAGGCGGCGGCATGCAGGGGCGGGCGCATGGTGTACAGCGGCATGCCACCGACCGCGCGCAGCCGGTTCTCCATCCACTCCACGCGGGCCTCGGGCAGCGAGACCATGGCGAAGCCCTCGTCGACGTAGCAGGAGATGTCGTGCCACTCCCCCTCCGCGTCCAGCTCGGCGAGGATCTCGGCCAGTCTCACCTCGGGGGTGCGGACGAAGGAGAGGGTGACTTTGTCCTTGTGCTCCTGCGCGAAGTACTCGTCCATGCAGCGCGCCAACTCGGCGGTCATCCGCACCGCCTCATGTGCGGGCAGCGCCCCGGTGAAGGCGATCGCGGCCTTCTCGCCGAAGCTGGGGCCGGCGCAGATGTCCGGTTCGATGCCGAGGGCCTCCCGCGCCCAGGAGGCGGAGGCCAGGCAGTTCACCAGGAAGGCGACCTGCGCCGCCTCGGAGTAGTCGCCCTCGGCCTGGCGGAAGGTGTCGACCAGCGAGTAGCCGAGAACGTCGTCGGCGATGGCGACCAGTTCCCTGGCGAACGGGTTGACGACCATGAACCTGCCGACATCGGTGAAGGCGGAAGGGCCCATACCGGGAAAGACGAGAGCCGTTGCGGATCCCATGGATTCCGTTCCTCGCTTCTGTTCTGTACGGGTCTTCTCTGCACAGCCTTCACAGGCCCTTCAGGAAATCGATCAACACTTCGGTGAACCGCTCGGGCTCCTCCAGATGCGGAAGGTGGCTGGAGTTCTCGAAGATCTCCCAGCGCGCACCGGGGATACGGTCGGCGAACGGCCGCATGCACACCGGGGTGGCCTCGTCGTGGCGGCCGCTGATCAGCAGCGTGGGCGTCCGGATCGCGTCGAGCCCGTCCTCGATCGACCAGTCCTTGAGGGTGCCGATCACATGGAACTCATTGGGGCCGTTCATCGTGGAGTACACCGTCGGGTCGTTGTAGATCTCCATGAACGAGGAGAGGAAGTCCCGCGGCCACGGCTGGATCCGGCACACATGGCGGTCGTAGAAGACCCGCATCGCGGCCAGGTACTCCTCCGTGTCGTAGGTGCCCGCCTCCTCGTGGCGCACCAGGGTTCGCTGCACCTCGGGCGGCAGCCGCTCCCGCAGCACCGCCATCTCGCCGAGCCACACCGGGTACGACGCGGGCGCGTTGGCGACCACCAGACCGCGCAGCCCGGCCGGCCGGTTCATGGCGTGCGAGGCGCACAGCGGTCCGCCCCACGACTGCCCGAACAGGACGTAGCCGTCCGCCACGCCGAGCTCCGTGATCAGGTTGTCCAGCTCGGCGAGGAAGAGGTCCACCGTCCAGAAGTCGGCGCCCTTGTCCGGCAGATGGGTCGATCCGCCGTTGCCCAGCTGGTCGTAGTGGATGACCGGCCAGCCCTCGTCGGCGAGGGACGCCAGGCTCAGCAGGTAGTCATGGGTGCTGCCCGGCCCGCCGTGCACGGCGATGACGGCAGGCTTGCCCGCTCCCAGGTCGCCGGTGACCCGGTACCAGGTCCGGTACTCCCCGAAGGGGACGGTTCCCTTCGCGCTGGGGTCCGGGGACACGGTGAACCACCTCACTCGACAGACGGGGTGACAGACGGGCCGGGGGCAGGGATACACGGAACCGTGATCCGGCTTCGACGCTAACGCGGGCCCTCGGCCGAGCTGGACCCCTAGCCGCCCCTAGCCGCTCGGGCCGGCCGGCCGGCCGCGCCACCGGCCGCCACCCGTGCGCACGGTGCTGGGGCCACTAGGGGTGTGGTGTGCGGCGGCCGGTGAATAGCGTGCGAGAAGCGGTCCATGGGGGCGCGCCCATGCCGCCTCGGGCGCCCGTTTCCCCGTCCCGCGCGTACTCCCCTTACCCGTTCCGGCGCGCACCACGTATCGAGTTCGAGAGGGCACCATGACCCCATCCGCCGATCAGCACGAGGCCGTGCCTCCGGAGTTCCCGATGACGCGCTCCTGCCCGTTCAGCCCGCCGGAGCAGTACGCGAAGCTGCGCGAGAGTGAGCCGGTCTCCCGCGCGACCCTCAAGGTCAACGGCAAGCCCGCCTGGCTGGTCACCACCCACGAGCACGTCAAGAAGGTGCTCGGCGACTCACGGGTGACCGCGAACCTCAAGCTGCCCGGCTACCCGCTGCAGGTTCCGGTTCCGGAGGAGATGCTGCAGGCGGTCCCGCTGACCTTCCTGTCGATGGACCCGCCGGAGCACACGGTCCAGCGCCGCATGCTGGCCCCGGAGTTCGGCCTGCGCCGGATGCGCGCGCTGCGCGAGCGGGTCCAGCAGATCGTGGACGTGCAGATCGACGAGATGCTCGCCACGGGCGGGCCGGTGGACCTGGTGAAGGCGCTCGCGCTGCCCGTGCCGTCCCATGTGATCTGCGAACTGCTGGGCGTCCCCTACGAGGACCACCCGCGGTTCGAGGAGTGGGCCTGGGCGATCATGAACCACGAGATCAGCGAGGAGGACCGCGGGCGCGCCCACTACGAGCTGGACCGGTATGTGGACGGGCTGGTCACCGCCAAGGAGTCCGAGCCCGGCGACGACATGATCAGCCGGCTGATCGAGCAGAACCGCGCGGAGCCGGCGGTCGAGCACTCCGACATCGTGAGCATGGCCCGGCTGATGCTGGTCACCGGCCATGAGACCACCGCCAACATGATCGCGCTGGGCACGCTGGCGCTGCTGGAGAACCCCGAGCAGCTGAAGGCCGTCAAGGAGGACGCCGAGCTGCTGCCCAAGGCGGTCGAGGAGCTGCTGCGCTTCTTCAGCATCTCCGACTCCGGCACCGCGCGCGTGGCGCTTGAGGACATCGAGATCGGCGGTGTCACCATCCGCGCCGGTGAGGGCATCCTGCCGCTCAACAACTCGGCCAACCACGACGAGTCCGTCTTCCCGGAGGCCGACACCCTCGACTTCCACCGCAAGGAGGCCCGCAGCCACCTCGCCTTCGGCTACGGCATCCACCAGTGCATCGGCCAGAACCTCGCCCGGCTCGAACTCGAGATCGTGTACGGCACGCTCTTCCGCCGCATCCCCGAGCTGCGGCCGGCCGCTCCCCTGAGCGAGCTGAAGTTCAAGGACGACGCCATGGTCTACGGCGTCTACGAGCTGCCCGTCACCTGGTAACCGCGGTATCTCCCCCGTCCACCCCAAGAGCCCGTACACCCACGAAGAGTTCGAGAGGGCGCCATGACCCAGTCTGCCGACCAGGCCCCCGAGGCGGCGCGGCATCCGCAGTTCCCGATGCGGCGCACCTGTCCGTTCAGCCCGCCGCGGGAGTACGCGGAGCTGCGCAGGGACGAGCCGGTGTCCCACGCGACCCTCAAGGTGAACGGCAAGCCCACCTGGCTGGTCACCACCCACGAGCACGTCAAGAAGGTGCTCGGTGACGCACGGGTGAGCTCGAATCTGAAGCTGCCCGGATATCCGCACCAGTTCCACATCCCCGAGGAGATGCTGCGGCAGGTCCGGCTGATGCTGCTGTCGATGGACCCGCCGGATCACACCGCGCAGCGCCGGATGCTGATCCCCGAGTTCACCGCGCGCCGGGTCAAGGAGATGCGCCCGCGCGTCCAGGAGATCGTCGACGAGCGCATCGACGCGATGCTCGCGACCGGCGGCCCGGTGGACCTGGTGTCCGCGCTGGCGCTGCCCGTGCCGTCCCTCGTCATCTGCGAACTGCTCGGTGTCCCCTACGAGGACCACCAGCAGTTCGAGGAGTGGTCGGCGAACATGATGAACCACGACCTCTCCCCGGAGGAGTACGGCGCCTCGGTGGCGGGCCTCGACGCCTATCTGGACAAGCTCGTCACGATGAAGGAGAACGCGCCGGGCGACGATCTGATCAGCAGGTTCATCGAGAAGAACCGCGAAGAGCAGATCGCCGACCACATCGACATCGTGACCATGGCCCGGCTGATGCTGGTCGGCGGCCATGAGACCACCGCCAACATGATCTCGCTCGGGGTGTTGGCGCTGCTGGAACATCCCGAACACCGGGAAGCCATCACCAACGACCCCGCTCTGCTGCCGGGGGCGATCGAGGAGCTGCTGCGCACCTTCAGCATCTCCGACTCGGGCACCGCGCGCGTGGCGCTTGAGGACATAGACCTCGACGGCACCGTCATCCGCGCGGGTGAGGGCATCCTCGCCCTCAACAACTCCGCCAACCACGACGAGGCGGTCTTCCAGAACCCCGACACGATCGACATCCGCCGCAAGGAGGCCCGTAGCCATCTCGCCTTCGGCTACGGCATCCACCAGTGCATCGGCGCCAACCTCGCCCGGGTGGAGCTGGAGGTCGTCTACGGCACCCTGCTGCGCCGTATCCCCGGCCTGCGGCTCGCCACCCCGCTGGAGAAGCTGCGGTTCAAGGACGACGCCATGGTCTACGGCGTCTACGAGCTGCCCGTCGCCTGGTGACGACGACGGTGACGACGACCCACCGAGCGAAGGACCGACTTCATGCGCGTCAGCATCGACTCCAACAGGTGTGTGGGGGCCGGCCAGTGTGCGATGTTCGCGCCTGACGTCTTCGACCAGGGCGAGGACGGCATCGTCGTCCTGCTCCAGGAGGAGCCGCCCGAGAGCACGCTCGAGGACGTGCGCCAGGCGGCCACCTTGTGCCCGGCCCAGCTCATCCGGCTCTCCGTGTAGGCCCGGCGCCCGTAGCCGGCATGCGGCGCGGCCCGGATACGTACGGTACGTATCCGGGCCGCGCACTGTGTGCCGTCGCTGTGTGCCGTCAGGGGCGGGGGCCGGCGATGCCCTCGGCCCGCTGGACGAACTGCGGCAGCCACTCCTCGAAGCTGACCTTGCCGATGAACTCCGCCGCCATCTTCGCGTCCTCGCCGACCGGCACATGCAGGGGCGTGTCCGGATTCTCCACGGCGGCATGGGTTCACCGGGTACGGGATGCCCCGGCAGCGGGTCGCAGCAGCCGGAGCAGGGTGGCCGCCGCGAGCAGCGCCACACAGCCGGTGAAGATCAGGCCCGCGGACCGCGGGCCGACCGCGACGGACAGCGCCCCCACCCCGATCACGGGGATCGAGATCGCCAGATACATCAGCACGAACAGCGCCGAGGTGACTTCCGCGCGCCGGTCGGCCGGGCTCCGCCGGGTCACCACGGCCACGGCCGCGTGGAACGACAGCCCCTGTCCGGCCCCCGCCACCACCGCTCCCACCACCAGCAGGGGCAGCGACGCCGCGGCCAACGAGCCCGCGATGGCGGCCATGCCCGCCACCAGCACCGCGCATCCCCCGGGCAGCGACCGCCGCTCGCCCAGCCGCCGCGCCAGCAGCTGCCCGGCGATGGACATGGCGAACACCGAGAACACCACGGCACCGGCCACGGCCAGGTTCCGCTCCCCCTCCACCTCGCGCAGGAAGATCGGCGTGACCGAGGTGAACAGCCCCAGCGTCGCGAACCCGGCGAACCCCGCCATGGCCGCGGCCACGAACGTCGAGCGCATCTCCCGGGGCACCCGCAGCCGCTGCGGCCGCAGCGGCGGACGGCTCGTGGCCCGTACGGTCTCCGGGACCGCCAACACCCCGGCGGCGGCCACCGCCACCAGCGCCAGGTCCACCAGGAACACCAGCCGCAGCGGCGTCGGCGCGTACTGCGCCAGCACCCCGGTCAGCAGCGGTCCCAAGCCGAGGCCACCCAGGTTGGCCACCGTCGCGACGAGCGTGGCGGCACCGCGCCACCGCGCGGGCGCCAGTTCGATCACGGCCACGGTGGCGGTCCCGGTGACCAGGCCGGCGGAGAGCCCGGAGAGGGTACGTCCCGTGAAGAGCAGCGGCAGCCCGTCGGCATACAGGAAACACACCGCGCTCGCCGCGGTCAGCGCCAGCGCGGCCAGCAGCACGGGCCGTCGGCCGACGAAGTCGGACACATGGCCGAACAGCAGCAGGGCCACGATGACCCCCAGTGCGTAGACGGCGAAGATCACCGTCACCGTGAACGAGGAGAAGCCCCACCGCCGCTGATAGAGCTCGTACAGGGGCGTGGGCAGTGTCGTGCCGCACATGGCGATCACAAAGGCGTAGGCGGCCGCGAGGAACGGCCATCCGCGGTCCATGGCGTACCGACGAGTCCCCATGCCGCATGATTCCACCACAAAAGGGGCGGGTACGGGGTGCGGTGGCCGTCGCCGTCCGCCGGTTTGCCGGACCGGCAACAATCCTCGCCCCGAGGTGGCGGCGACCGCATGATCGTGGCGGGGCCGATCGCGATGCCCCCGCCGTATCGAGGAGGACGCATGCCGCAGCCCACCCCTTCGCCCGCGCCGGTGCCGGACGCGCGGCACCGGCTGGTCGGGGTCCCCGGTGGCCGGATTCATCTGGTGGAGCAGGGCACCGGCCCCCTGGTCCTCCTGGTCCACGGCTTTCCCGAGTCGTGGTATTCGTGGCGCCGCCAGCTCCCGGCGATCGCCGCCGCGGGCTTCCGTGCGGTGGCCCTCGACGTACGCGGCTACGGCCGGTCGTCGGCGCCGCGCGCGGTGGACGCCTACCGGATGACGGCCCATGTCGCCGACAACTCCGGGGTCGTACGGGCCCTCGGCGAGGAGACCGCGATCGTCGTGGGCCATGACTGGGGCTCGCCCATCGCCGCCAACTCGGCACTGCTGAGGCCCGATGTCTTCACCGCCGTGGGGCTGCTGAGTGTCCCGTACGCGCCCCGGGGCGGCCCCCGGCCCACCGACGCCTTCGCCCGGATCGGCGGGGCCGAGGAATTCTACGTCGGCTACTTCCAGACCCCGGGCCGAGCGGAGGCGGAGATCGAGCCCGATGTCCGGGGCTGGCTCGCGGGGTTCTACGCCGGGCTCTCGGCCGACACCATGCCCCCGGGCGGCGAGGACAGCCTGTTCTTCGCGCCCGAGGGCGGCATGCTCCGCGACCGTTTCCCCACCGGTGCCCTGCCGTCCTGGCTCAGCGAGGCCGACCTCGATGTCTACGCCGGGGAGTTCGAGCGGACCGGGCTGACCGGGGGTCTGAACCGCTACCGCAATGTCGACCGGGACTGGGAGGATCTCGCCGCCTGGGACGGGGCGCCGATCACCCAGCCCTCACTCTTCATCGGCGGGGCGCTGGACGCCTCCACCACCTGGATGTCCGACGCCATCAAGGCGTTCCCCACCACCCTGCCCGGTCTGGTCTCCTCGCATCTCCTCGACGGCTGCGGCCACTGGGTCCAGCAGGAACGCGCCGACGAGGTCAACGGGCTGCTGGTGGACTGGCTGCGCTCGCTGGCCGGTTACGAGGGGTAGCCTCCCGCACCGTCACGAGCCGGTCGCCGCATGCGGCAGGATGGCAGCTTACGCCGGGGCCGTACACACGTTCCCCGGCGCAGCCCGTACATCCCATGCTCGAACAGGTGAGAACGTGACCCCACACAACTCCAGACCGGACGCCGCCTTGGCGACGGCGCGCCGCACGTCCGTTTCTGACGCGCTCTCCGGCCCTCGGGGCGGTGACCGGTGAACCGGGCGCTCACCTTGCATGACGTCATCATCGTCGGCGCCGCGCTGATCTGCGGCGCGGCCGGGGGTGTGCTGCTGCGCGTGGCGCTGCGCTGGCTGGGCGAGCGAGCGAGCCGCACGCGGTGGAGCGGCGACGACATCATCGTCGACACGCTGCGCTCGCTGGCCCCGTGGGCGGCGATGGCCGCCGGCGCGTCGGCCGCGGCTGCCGCGCTGCCGCTGACCCCCACGGTCGGACACGACGTCAACCAGACGCTGGTCGCCGTGCTCATCCTGGTCACCACGGTCACGGCGGCGCGGGTGGTGGCCGATGTGGTGCGGTCCCTGGCGCTGTCCCGGTCCGGAGTGGCGGGATCGGCCACCATATTCGTCAACATCACGCGGATCGCGGTGCTGGCGATGGGCGTGCTCATTCTGCTGGAGACCCTCGGCGTCTCGATCGCTCCGCTGCTCACCGCGCTGGGCGTGGGCGGTCTGGCGGTCGCGCTGGCCCTGCAGGACACCTTGGCCAATCTGTTCGCGGGCGTGCACATTCTCGCCTCGAAGACGGTGCAGCCCGGCCATTACATCCGGCTCAGCAGCGGTGAGGAGGGGTATGTGGTCGACATCAACTGGCGCAATACGGCGGTGCGCCAGCTGTCGGACAACCTCGTCATCATCCCGAACGCCAAGCTCGGCAATACCATCATGACCAACTATCACCAGCCGCAACAGCAGATGTCGGTCATGGTGCAGGCGCGCGTCGGCTACGGAAGCGATCTGGACCATGTGGAGCGGGTGACGATCGAGGTCGCCGGAAAGGTGATGGCCGATGTCCAGGGCGGTGTCATCGACCACGAGACAGCCGTCCGCTTCCACACCTTCGGGGAGTCCGGCATCGACTTCTCGGTGTTCCTGCGGGCCCTGGAGTTCAGCGACCAGTACCTCATCAAGCATGAGTTCATGAAGGAGCTGCACCGCCGCTTCCGAGCCGAGGGCATCGAGATCCCCCTGCCGACCCGCACCCTCGTCCTGCCCGAACAGGACCGGCCGCCGCTGCCCGGCCTGCCCGCGATCTGACACCGTCACGGCAGCAGCCGGCGCTCCGTGGCGACCGCCACCGCCCCGGCCCGGGTCTCGACCCCCAACTTGCCGTAGATCCGCCCCAGGTGGGTCTTGACGGTGGCCTCGCTGATGAACAGGGCCCGGGCGATCTCCCGGTTGCCCAGGCCGCGCGCCAGCTGCCGGAGGATGTCGCGTTCCCGCTCGGACAGGCCCGGGCGCGGGCTGCGCATCCGGGCCAGCACCCGGTCGGCGACCGGTGCCGACAGCGCGGTACGGCCGGAGGCGGCGTTCCGGATCGCCGTGAACAGCTCCTCCGGCCGCTCGGCCTTGAGCAGATAGCCGGTGGCACCGGCCTCGATGGCACGGGTGATGTCCGCGTCGGTGTCGAACATGGTGAGCACCAGGACGCGTGGTCCGCGGGCGCCCGCCGTCCCCGTCCCCGGCGCCGCGGTGCCGGCGCCGCCGCCGTCGCCGCCGCCGTCGCCGTCGCCGGAGACCAGCCGCCGCGTAGCCGTCACCCCGTCCATACCGTCCCCGAGCTGCAGGTCCATCAGCACCACATCGGGCCGGAGCCGGGCGGCCATGGCGAGGGCCTCCTCGCCGCTGCCCGCCTCGCCGACCACCTCGATGCCGTCGGTGCTGGCCAGCAGCGCACGCAGCCCGGCACGCACCACGGCGTGGTCGTCGCAGAGCAGCAGCCGGATGGCGGGGGCGGACGGGGACGGGGACGGGCTCATGACGCGGCCTCCACAGTGCTCTCGGGGACGAGCGGGGCGAGGGGGGCGACGGCGTCCAAGGGCATCGCCGCCGACACGACGGTCCCCTCCCCCGGCGCGGACTCGACGGTGAGCGTGCCGCCCAACTGCCGCGTCCGGACCCGCATGGCCGGCAGCCCGTGGCCGCGCGTCCGGTCCGCTCCGGGAGCCGGGACGGCGTCCGCGTCGAAGCCTCGGCCGTCATCGGCGATGTCCAGGCAGATCTGGTCGCCCATGCAGGTCAGGGTGAGCGCGGCCCGCGTCGCCCCGGCGTGCTCGCGCACATTGGCCAGGGCGCCCTGGGCGATGCGCAGCAGCGCCGCCTCCACCCGCTCCGGCAGCGGGCCGAGGGAGCCGTCGAGCCGGAAGTCCACCGCCGGCCCCGCGCCGCTCTCGCGCTGAGCGAGCGCGCTCAGCGCCTGGGCGAGGGAGGACTCGGCGAGCTCGGCCGGGGCCAGATCGTGGACGAACCGACGGGCCTCGGCGAGGCTGCGGGAGGCGATCTCGGCCGCGTCGCGCATATGCCCGCGGGCCGCCCGCGGGTCCGTGTCCCAGGTGCGGTCGGCGGCCTGCAGCAGCATCCGCTGGCTGGACAGGCCCTGCGCGAGGGTGTCATGGATCTCGGTGGACAGCCGCTGGCGCTCCGCCAGGATCCCCGCCCGCCGCTCGGTGGCGGCCAGATCGCGGCGGGTACGGACCAGATCGTCGATCAGGACGCGCTGCCGGGCCGACTGGCGCCGCAGATGGATCAGGACGGCGGAGGCGACCGCGGCGATGGCCGGCGGGGCGATCACCGCGTTGGGGTCGAACCCGTCGTGCATGAACCGCAGTTTGGAGGCGACGACCAGCGCAGTGAGCCCGGCGGCCAGCGGCACCGCGGTCCGGGTGGACAGGGTGTGCAGACCGGTGAAGAAGAGCGGCATGGCGCACCATGCGGCGCTCGGCGCGAGGACGAGCAGCCCGCCCCAGGCGGCCAGCACCGCGCCCAGCCAGGCCAGACAGCGGGCGGGGACCCGGGCACCGGGGCGCGGTGCGGGGGCCAGCCGCCGGCCGAGCGGATAGAGCGCCCCGAAGGCCGCGAACAGGGCGACGACCCAGCCGGTCGGCGCACCGCCCGTGTCCCGGATCAGATAGCGGGCCAGCGAGGACCCCAGTAGCAGGAAGAACGCGATGTGCAGGACCGCCGTCAGCCACCGCCCGTCCGGATCGTCCCGTCCGGGCTCCCCGACCGCCGTGACCGCTGATCGCACCGCCGGCCCCTCCTCGTCTCTTCCGGTTTTCTCCTTCCGTCAGTCCTAACGGGCCGGGCGGGGCGCCGCATCATCCGATCGGTTGATGCCCGCGTCACCCGGACCCCCTCCGCACCGGGGCCGGTTCGCCGACGGCCGGCTCCCGCTTCCCCGCAGAGGCTGGTACCGACCCGCCGCGCGGTGAGCCAGAGCCGCGTCCGCACCACGACAAGAGAGAATTCCGCATGCCCGTCAGGAACGTCACCGTCAACCGCGCCGCCTTCGGCCACCGCGTCGCCTACGCCCTGCGCCACCCCGACCGGGTACCGCGCCATCTGGTCCGTGCCGCCCGGGACGCCTGGCTGCGCTACCGCCGGCCGGATCACATCTCCTACTACCGCGCGGTGATGCGGTCCGACACCCGCAGCAGCCCGGACGCGGCGGTCGGCAGTCCCAGCCGCGAGCGCTGGCTGGCGCTGGGCGCGATGCAGTTCGACTATCTCCTCGGCCATGGCCTGCGGCCGGAGCACCGGATGCTGGAGATCGGATGCGGCAATCTGCGGGCGGGCTGGCGGTTCATCGGCCATCTCGAGCCGGGGAACTACTACGGCATCGACATCTCGCCCGAGATCCTCGCCGCCGCGCAGGACACACTGGTGCGCCAGGGGCTGCAGGACCGCCTTCCCACGCTGACCCCGGTCCGCGATCTGACGCTGCGGTTCCTGCCCGACGCGCATTTCGACGTGGTGCACGCGCACAGCGTCTTCTCGCACTCTCCGCTGCCGGTCATCGAGGAGTGCCTGGCCCATGTCGGCCGCATCCTGGCGCCGGACGGCTGGTTCGACTTCACCTTCGACCGCACGGAGGGCGCCGAGCACCAGGTGCTGCGGGAGGACTTCTACTACCGCACCGAGACGCTCATCGCCCTGGCGGAGAAGCACGGCCTCGCGGCCCGGTTCATGGCGGACTGGGAGGAACTGCCGCACGGCCAGTCCAAAATCCGCGTCACCCACCGTCCGGACGACGGGTCGTAGCGGCCCCTGTCGGAGCCGCCGGCACTCCGGGCGCGGCGGCCCTCACCGCGGCGGTACGCGCGGGGCTCATCGATGCGGGGTCGGGGTCGATGAGCCGCGCGCCCGGCCCCCTGGATGGCCGCCGAATGTACGATCACCTTTACCTCGCTCATATGTTGGCGTTCGCCCACTCTGCCGACGCACTCCGTCGACGTCGGATCGTTCGTGTGACGCACTTCATATCAACACAGACACCGCAGATAGTGAGTCTCTAACATTTATAGTACGTACTGTTGCGTGATGGAGAGAAGAATTTATGGAGCCCCCCAAGAGGTCACTCATGCAGCCCTTCGTACTGAACCACGCAATCCCGGTGGAAGAGTCGCCGGTCAGCGTTCCCTACACGTATAACGCCGCCCTGCAGTTGAATGTCCTCTCCGACGGACGCCCCGCCATCGCCGACCGGGCGGTGCTCCTCGCCACCGGTACGACCACATCGACGGCCGGCTCCAAGACGCACTTCGACGACTGACCGACCGCACGTCCATGACCGTACTCATCCTGACCTGCCGCGAGGACGTAACGGCGGACTTGGTGGTAGCCGAGCTACGTCAACAAGGCGTCCCTTTGGTGCGCTTCGATCCGGCCGACCTTCCGGATCAGGCCGCCCTGTCGACGGAATTCGACCGCGGTGACTTCACCGGCTATCTGTCGACCGAGGGACGCCTCGTCAGCATCCATGGACTTCGGTCCATCTGGGTGCGCAGACCCGGCAAGCCGGCGGCGCATGCGGCGGAGCCGTCGGAGTGGCTGACGGCCGAGTGCGGCCAGGCCCTGTACGGGATGCTGTACTCCACGGCGGCACGCTGGATGAACCATCCCGGTGCCGCCGACCCGGCTCGTCACAAACCGTTTCAATTACGGATCGCCCAGCGCAGCGGTTTCGCCGTTCCCCCGACCCTCGTCACCACCTATCCCCGTGCGGCACATGAGTTCGCGGCCCGACTCGGGGACATCGTGGTGAAATCCGCCTCCGGTCCGCCGGCCATCGATCCCCCGGTCGCGCTGCCCACCACCCGCATCGGCCCCGACACGGATTTCTCCGATGTCGCGGCCGGTGCCACCCTTCTCCAGCGCTACATTCCCAAGCGAGCTGACATCCGGCTCATCTGTGTGGGTACGGAGTTGTTCGCCGCACGGAAGATCGCCGCCTCCGGTCAGGTGGACGGGCGCTTCGGCTACCACGGCTTTCACTGGGAGGCCTTGGAGGTGCCCGGTCGCATCGCACGGGCCGTCCTTGAGTACATGGCCCTCACCGGTCTCGCCTACGGGGCCTTCGACTTCGCCGAGGACGCCGACGGGGTCTGGTGGTTTCTGGAGTGCAATCAGGGCGGCCAGTTCGGCTTCGTTGAACTGGAAACCGGTCAGCCGATCGCCGCGGCCGTCGCCTCCTGGCTGGCGGTCCCCCGTGCCGCATATGACAGTTGACCGTGAACGGGATTGCCTCGCTCATCGGAGCGGCACCCCGGAAAGCGTGAATTCCTCATCGACCACTGCGTTTAAATGCACGCGTCAAAAAGCGGGTCCTGGTCGCCGGCCGGGGGCTCGCGGTCACGCCCGCCGATCCGGACTGTACGGCCGCGGCGCTCGGCGCCTCAGGGCGGAGCACCGGGATGGCGGCGGGCCGGCGGCGCTCGTGCTCGACGCCGCCGAGCGGCCGGCGCGGCTGCGCGACGGCGGTTCGCGGGTGCGGCCCGGGGGCGCCGCCGGAACCCTCGCCGATGTCCGGCCCACGCCCCCGAGCCGGTGGCGCCCGACTCCGCGGAGGCGCCGACCGGGCCCTTTGCCGAGGAGCTGGGGCCCGCCGTGCCCGCTCTGCCGTGGCATACGCTGCGGACCCCGCTCGCCGACCTGGCCTCGGCGGCGCTCGGCGGACGTCTGGCACGCCGAGCGGGAGCCGCTGCGGGGCGTGACGCTCGGCGACGTACTGCGGCAACACCGCCAGGTGCGCAAGCCGCTCTCCGACGACCGGCTGAGCGAGCTGCCGGACCGGGCGCCGCGCCGGACCGGCCCCGGCTCAGGAACGGGTGACCGGCGGCCGGGCGCGCACGGCATTCGTCCCCCGAGCCGGTCAGTCGTATCCTGAATCCAGAGCTCCTGCCCCCTCAGCGCGGGAGGTCCGATGACCGCCGCCGAGAGCCTGCGCCCCTGTAAGGGGGACGCGCCCCGCTATCTGCCGATCGCCGAGCACGGACTGATCGGCGATCTGCGGACCGCCGCGCTCGTCGGCACGAACGGGACCATCGACTGGTACTGCTGTGCCCGCTTCGACGCCCCCAGCGTCTTCGCATCGATCCTGGACGCCGACCGCGGCGGGGCGTTCGAGCTGGCCGCGGATGTGCCCGCCCGGACGAAGCAGTTCTACTTCCCCGACACCAATATCCTCATCACCCGGTTCTTCGCGGACGACGGGGTCGGCGAGGTCCAGGACTTCATGCCGATCGTGGACGACTCGCGGGAGGCGGACCGGCACCGGCTGATCCGCCGGGTGCTGTGCGTGCGCGGCTCGCTGCCGTTCACCGCGCGGATCGCGCCCCGGTTCGACTACGGCCGGCAGTCGCATACGGTGAGCGTCCAGCAGGATCATACGGTCTTCGACTCGCCCGATCTCTCCCTCGCGCTGACGTCCAGCGTCACGGTCGAGACCGACGGGCAGGACGCGGTGTCCACGTTCAAGCTGGTCGAGGGCGAGGCCGCGGTCTTCGCACTCGACCGGATCGGCGGCACGGTGCGGCCGCGGACCTGTCCGTTGGCGGAGGCGGAGGAGCTGTTCGACGCCACCGTGCGGTACTGGCGCCGCTGGATCTCCCAGTCCCGCTACCGCGGACGCTGGCGGGAGATGGTGCACCGCTCGGCGCTCACCCTCAAGCTCCTCACCTACGCGCCGACCGGCGCCATCGTGGCGGCCCCGACGACCAGCCTGCCCGAGCGGATCGGCGGCGAGCGCAACTGGGACTACCGGCACGTATGGATCCGCGACGCCGCGTTCTGCATCTACGCGCTGCTGAGGCTCGGCTTCACCCAGGAGGCCGAGGCCTTCGTGCGCTTCCTGTCCGAGGACATCCGCCTGGGGGACGGCCCCAGCGGCCCCCTGCAGATCATGTACGGCATCGACGGCCGCAGCGAACTCACCGAGCAGGAACTCCCTCATCTGGAGGGCCATTTGGGCTCGTCCCCGGTCCGGATCGGCAACGCGGCCGTCACCCAGCTCCAACTGGACATCTACGGAGCGCTGGTGGACTCCCTCTACCTCTACGACAAGTGGGGGCAGCCACTGGCCAGCGAGCACTGGGACACCCTGTGCGATCTGGTCGGCTGGGTCTGCGACAACTGGGACCGGCCGGACATGAGCATCTGGGAGACGCGCGCCGGCCCCCAGCGCTTTCTGTACTCGCAGCTGATGTGCTGGGTCGCGATCGAGCGGGCGATGCGGATCGCCACCCGCCGCGGTCTGCCCTCGGACATGCCCCGCTGGGCACACGCCCGCGACACGATCTACCGCCGGATCATGGAGCGTGGCTGGTCCCCGGAGCGGCGCGCCTTCGTCCAGCGCGAGGGCGAGGACGTGCTCGACGCCTCCGTCCTGATGATGCCGCTGGCCAAGTTCATCTCGCCCACCGATCCGAAGTGGCTGTCCACCCTGGACGCGCTGGGCGAGGAGCTGGTGTCCGACTCCCTGGTCTACCGCTATGACCCCCGGGTGAGCCCGGACGGGCTGCGCGGCGAGGAGGGCACCTTCTCCATCTGCTCGTTCTGGTATGTGGAGGCGCTGGCCCGGGCCGGCCGCGTGGACGATGCCCGGCTGGCCTTCGAGAAGATGCTGACGTATGCCAACCATGTCGGGCTGTACGCGGAGGAGATCGGCCGCACCGGCGAACAGCTCGGCAACTTCCCCCAGGCCTTCACCCATCTCGCCCTCATCAGTGCGGCGTTCAACCTCGACCGGGCGCTGGGCTGAGGGCGCGGCGCGGACGATGGGTTCTGGAGCTGTGGAACTCCATGGCCTGTCACGGCAGGGGCTACAGCCATGAGAAGAGCCGGCTGAAGGAGTGGTGGGGGGCACCAACCGCCAGGAGTGGCGACGCACCCAGGAACTGCTGCTCGGCGCCGAGCTGATCAGTGGCGTCCGGGAATTCGCCCTCGGTGGCCGCCGCTCCCTCGCCCTGGACTTCGCCGGACCCGTCGGGGTCGATCACTGGCGGACGGTGGCCGAGCGCGTACTGCGGCGCAACGCCGCCGAATCCGCCGAGGTCAAGGTCACCCCCGATGGGGTCACCACGGCCGGGCCCCGCGATATCGCCGAGGTCGAGGCCCGGATCACCGGGGTGCAGCGGCTCATCGGCCGGATCGCCCGGTACGAGGCGCGGTTCCGCGCGGACGGGCTGCTGGCGGAGGGGAGGTTCGTCCGCAGCGTGGAGGCGTGGGACTACGGACGGGCCTCGGCGATGGCCCGCTTCGGACTCGGCGCCCGCTACTGCGCCGTCCAGGAGGCCGAGCAGGCCGTCCTCCACGCGAGCCGGGTGGCCCGGACCGCCTACCGCTCCCCCCCCTGCTGCTGTGGGGGCCTCTGCTGGCCGTGGTCCCGGTCGCGTACGGACAGCGGCGGCGCCGGGCGGTGCCGACGCCGGGGATCTCGCGCTGAGCGTCCGAGCTGCCTGGCTGGGGCCGCTCCTGGGTGACGCGGTCATGACACGATGCCCACTCCGTGGTCCGCCCGCGAGAACTGGATCACACAGGGGCGCCCTGTGCGGTACGCGGCAAGTAGTGTCGCCGACACACTTGTGTCGTACCTGGCAGTAGAAGGGATCAGGCATGTTCCGCAAGGTGCTGGTCGCCAACCGTGGAGAGATCGCTATTCGCGCCTTCCGTGCCGGCTATGAGCTGGGCGCGAGAACCGTCGCCGTGTTCCCGCACGAGGATCGCAACTCGTTGCACCGGCTGAAGGCGGACGAGGCGTACGAGATCGGGGAGGCGGGGCACCCGGTGCGGGCCTATCTCTCCGTCGAGGAGATCGTCCGCGCGGCGCGCATGGCGGGTGCGGACGCGGTCTACCCCGGATACGGGTTCCTGTCCGAGAACCCCGACCTCGCGCGCGCGTGCGAGGAGGCGGGGATCACCTTCGTCGGGCCCGGAGCGGAGACGCTGGAGTTGACCGGGAACAAGGCGCGCGCGGTGGCCGCGGCCCGTGCGGCCGGGGTCCCGGTGCTCGGTTCCTCCGAGCCGTCCACCGACGTGGACGAGCTGGTCCGGGCCGCGGACGAGCTCGGCTTCCCGGTGTTCGTCAAGGCGGTCGCGGGTGGCGGCGGGCGCGGGATGCGCAGGGTCGAGGACCGGGAGGTGCTGCGCGAGTCGATCGAGGCGGCGGCGCGCGAGGCCGAGTCCGCGTTCGGCGATCCGACGGTGTTCCTGGAGAAGGCCGTCGTCGAGCCCCGCCATATCGAGGTGCAGATCCTGGCCGACGGCCAGGGCGACGTCATCCATCTGTTCGAGCGGGACTGTTCGCTGCAGCGCCGCCACCAGAAGGTCATCGAGCTGGCGCCCGCACCCAACCTCGACCCGGAGTTGCGGGAGCGGATCTGCTCGGACGCGGTGAAGTTCGCCCGTGAGATCGGCTATCGCAACGCGGGCACGGTGGAATTCCTGCTCGATCGCGACGGCCGCCATGTGTTCATCGAGATGAACCCGCGCATCCAGGTCGAGCACACCGTGACCGAGGAGATCACGGACGTCGATCTGGTCCAGGCACAGCTGCGGATCGCGAGCGGTGAGACCCTCTCCGACCTCGGTCTCTCCCAGGACACCGTCTATCTGCGCGGCGCCGCGCTCCAGTGCCGGATCACCACCGAGGACCCGGCCAACGGCTTCCGCCCGGACACCGGCATGATCAGCGCCTATCGCTCACCGGGCGGCTCGGGGATCCGTCTCGACGGCGGCACCGCCCACGCCGGTACGGAGATCAGCGCACACTTCGACTCGATGCTGGTCAAGCTGACCTGCCGGGGCCGGGACTTCACCACCGCGATCGGCCGCGCCCGGCGCGCCGTGGCCGAGTTCCGGATCCGCGGTGTGGCCACGAACATCCCGTTTCTGCAAGCCGTGTTGGACGATCCGGACTTCCGGGCCGGGCAGGTCACCACGTCCTTCATCGAGCAGCGGCCGCATCTGCTGACCTCACGTCACTCCGCCGACCGCGGCACCAAGCTGCTCACCTATCTCGCCGATGTCACGGTGAACAAGCCCAACGGCGAACGCCCGCGCCTGATCGACGCGACCACCAAGCTGCCGCGGGTGCCCGACACCGAGCCGCCCGCCGGCTCCAAGCAGCGGCTCACCGAACTCGGTCCGGACGGTTTCGCCCGATGGCTGCGTGAGTCGCCGACGATCGGTGTCACCGACACCACCTTCCGGGACGCGCATCAGTCGCTGCTCGCCACCCGGGTCCGTACGAAGGATCTGCTGGCCGTGGCCCCGGTGGTGGCGCAGACCGTGCCACAGCTGCTGTCCCTGGAGTGCTGGGGCGGCGCCACCTACGACGTGGCGCTGCGCTTCCTCGCCGAGGACCCCTGGGAACGCCTGGCCAAGCTGCGCGAAGCCGTACCCAACATCTGTCTGCAGATGCTGCTGCGCGGCCGCAACACCGTGGGCTACACCCCGTACCCGACCGAGGTGACCACCGCCTTCGTCCACGAGGCCACGGCCACCGGTATCGATATCTTCCGGATCTTCGACGCGCTCAACGACGTCGGGCAGATGCGGCCCGCCATCGACGCGGTGCGGGAGACGGGATCCGCGATCGCCGAGGTCGCGCTCTGCTACACCTCCGATCTGTCCGATCCGTCGGAGAAGCTCTACACCCTGGACTACTACCTCCGGCTGGCCGAGCAGATCGTGGCCGCGGGCGCGCATGTGCTGGCCATCAAGGACATGGCGGGGCTGCTGCGCGCCCCGGCGGCGGCGAAGCTCGTGTCCGCGCTGCGCAGGGAGTTCGACCTGCCGGTGCACATTCACACCCATGACACCGCGGGCGGTCAGCTCGCCACCTATCTGGCGGCGATCCAGGCGGGCGCGGACGCGGTGGACGGGGCGGTGGCCTCCATGGCGGGCACCACCTCGCAGCCGTCGCTGTCAGCGATCGTGGCCGCCACGGACCACTCCGAGCGCCCGACCGGGCTGAGCCTTGAAGCGATCGGCGGTCTGGAGCCGTACTGGGAGGCCGTACGCAAGGTCTACGCACCGTTCGAGGCGGGCCTGGCCTCGCCGACGGGGCGCGTGTACCACCATGAGATCCCCGGCGGACAGCTGTCCAATCTGCGCACCCAGGCCATCGCGCTCGGGCTCGGCGACCGCTTCGAGGAGATCGAGGCAACGTACACCGCCGCTGACCGGATCCTCGGCCATCTGGTGAAGGTCACCCCGTCGTCGAAGGTGGTCGGCGACCTCGCGCTGCATCTGGTCGGGGCGGGGGTGTCGCCCGAGGACTTCGAGGCGGAGCCGAACCGGTTCGACATTCCGGACTCGGTCATCGGCTTCCTCCGCGGCGAGTTGGGCAACCCACCGGGCGGATGGCCCGAGCCCTTCCGCAGCAAGGCGCTGGAGGGCCGCGCCGCGCCCAAGCCGGTGGCGCGGGAGCTGTCCGCCGAGGACCGTGAACTGCTGGAGAAGGACCCGCGGGCGACGCTCAACCGGCTGCTGTTCCCCGGTCCGACCATGGAGTTCGACACCCATCGGCAGGCGCACGGCGACACCAGTGTGCTCGACAGCAAGGCGTTCTTCTACGGACTGCGTCCCCGCCAGGAGTACACCGTCGACCTTGAGCCCGGTGTCCGGCTGCTGATCGAGCTGGAGGCCATCGGCGACGCCGACGAGCGCGGTATGCGCACGGTGATGTCCGCGCTCAACGGCCAACTGCGCCCGATCCAGGTGCGGGACCACTCGGCGGCGTCCGACGTGCCGGTGACGGAGAAGGCCGACCGGACCAATCCCGGCCATGTCGCCGCGCCGTTCGCGGGTGTGGTGACACTCGCGGTCACCGAGGGCGACCAGGTCGAGGCGGGCGCCACCGTGGCGACGATCGAGGCGATGAAGATGGAAGCCACCATCGCCGCGCCGAAGAGCGGAACGGTGTCCCGGGTCTCCATCAACGCGATTCAGCAGGTGGAGGGCGGCGACCTCCTCGTCGACCTCGGCTGACGGCCGACGGGGCCAGCGCACGCGCACGCCGCCACCGGCTCCCGGAGGCGGCGGTGCGGGTGTCTCGACGGCGCGGCCGGGCAGCCGGGTGGCCAGCAGCGCGCCGAGCGCGGCCAGGGCCGCGAGGGCGGACAGCGTGGGTCCCATCGCGGAGAGGAAGGCGCCGCCGTTCCAGCGTGGCCCGTCCCCGGGCGGACGGCCGGTGGCGGCGTCCGGCGCGGCGGGGGTCATCAGGGTGGTGGCCGAGGCGACGCCGAGCGTCGGGCCGATGTTCATCGCGGTCTGCTGGAGTCCGCCGGCCACTCCCGCGGTGTCCACGGACGCCTGGTGCACGATGACGGCCGTCGCGGTGACCATCACCGCGGCGAAACCGGCGCCCAGCACCAGGAAGCAACCACCGGTCGCCTCGGCGCCCGACCCCAGGTCGAGACGGGACATCAGCAGGATGCCGAGGGCGACGAGCACCATCCCCGCCACCGCCGTCCGGCGGGGCCCGGCGCTTCAGCACCGCGGCCGCCGGTGCGCCGAGCACCATCATCATGGCGAGCGGCAGCCCCCTCAGACCGCTCTGGAGCCGGGTCCAGCCCGGGGACGTCCTGCATGAAGTACGTGCCGAGGAACAGCGCCCCGAAGAGCGAGGACGAGCAGGTCATCTAGGCCAGAACCTGACCTAGACGGCCTCTACCGTTGGCACACATCGCGACAACTCCCCCGGAGGAGAACCGGCATGAGCCCTGAGATCCGTCCCTTCCGCATCGACATCCCCCAGGCCGATCTGGACGACCTCAACGACCGTCTGGCACACACCCGTTGGCCCCGGGAGCTGCCCGGCGAGGGGTGGAGCCGTGGCGTGCCCGTCGCCTATCTCAAGGAGTTGGCCGACTACTGGCGCGAGGGCTACGAGTGGCGCCGCCACGAGGCGCGGCTGAATGAGTTTCCGCAGTTCATGACCGAGATCGACGGCCAGGACATCCACTTCCTCCATGTGCGCTCGGCCGAGCCCGACGCCCTGCCGCTCCTCCTCACCCACGGCTGGCCCAACTCCTTCGTCGAGTTCACCGATCTCATCGGCCACCTCACCGACCCCCGCGCACACGGCGGCGATCCCGCCCAGGCCTTCCATGTCGTCATCCCCTCGGTCCCCGGCTTCGGCTTCTCCGCACCGCCCCGCGAGACGGGCTGGAACATGGCGCGCGTGGCGCGGATCTGGGCCGAGCTGATGCAGCGCCTCGGCTACGACCGCTACGGCACCCAGGGCGGCGACCTCGGCGCGTATGTCGCCCCGGAAGTGGCCAAGACCGCCCCGGACCAGGTGATCGGCGTCTACGCCATCAGCGGCCTCGGCTTCCCCACGGAGGCCGACTTCCCCGAGCTGACCGACGAGGAGCGAACGGCCTTCGCGGCGCTCCAGGAGGAGGACTGGATGAACGGGGTGGACCACCACACCCTGCTCCGCGCCGCGCCGCAGACCTTCGCCTACGGATGGCACGACTCCCCGGTCGCGGCGCTGGCCTGGATGACACAGAAGTTCAAGGAGTTCACCGCCGCCACGAAACTCCCGGAGCAGCTGATCGACCGCGATCTGCTCCTCACCAATCTCACCCTCTACTGGCTCACCGGAACACTGGGAACCTCCTCCTGGCCCATGTACGACTCCGCCGGCTTCGCCTGGCCCGAGGGCCAACGCGCGGCGCCGACCGGCGTTTACAGCGGCCCGCCCGGAATCCGCCGGCTCGCCGAACGCCACGCCACCATCACCCACTGGCCGCTCGACAACCCGTCCGGCCACCACTTCGTGGCCATGGAGCTACCCGATCGCGTCGCCGCCGACATCCGTGAGTTCTTTGGCACACTCCGCTGAGGAAGGCGGGGTATTCGCACAGGTCAACGAGGAGTTTGCGGCAGGGCGACCGGATGGGCGCGGGGTGCTTCGTCGACTCGTGCCGTGCGTGCGAGTACTGCGCCAGGGGGCTGGAGCAGTACTGCGCGACACCGCCACGATCTGACCGCACCACCGTCCCGCCGCGCCGGCCGGTGGCACCGTCGCGCACGTCAGCGGCGGCGCCCCCGGCCGATTTCATGAACCGGGCATGTCGCTCACAAGATCAGCATTTTTATTCACGACTCCTTCACGATAGGCTCGCGGCGGTGTCAGGTGCATGGTGATGCACCTCACGATGGGAGAGCCTGCCTTGCCCCTTTTCAGCTCCAAGCGCCGCCTATTAGCCGCGCTGACCGCCCCGTTGATGGCGGCGATCACATCCGCGACCGTGAGCCCCGCCATGGCCTACTCGGGCAGCCGCGCCGCGGCGTACGCGGATCAGTACGCGCTCCAGCCGAACAAGCCGGCCTTCCCGGTGTTCGGCGCGGACTGCACCAACTTCGTGTCCCAGTCCGCCCATGTGGGTGGCGGTTATCCGTTCCGCGGAGCCAACACCAACGCCTCCAGCGACAAGGTCTGGTGGATCCGCGGCAGCGGATCCACCAACGACGACTTCAGGTGGTCCAACTCCTGGGGGGCGGCCGACGGCTTCTACCGCTTCCTGCTGGCCGACCAGCCGGGCGGCAAAGCCGGTGGCAGCGCCCCCGGTTCGTCGACCGACTACTGGACGCCCGACAGCCAGAAGACCGGGGACGTGCTCTTCTACGACTGGGGACAGGGCGAGGGCGTCAGCCACGCGGCGATGCAGGTCGGCTACGGCCCCGAC
>NZ_JBEXFG010000025.1:57005-106488 GCF_040606675.1 Streptomyces sp. NPDC005393 | reverse complement strand
GGCGAGAGGTCCGGGGAAACGGACCGGGAGCAATCCCGGCACCGCGCCCCGGGCCTACTCAGCGACGAAGCCGGCTTCTCCATGACGCCGCCGCAGGCGAGGACCTGGTCACAGCGAGGCCGCACCCCAGTGGTGCGGGTGCGAGGCCGCTCCCGCAGACGGATATCGGGGACAGGTCCCGAGTACCTGACGGCGCGCGGTCTTGACCGACGGGTCGAAGAGCAGACCCAGGTAGGAACCGTCAGGCAGGGCGCGGACGACGGGCAGACTCACGCTGGCGCCGATCCTCCACATCAGGGCGGCGCCGGTGGCGGCGGCGTCGTGCCACAGCTGCCAGCTGTAGAACCCTGCATCGGCCAGCAGCAGCATGTCCGGCTCCAAAGCGTCCAGCAGGCCGGCCGCCAGCGTGCGCTCCCCGGTCCGGCAGCCGCCGACCTCCGCCGCGACCACGGCGTGAGTGCCGCACTCGGACAAGGTGACCAGGTGCACCTTGGGAAAAGCCGAGGCCTTCGGCCCGGTGCTCATCCGCCCGAACGCGGCCACGTTGGCTTCGGTGTCCGCCGCGTCCAAGCAGGTTCCGTCGACTGACATCAGCCGCAGACCGGCCAGCCACGCGCCCTTGGTGCCGTATCCGGCCGCCGGGACCGCCGCGCGCCGGAACAACTCCCGCAACGGCTCGGCCCCCAGCCGGGCCCGGGCCTGCGCGATCGCCGAAGTGCTGGGCACCTGCCAGTCATCACTCCACGAGCCCAGATGCCGCAGGGAACCTACCAGTTGGCGCATGACCTCCTCCGACCCGCTCCCGAAGAACAGACCCTGCGCGATCACGTAACGGGTCATCACATGCGTGGGAAGCCGCCGCACCCGCTTCTCCCGCCGCCCCGTGACATCCAGGACCTCTTCCAGCAGATCCCGGGGAAAGGTACGGGCGAGAACACCCAACTCGATGTGGTCCGTCAGCCGCCCGCCCGACGACTCATCCCCGCTGACCTGCCCCGCACGCACCATGGCCCGCACCATAGCGAGCCGACCCCACCCACCTCGCCAACAGGCGTACGTCAGGAGCAGTTAACTTAGCGGCATTGCGTCAAGAAGGCCCCCGGGAAGGCCGTAAAATGGGTCGGCGACAAGGCTAAGGAATACGGGTCCAGCGCGATCAACACAGCCAAGAACGCCGCCAAAAACCTCGACCCGAGAAGCTGGTGGTGACAGGCGGTACACCGATGGGGCGCCCAAGCCACCCTCCGGACAGCAGGGCAGCCCGCCACGCCGGTGGCCCAGAACGCTACGGTCAAGCTGTCGCGCTCGACCAGACCGGCAAGGAGATTGCAGTGGCGTTCGGCAAGGACAAGGCGAGGCAGGAGCCTCCGGTGGCCGCCGTTGATTGGGTGGGGGTACGGGAGTTCACCGTTGGAGGTGTGGAGCGCCCCGCCACGCCGAAGCGCAAGCGTGCCGTCCGCGGGGTTCGGGCCGTTCGTGTTCCGAAAGGGGGAGGCGGATCGCGGGTATATGCGCCGTGTGCGTACTGTGCACCCCCTTCCGTGCCGGCTCCTCCTGGTATTTCCGGTCCCCGCCTCTATGAGGACGAGGAAGCCCAGCGGCTGCTCTGCTACGTCGACACCGAGGGCGTCGAGGATGCGAAGGACGACGAGGGCGCTGGGCAAGACGCCGACAGAGACCGCCGTCACCATGTGCGGGACGGCAAGGGCGAAATCATCGGCACAATCCACCGCATTGCCCCATCGAAGCGGATGTTCAAGCACACCTGGCGCATCGATCAGCCAGGGCACCCGGAGATCGTGGGCCGCAATCAGTGGGCCAGCGGGGATGCCAAGGAGATCGCGGGGCGCGGGGCAGGCAAGTTCATCTCGGGGCTCATGGACTCCCTGGCCTCCTTGGATGCCGACAGCGGCGATCAGGCGGAGCGGAAGGCCCGGACACTCGAATGGAGAGCCGGCGGGGAGTTGGTTATGACTTCTCAGGGCAAGATGTGCACCATCACAGCAGATTGGCTGGACCGTCGTCTCGCCTTCGCCTTTGTCCTTCTCGGGGACCGCTGACCAGCCCCTGAAGGACGGCTGGATCCCGTCTTGCTACAGCTCAGCCACAGAAGATGGCTCGGGCGCGGATCCGCCCTATCATGACCCCGCTGACGACAGGTAACACGCACAGGGCGGTCACGGACGCCAGAAACGGGGGTCAGCGTGCGCAACGTCAACCCAGGCGATTTGGAGCAACTCGCCAAGCTCATCGACGGCAAGGGTGGAGTGGCGGACAAGCTCAGGGAGGCATTCACCCGGGCATCGTCCCTCGACGCGAGCGGAAAGCTGGCGACGCTCAAACCTTTGTCCTCGTGGGTGACCGATACGGCCCCAGACCTTCGGAAACGGGCCGCTATCGCCCGGCTTGAGGATGGCGACCCCGAAGCCGGTCTGAAGTGGGCCGGCTTCACCGCGGAAGACATCAAGAAATACAAGGGCGAAGGCCTCACACCCGACGCGCTGCTCCTTGCCAACTCCGTCGCCGCCAATGATTCCCCGCAGGCTGATGTCTTCCAGCGCAAGTCGAACGAGTCGCTGAGCGACTGGCTCGACCGTATGAAGGCCCACGCGATTGCCAAGATCCCCGGCCTCCAGCCCCATGAGCAGACCATCCAGACCATGATCGGGCTCTACGGCGACTGGACATCGGTGAATGGCACCAGCGCGACGGTCACCATTCAAGGCACCGTGCTGACCAAGGTGCTGCTCGGTAACTCGCTCAAGAACGGTGCGCTCAGGACCTGGAAGACCCGCCTGGGCGTGGCGCTGCGGGGTTCCCGCAGCGGCCTCATCCAGAAGGCCGGCAATGGCCTGATCAAGTGGACCCCCAAGCTCCGCTCGCTTGGCGCGCCCGGCAGCTGGTTCCCGTCGAAGCTGAGCCAGTGGGCCCAGGGCAGGGTCCCCGGCACCAGCGGCGTTGTCGGCGACTGGACGGGAACGGGCTTCAACGCCGCTCGCCGGCTCCCCTTCATGAACTCTCCCGTCTGGCGCGGCCTCACCGCCAACAAGGTCATCAACTTCGTCGTCGGTTCGGATACCCTCGCCGCGCGGTACGGAGGGCTCACACACTCGGGGCAAGCGGTGGCGCGCGCCGGCAACGCCAACCTGTTCAAGGTGGCGGGCAATATCTACACCCGTGGGCGAGCCGTCGGCTGGTCGCGAGGCGCGGCCCTGACCAAGGGACTGGCGGGGGCCGGCAAGGTATCGGGCGCTCTTCGCGGTCTCGGTGTTGCCGGCGGTGTCGCTTCCACGGCTTTCAGCGCAGCGAATGTGATCTCCCAGGGCAACCCGGTCGACGCGTTCAAGAGGAATGGCGCCGGGTATGTCGCGGATGTCGCCGAGGTGGGCTTCAACGCCTCCATGACCGCCGCGATGGTGGCCCCCAATCCCTTCACCATCGGCGCCGCCGTCGTCTTCGGCGGGGTCTACGTCGGCGCCAAGGTCGTCGAGCATTGGGACGACGTCAAGGCGGGAACGAAGAAGGCCGTCGAGTGGACCGGGGATGCCGCCAAGAAGGTCGGATCAGGCATAGCGAGCGGCGCCAAGGCCGTAGCCAAGGCGGCTAATCCCATGAATTGGTTTTGACCCTGGTCATCTCATCCGCTCACCCGAGCGACGCGGGGTCCTCGACAAGGAGCTGATGCCCATCTGGCAGAAGGTCCGTTACGCTCTGCCAGTCTCGCGGGCCGCGCCAGAGCGCACGAGCGAGCGTCAAACAGGAGGTGTCGACCTGCTTGAGCACGAGGGCGATCGCGAGGTCCGCTGCGTCCCCGTCTCCTTCGGCTCTGCCTACGCGCTCGATACCGGGCTTGCGTACAACGGGGCCGATCGTGACGGCTGCCCCGTCTCTGCGAAGTTCAGCGTCCTTGGATTCGCCGGTGGACGTATAGGTGAACCGTCGGTGCCGCGATGGTCGATGTCCAGCCGACGGGATCCCTTACATAGCCCCGTGACCCGGAAGTCGGTTCGCATGACGACATCGTCGATTCTGAGAAACCCACCGTCCAGGGACGGTACGCCACCGTATCCACCACCGCTGAAGATGGTCTCAGGAAATGCTTCACGCGGAGGACGGTCTCGTTGTGCGGGTTGTTCCCATCAGCCATCACGGAGCGAACCTCTACGTCGCCGAGCGAACCGATACGGCCTCGGTAGCCCTGCTGGGACCCGTCGGACACCGGGGCCAGGTCGAACTCGAATCCGGCGTCAAGATACTCTCAATCTGTCGGTAATGCCCGCCTCAGGGGCGAGTGCGCCCGCGATCCGCGCGTCACGCCTCGTCGATCAGGTCTTCCTTGTCCGGGAGGAGATCGGTGATCTTCTCCCAGATTTCGCGGGACGGGGTCCGTACCAGCACCAGCTCGCTGTCCGGGCCGACCTGGCCCTCCATGATGGGCTCTTCCGGCTTCTCCCGGACCCAGCAGCCGCGCGGGCCGCAGTCCCAGACCGCGAGGGCCCTGACCATCGCGGCCCGCTCGTCCTCGTGCTTGCCGTCCCAGGCCGTGGTGATGCGCCACATGGCGTTCATGGCAAGGACGAGTTCGCTGAGCTCGCTGAGCTGAGGTTCCTTGAGGCCGCCTACCTCGGCCAACGCCTTGCGGGTCAGTTCGGAGGCCGCGGTTTCGTCGCCGGCGGCCTCGTCGAGGGCCGCGAAGGCGGCGTCGAGGGCGCCCATGGTGGTCTCGATGCGGGAGACCTCGGACTCCGGGGGCTCGATGCTGTGGAGGTGGACCATGCGGGCCAGTTCCCACACGAGCATGTGCGGCTCGATGGGGACGTACTCGGACTCCTCCTCGCCGGGCCACCCGTCGTGGGCGATGACCGCCTCCTGGCCGACGATGATCCCGTGGTTCACGGTGCCGTGCTCGCCCGTGATCTCCACCGTGACCAGGACCATGGGGTTCGCCAGCGCGCCTAGCAGATCGCGGAGAAGAGGGGCGAGTTCGCCCTCTTCTCCGACCAGACCGATCCGCTGAAGCTCCACCAGGGAGTCCCAGAGCTGCTCCGGCGGCGTCTCGCCGTCCAGCAGATGGGCGAAGACGGCGATATGACGGTCGGCCAGGCGGAAACGGGACCGGGAGCTGTCGTACGAAGGCATGTCTCTCATTCTCTCCCGTAAGACCGGCGGTGAGCCGGGCTCACTTCTTCGAGCTTTTCGCGTCCTCGACGCTCTTGTCGCACCGACGTGCTTCTTCTCGCAAGGCTTTCGCCACTGATGCGCATTTTGTGGCCCATGACCTCAGATCGCCGCGCACCTTGTCGGCGTTCGGTCCCGCCCACTTTTTCATCGCGTTCGCGCTGTGGTTCTTGGGCTTATCAACGAGTGAATCAATGTCATCAGCAAGCGATCGCAACTGCGAGGCGCGCTTGGTGAGCTTGTCGATTTCCGGATCGGCCATGCCGTTGCACCCCCTTATCACACGGCTGCTTCAGCATAGCCCCAAGTGACGGGCGCGGTCCCGGGGATACGTCAGGCGCGTGCGATATGCATCAGGTCCGTTACAAGGCACCGTGCGAGTTACGGGATCGACGGCCGCTGCGGTAGCGTCCAAGGGTGCAGGCGGGACGTCCGTTTGCCTCTGACGACACGGGGAGGAGCGCCATGGCAGGCGACATGGATCGCGGCGCAAGCCTGGAGAAGCTGAAGAGCCTGTCCGACGACTTCGACAGGAAGGCCGGGGATCTCGCGGCTCTCGTTAAGCACCTGAACACCAAGACGACCACGAGCGACAGCTACTGGAAGGGCCCGAAGGCCAACAGCTTCCGGGACGAGTGGGCCAATGTGAAGCCCACGTTCGACAAGTTCGTGGAGACGCTGCACCAGGCCAGCAAGTCGGCCAAGCAGAGCCACGACAACATCGAGCGCGCGACCTGACGGAGTTACCGGAGCGCGTCGCTCGCGGCGTGGTCGCCGCGGAGGCCGAGGCGCACCCCTGAGGGGTGACGCCCCGGCCTCTTTCGTTTACCGTTTCGCTGATTTCGGACTATTCGTCCAATACTCCCTGGATCGGCATCATCTCGCCGCCGCGCACCAAGACGCCGCTACCCGGAGAACCGCTGCCGCTGTTCGCGGGCAGTCGAATGTTGAACAGTTCTCCGTCCGATGAACTCTGCGGCATCAGCAATACACCATTGCGCGTCTTACGGGCTTCCGTGACAAAGCCCCGGTACTGGGAGGACAAGGTGTCCGTCGTACCCGCGGCGATCACCGCGTGGTCCCCGTCCATTCCGCTGCGGAGCACGCCCTCCAGCGGATCGTCCAGCGCCTCGTCATAGAGCAGTTCCGCATCGTCGACCACGACCGCGTACGGCCCGTCGGCCTGCCGCAGCAGCGCCTCCAGATCGTCCTCTCCGCTGTCCGAGCCGAGCACGCCCAGCACCCCCGGCTCGCCAGCCAGGTCGCGCAGCGGCGAACGACGGGGGGTGATCAGCACCAGCGACGTACCGCAGCGCAGCAGGGAGCGGGCCGCGCCGACGAGCACGGTCGAACGTCCCGACTTCGGGGGGCCCGCGATCACCAGACCCGGACCCATCTCCTGCAAGTCCACGCCGACCCGTTGGAGTTCGTCGCCGCCCACGCCCAGCAGCGTCCACAGCGGTGAGGACGGTGCGAAGTCGGGGTCCAGGGCCATCGCCTCCGCGGCCGTGATGCGGCCGGGCAGCGCGTCCACGCGCATTGGGCGCAGGGGCTTCGGCAGGCGCGGGCTCCGCTGCTCCGCCTCGTGGCCGATCCGGCGCAACGCCTTGACCTGCGCCTGGCCGGACGGGTCGGCGGCCAGCAGCCCCAGTTGGGTCTCCTCCACACCGTGGTCGGCCAGCCGCAGCGCCCGGCCCGGAGGCATGTCCTTGGGGACGTCCCTGACCTGGAAGCCCGCGGTCGAGTAGTCGCTGGGGTCGGCGAGCCGCAGCACCAGCCGTTCGCCGAACACGGAGGACACCTGCCCGCTCAGACCGCTGCGGTCGGCGGTCATGACGACCCTCATGCCAACGGAGGCGCCTTCGCGGAAGAGCCGCTGCATGGACTCGATGAGCTGTCCGTAGTTGTAGCTCTCGAACGTGGAGGTGAAGCCCTCCCAGCCGTCCAGCAGGACCACCATCCACGGTAGCTGCTCCTCCGGCGGGGCCGACGCGCGCTGTTCGGCGGCGCTGGAGGCCCCCATCATGGCGAGCATCTGCTGGCGTCGTGAGACCTCTGCCAGCAGCCGGTCGATCAGCCGGCGCACGCGGTCCGGCTGGTCACGGGTGACGACCGCGCCGACGTGCGGAAGCCCTACGAGCGGCAGAAGGGCGTTGGAGGCGCAGTCGATGGCGTAGAGGTGCACATCGCCCGGCGAGGACCGCTGAGCGAGGGACCCCGCCAGCGTGCGCAGGGCGGTGGACCGGCCGGATCGAGGGCCACCGACCAGCATGGTGTGCTCGCCGCCGACCAGATCCAGCGCGAACGCCTTACGGTTCTGCTCGGCCGGCAGGTCGGTGAGTCCGAAGGGCGCCGGGTGTACATCCGCGGCGGCCGCCGGGGCGACCTCCGGCTCCGGCAGTTCGTCGAGGGCCACCTGTGTGGGCAGCGGCGGCAGCCAGGGGCTCCGGGGCGTCCCGAAGCCCATCTTCGCGGCCCCGTCGCGTACGGCGTCGACGAGAACGGCCAGGTCGGTGACCATCGTTCCGTCGTCCTCCGCCTCGGCCACGCGTGGCAGCGGGCGGCCGTACGCGGACCAGGGCAGCGCCGCCAAGGTCACCTTGGGGCCGGCCTGGCCGTCACTCGGGCGCCGGCCACCGATCCGCGCCGACTGCACACCGACCAGCGACTGGGCTCCGGAGCGTACGTAGGCTCGGCCCGGCGTCGACTTGGAGATGGCGCCCGCGTCCGGTGCGTCGATGACGTCGGACGACTCGGAGGCGTCCGTCACGCGCAGCGCGATCCGCAGGTTGGTGTTGGCCCGGATGTCGGCACTCACCACACCGGCGGGACGCTGGGTGGCCAGCACCAGGTGTACGCCCAGGGAGCGGCCGCGTCGGGCGATGTCGACGAGACCCGCGATGAAGTCCGGGAGCTCGGCGACGAGGGAGGCGAACTCGTCGATGACCAGGACGAGCCGGGGCATGGCCTCCAGCTCGGGACGGAGCTTGCGGGTGTCGTTGTAGTCCTCGATGTCCTTGGCGCCCGCCTCGAAGAGGATCTCCTCGCGGCGCTTGAGCTCGGCCGCGAGCGAGGCCAGCGCCCGTTCGGTCAGATGGGCATCGAGGTCGCTCACCATGCCGACGGTGTGCGGCAGCCGTGCGCAGTCCTGGAACGCGCTGCCGCCCTTGTAGTCGATGAGCACGTAATTCAGGGCGTCGGGGCGGTTCACCACGGCAAGCGAGGCGATGATCGTCTGCAGCAGCTCGGATTTACCCGCACCCGTGGTGCCGGCCACCAGCGCATGCGGTCCGTCGCGCCGGATGTCCAGGACGAAGGGGCCATCGGCCGCGATGCCGATCGGTGCCGCGGTCGTCGAGCCCCCGGCCCGCCATATCCGCTCGATGTCCACGCCGGTGGGGTCCGGCATCTCGAGCATCGACAGCAGCCGGGCGGCCGTGGGCAGGGCGCTGTCCGCGTCGTCGCGGCTGACGTCGCGTACGGGGGCGAGGGAGCGCGCCACCAGTTCACACCAGTCCAAGGCCACCTGGTCGACCAGCACTTCGCCGACCGACTCCAGACCGGAACCGCGCAGATGGACCCGGGTCGGGGACTGGGGGGACCAGCAGATCGCGGCGCGGCACTCCTCGGGGAGCAGTCGCTCGTCCTCGTCGATGCACAGCGCGAAGATGCCGTGGCGCGGGCCCTCTTGGAGGAGTTGGGGCACCCCGGGCATACGACGCAGAAGCCGTGCGCCGTCCAAGACGAGGAGAATGTACGGGTCGGGGCGCAGGGATCCGTACGCGCTCTGGTGCTCACTCGCCGCCTTACGCCGCCCCAGCTCGTTGAGCAGCTCATTGACTCGCTTGGCGATCACCTCGGAGTCCGCGCCGAGCAGCGCCACGCAGTCCTGCCCCTGCTGGGGCGCGGTGTGCGGAAGCCAGTGCGTCCAGCTCCACGCCGCGCCCGACTCGGGCGTCGAGCTGAGCACCACCAGGGACAGATCGCGCGGGCTGTGCAGCGCGGCGGCCTGTACGGCGAGCCAGCGGGCGGTGCCGAGAACGCGGTCGCGGTCACCGGCCACACCGACCACACCCAGCTCCACGTAGGCCAGGGAGGCGGGGACATCGGGCAGCACCGGAGGCTCCGGCGCCTCGTCGCCGTACTGGGCGTTGCGGGCCATCACCAACTCGACGTCCGAGGGCAGATCCGCCACTCCGAGCCGCAACTGCATGGCGTCGGGATCGGTGATCCTGCGCTCCCACAGCCGACGGCGCGGCCCCGTGGCGAACAGCAGGATTTCCGCGGGGTCCGGATGCGCGACGCGGCGGTCCCGCTGTTCCTGCTTGCCGAGACTCAACAGCTCCGCCTGGTGCTCGACGACCTCCTGCCGGTACTGCTTGATCGACTTGCGGTGCTGCTTGCGCCCGTACCGCGCGTCGCTCAGCCACTGGCCCAGCATCATCACGGGGCTCATCAGACAGAACAGCAGCATGTAGATCTGCTTGGTCATGAAGTACATGAGCAGGCCGAAGGCCAGGGGGATGAGGGAGGCGAGGATCTGGAAGCGAGCGTTCTCGCCCTTGGTGGGCATGCCCGGCACGGTGACGCGGGCACGGGGGCGCAACGGGGACAGACGCGGGGGACGGTTGTACGCGAGTCCGCCCTCACCGGTGGCGGACAGATGAGCGTCGGGCTCGGCCGACTCGTCGAGCACGAACAGCGAGTCGCCGACCCTCAGCATCCCGCCCAGCGGCCACTGCTGCTCTCCCCCACCCTCGATCGGCTCGTCGTCCAGCAGCACCTGCGCGTCAGGGGAGGGGACGAACGCGACCCGGCCGTCGATGTGCACCGTCACCCGCACCGCGACCGGCGGCAGAAAGGCGTCCGCCACCGGCAGCGTGCAGGTGCGGTCGGTCCCGATGGTCGCCACGCCCGCCGCCAGCCGGACCACCCGCCCGGCGCCGGGCCCCCCGGCGACGCGCAGTTCGTAACGGCCGGTGGGCTCACCGGCGCGCATAAAGGGGCCGAGGGCGTCGTCCACCGAGACCCGCATACCGTCGCGCAGGACGGTCGCGGCCGGTTCCCGCGGGTCGCAACGGCGACCGTCGGCCCACAGGTTCGGCATCGGCGCCGGGTCAGCCGCGCCTCCCCCGTACGCGAAACGCGGGTCCAGGACGGTGCCGGGCAGGGGAACGACAACGGTGAGCGGCGCGCCCTGTTCCCGCGGGGACGGCACGGCCTGGCTCTGCTGGGTCGCCACGCCGTGACCGCGCTGCGGAACCGGACCACCTAGCGACGCCGACAGGGCCTCCGCGACATCGGCGGCGGTCGCAGCGTCATCCGCGGTGACCATGACGTCCTGCGGATCCGCCCCCTCCCGCACAGCCGTCACCAGGACTCGCATGGCTGTCTTCCTCCCCGTCGGCCGTCACCGGCCCCGTCACACTTCACCGGCCACGGACTCATTCACCGGCTCACCGAGGCTATCTGCTCGCCAAATCCCGCGATACGCCCGTCTCCGATAGCCCGCCGCACGCTCAGCGGCGAAGGCGCCCTCAGTGCCGAGCGCCGGTAGCCAGGGCCAACGCGCCCAGGAACGCCTGGGGGTCCCGGGTGGCAATACGCAGTCCTTCACCGCTTCTTGTCCTGATCACCACACTGTCCATACCGAGCGGCACTCCCCAGCCGCCGCCCACGATGCGCGGCTCACCCCGATCGGCCGCCCGCAGCCCCGGAACGGGCGCGTCGACCGCCGCCGCGGACGTCGCGAATCGCTGGCCGCGTGACGACGTGGCCGCCTGGAGGCTTGCCGCGACGGAGGCCGGATCCAACTCGGCGAGCGGGGTGCGCTCCCGGCCGACGCGCAGGGTGTGCTGGTCGATTTCCACCCTGTTGTAGATAAATTTGGATATGGGGACGCCCATGAAGGCGACAAGCAGAAGCAGGAAGAGCGCCGACACGGCAAGCCAGGCCCCGAGATCCTCACTGCCGGCGTCAATGCCCATCCAGGCAACGCCCACCACGTAGACGGTCAGACAGATGACGGACCACGTCTTCGAGAGCTTTTCCTTGTACATGGTGGCGATGATTGCGAAGGCATCCCCGTACGGCAAGCGGCGGCGGCATCGGGCGGGGCCATCGCAACCTGCGGTTCACCTTGGTCGAGTGACTGCGAGGCCGGTCAACCGCTCTTGGCCTTCTTGCCCTCCTCCTCTATCTTCTTCCGTATGCGCTTCATCTCTTGCTTCGCGTGGTGGAGTGCTCGACGTATCTCCTTCTCGCGTCCGCCCCATGACTCCCGGAAACGCTCTCCAGCCGGCCCCGCCAACTCTTGTCCGGCGCAAACTCCTTGACGTTGTCCAACGTGCGTTCAAGCTCGTCGGCGCACCGCTTCAGATCGCGGATGTCTTTGTCGCAGTCAGACAACTTGCTCATGTATCCCCCTCGGCCGGCAGGTGACGGCTACTCGGGTATCCGCAGCAGACCGACGATCTTCCGGCCCAACGATTTCGCCCCGACGGCCTGAGCGACGATTCCAGTGGGCGCATGGGGTTCCTCCACCGTGACGGTCCAGAGCTCACGTTCAGCGGCGTACGTGATCACCAGGGCCCCAGGCGAGTCCGACAGCACCATCAGTCGCCCCACCACCAGAGCCCCGTCGATTACCTGCTGCAGTGGAGATATTACGTTTGCGCTGTCGAGGGCGTGCGGGTCGAGCTGCCGCGATCGGCCATCCTTGTCCGCGGCACCGAACGGATCGACCAGATCCTGGATAATGTCGGCTGCGGATTCAATGGATTTCGTGAGCGTGAAGAGATGAAGCCACCCGTGGTCACCCGCTCGATCAGAAAGAGATGCGAGTGGATGTAGACGAACACACTCGGAGCTCCTCTGCTGCTGGTCGTGTTCCTATGCGGCTTAATTGACTACTATGGCGATCTCCTCGTATCGAGGAAGGCGCGCGCAGAATTTCGGGAGCGGAAGGAGACTGACCGTCGCCGTAAGGATCTTCTACACGAGTATGGTCTCGACCAAACTTTCGACGGCGACTGGCATCGAGGGGCAGGACAGCTCCTGTTGCATTGGTACAGTCAATCAAAGCACCCTTCCCGTCTTGTACTTCTGGATCCCGGTCGCATTGTCTTGGCTGCACCGCCCAAGCGCGTAACCGTGGGGCGGGACAAGAAAATGCAGATGGTGGCGGAGATCCCAGGGGATCAGGCGGTCATCGAGGACCCGCTGCTGGGACAGATGGAGTCGGACAAGCTACGCATACGCTTCACTGACGGTTCATGGTTGGTGCTCAGCGTCGGCGAGAGGCCGAACGACATCCACAAGTATCTGGAAACCGTTCGCGATTCCCGGCGGCGGTGGCGGAACCCGAAACCTCCCCACCCACGTTGGCTGATGATCCAGCCTCGGGCTCACGGCGCAGGCGCGTTGGGCGAGGGCTGGAGGCGTGAAGACCCCCCGATCCGGATCGACCTGCGAAGGCCGCTGCCGACAGCGTGCAACGCTGTGAGCTCCACTCCTCCCCATGTGTGGTGCCTCAGTTGACGGTGGGGCGGGTGGCGGGACCGGGCCCGGGAAGCCGAATGCGGCTTAGGTCATGGCGAAACCGTGGAGGGCGGCGCTAGCGTCCTGCCTCATAACACAGCAGTCATCACACAGGGAGTACACCGTGCGCCGTCGAGCCACGTCCGCCTTCGCCGCCTCGGTCGCGGCCGCGCTTCTGCTCGCTGGGTGCGGCGGTGGCGATGGCAAGAAGGGTGACGACAAGATCGCGGGGGCTCAGAAGGGCGACGCGTCGTCCTCAGCGGCCCCGTCCAAGGCGGCTTCGGGGGATGAAAATGGCCCCGAGATGACGTTCCCGAAGGACTTCAAGATGGTCCTTGACTGGGAACGGCCGACGGACGCCAAGCAGGCTGCCGCTCTCGACGGTGCCACGAACTTTGTGCGTGGCATCAGGTACGGGACCGTGAAGCAGGACTCCGAAAGCGCCGCCTACAAGTACTACTCGTCGCCATCGGGCAGTGCCCAGATGTATGCGAAGGATCAGATCGAACAGAACGTAAAGGGCGGCTGGACACTCTACGGCACGGATCGCTACACCCAGCCCAAGGTCCGGGTCTCGGACGACGGTAGGCGGTCCTCCGTCACGTTCTGCCAGGACCAGTCGAAGATGTACAGCAAGGAATTGAAGTCTGGAAAGGTTCTGCGGACGAAGACCAGCGACAGGGACTACTCCTTGTACGAAATCGTGATGGAGTTGGTCCCCAAGAGCGAGCTGTGGGTAGCGACATCGATCGAAGTCCAGGGGGAAGCCAAGCAATGCAAGCTCTGAAGTCGGCGATGCTGACAGCATGTGGACTTTTGACCATATCTATGATCATGGCGACAGCGGCTCCCGCGGCTGCGGGTGGCAAGGTGAACGTTGGCACCTCGTCAGACGGAGGGCTCAAGAAGAACACCCTCTACGCCCAGGCCTCGAAGGTCACCTATGACACATCGAAGAACGGGTTGGGATCGTCGACCGGGCCTCTGACCGTCAGCAGCGGCAACTGGTCGCCGCCTCCCTGCTGGTATGCGCCTCTGTGGGACCCCAAGCAGTTCGAGAGGGAGAACGAGGAGGGCTACAAGGAGGTCGTCGACGACGCCAGGCAGCCCAGCTACGCCAAGCAGTCCGTGGCGCAGGTCCGGGAGATGTACAAGAACGGCGAGTACAAGGACTACAACAAGGCCAAGCAAGGCAAGGGCATGTGGTGGGGCGCCGTGGAGAACCCCAATGAGCCGGATATCCTGAAGAGGCTGGCCTGCAACAACAAGATGCCGTTCTGGGTGGACAACGGCAAGACGCCGCCGGTTGAGAACGCCATCGACCCCAAGGTGCTCGCCGGTCTCGCCTATCAGCAGCTCAAGGTCCCGGACACGGCGATCGACCTCAGCCCGAAGGGCCGGCAGACCGTCAATCTGGCGACGTGGGCGTGGCTGGACAAGGCGACGTTTCGGCCGGTGTCGGTGACCGCGTCCGTCGGGGCGCCGCTCGATATCTCGGCGACGACGACCGCGACTCCGGTCTCGCTCAAGCTGGAGCCGGGGACGAAGGATGCCGAGCTGCATCCGGCTTCGGGCGAGTGCCCGATCGACGGGGACGGGAGCATCGGCACCCCGTACACCAAGGGGTCGGGTGACAGGACGCCGCCGTGCGGGCTGACGTATCTGCGGTCCACGCCGGGCGGCGGCGCGTACAAGCTGAAGGCGACCATCACCTGGAAGGTGAAGTGGACCGGCACCGGTCGTGCCGGGGACAGGTTGCCCGATGGGATCTTCGGAACCACGCAGAATGTGACCGTCCGCGAGGTGCAGGCCATCAACCGCTGATCGTTGTGGGTGTGCTGCCGGCCTCCGTCCTTGGGATGGGGGCCGGTGTGGTGGGGCGGCCGACTACGCCGGCAGCACCGAGGTCAGGAAGGGCTCCACGGCGCGGCGCCAGCCGTCCGGCTGGTCGTAGTGGACGAGATGGCCCGCGTCCACCACTTCCGCGTACTGGCCGCGCGGGAGCACCCGGACCATTTCCTGGGCCTCCGCGCGCCCCAGCTCGCCGTCCAGACCGCGGACGACGAGAGTGGGGCATTCGACCAGCGCGAGCTCTTCCCAATGGGCGTCGTGGACCCAGGTCTCACGGACCTTCAGCATCTGGCGGCGGGAGAAGACCGGCCGCCAGCCGTCCGAGCGCTCCGCCATGACCTCGGCGAAGAAGTCGCCCCGGGACGCGCTCGGCCGCTCCAGCGACGGGTCGTCCTCGCCGAACCACTTCCGTACGTCCGCGAGGGTCGCGAACGGCACCGGCCAGGACCGGAACCACTCGGTCCACTCCCGCTGTGAGGCGGCGCCGAGCGCGGAGGC
Source organism: Streptomyces sp. NPDC005393 (assembly GCF_040606675.1). Taxonomy (NCBI): domain Bacteria; kingdom Bacillati; phylum Actinomycetota; class Actinomycetes; order Kitasatosporales; family Streptomycetaceae; genus Streptomyces; species Streptomyces sp. NPDC005393. The sequence continues at coordinate 91,422 of NZ_JBEXFG010000025.1, read as the reverse complement.
GCGCATATCGCAGATGACCAGGGCCCGGACGAGATCGGGGCGGCGGGCGGCGAGCTGCCAGGCGGTGAGGGCGCCCATGGAGTGGCCGATGAGGGTGACGGGGGCGAGGCAGAGCTGCTCGACGGCCGCCTCAGCGTCGTCCACATAGGTGCCGCGGTCGAACGGCCCGTCGGCCGGCTTCTCACTGCGGCCGTGGCAACGCTGGTCGAGGGCGACGGCCCGGTGGCGAGTGGCGAGCCAGCGGGCCGTCTCAGCCCAGTGGGCGGCGCGGCCCATCAGGCCGTGGAGCAGCAGCACTCCGGCGCCGCGCGCTCCCGCGCGGCCGCCGTCGGCCTTGGGCGGGTCGGTGAACTCCCAGGCGGCGAGCCGCACGCCGCCGACCCCGGTCACATCGATGCGTCGCACCATGCGTTGTGGCACCTCCAACCCTCTCTCGATCTCACAGTATCGAACCCGCATTCGAATGTACTGCTGCTGCCAGGCAACACCCCTCGTTCGAGTGACCACGCTCAAGGATTGTTCGGCTGCGCCGAGGGGAGAGTGCTAGCGGGAGGCGGACTACTCGGGGAAGGGAGTCCGCGGGGGCCGACCCTGGGAGCTCGGGGCTCCGGGTCATCAGGGCCCCGGGTCGCACCGGCCGCGTTCGCGCGGTCCGTACGGCCCGGGGCCGAGCGGGGGGACATGGGGAAGCGGGGCCCCGGCGCCTTACAGCGCCGGGGCCCTCGGTCAACACCCGCTCGGCAGCACCGCCCGTCGGGCCCATAAGGAGCCCCCTCCCCTGCCCCGGGCCGGGGACCCACCCGAGGAGACCTCGAGTGCCCCGGCCCCAGACCTCTGCACACCTCGGCGCGCGAGCACGCTTACGCCTATGCGTTCAGCGACAGCGTTGCACGGGTCGGCGCGGCCCGCTCGGTTTCCCTCAACTCCGGTTTCGGGAAAATCCGTCGCCCCAGGTCGCGACGGCCGAATCGGCTGAACCGGGTGTATCGGTCAGCGTGTCGGGGCGGGGTGGGGAGGGGTGCGTGGGTGTTGGTGGGAGTGCGTGGGTGTTCGGTGGAGGTGGGTGTTCGGGGTGGGTGTTCGGTGGGGTGGGTGTTCGGTGGGGTCAGCGCTTGGCCACGAAGACATGCGAGGCGATCTCCGCCTCCAGCTCGGCCGCCTCGCCGCTGCTGCCGACCAGCACCCCGCCCGGCGACTCCGTGACGCTCACCACCGAGCCCGGCTGCACCCCTGCCCGGCGCAGGGTGTACATCAGCTGCGCGTCCGTCTGGATCGGCTCACCGATACGGCGGACGACCACCGTCTTGCCCTCGGTGCCGGGCTCCAGCTCCCGCAGGCTCACCATGCTGTCGTCCAGGAACGGATCGGCCTCCGCCTTCTCGCCCAGCTCCTCGAGGCCCGGGATCGGATTGCCGTACGGCGACTCGGTCGGATGGCGCAGCAGCTCCAGCACGCGCCGCTCCACCGCCTCGCTCATCACATGCTCCCAGCGGCACGCCTCGGCGTGGACCTGCTCCCACTCCAGCCCGATCACGTCGACCAGCAGACACTCCGCGAGCCGGTGCTTGCGCATCACCCGCGTCGCCAGCCGACGGCCCTCCTCCGTGAGCTCCAGATGCCGGTCGCCCGCGACCGTCACCAGACCGTCGCGCTCCATGCGCGCCACCGTCTGGCTGACCGTGGGGCCGCTCTGATCGAGCCGCTCGGCGATCCGGGCGCGCATGGGGACCACGCCCTCCTCCTCGAGCTCGAGGATGGTGCGGAGATACATCTCCGTGGTGTCGATCAGTCCGGACATGCGTGCCCCTCGAATAAGTCGTGCGGTGGCCCTGACCCAATTCTGACGCATCCCGCCGACAACGGGGCCAGGTCGGCCCCTTCCGCCGCGAGGGCGGGGGCTGCTATTGACAGCGTCATGATCCGAACAGCGACAGAAAGGGCCATCCGGTGATGAGCGAGACCCAGCCGGCCGGGGACTTTTTCGACGCGGCCATCGACCTGCTGCGGCGAGCGCGGGACGAGGAGGCCAAGCGTATCGCCTCGGCGGGGCGTCTGATCGCCGACACCGTCGGTGTGGGTGGCCGCCTCTTCGCCTTCGGCGCCGGGCACTCCTCGCTGCCCGCGCAGGACGTCGTCTACCGCGCGGGCGGCCTCGCCCTGATGAATCTGCTTCCAGTGCCGGGGGTGGTCGGCGTCGATGTCATGCCCGCCACGCTCGGCAGCGCGCTCGAACGCGTCGACGGGCTCGCCACGGCCGTCATCGAGAGCAGCCCGCTCCGGGCGGGCGATCTGCTGATCATCATCTCCCTGTCCGGGCGCAACGCGCTGCCCGTGGAGATGGCGATGAGCGCGCGGGACCGCGGCGTCACGGTGATCGGGGTGACCTCGGTCGGTTACGCGACATGCACCACCTCGCGCCACGTGTCCGGCGGCTTCCTCAAGGACCACTGCGATCTGGTGATCGACAACAAGATCGCGGTCGGCGACGCGGAGCTGACGGCAAAGGGCGTCGGCGCGCCCTTCGCCCCCGCGTCGACGGTGGTGACCAGCGCGCTGATGCAGGCCGTGGTGGCGGCGGGCGTGACGGAGCTGGCCGGGCGGGGGGTGGAGCCGCCGATGCTGAGGTCGGGCAACGTGGACGGCGGACATGAGTGGAACGCGCGGGTGATGAGCGAGTACGGCGACCGGATCTTCTACCGGCGGTAGCCGTTGCCTATGCCTTACGGCTGGGCGCGGTGAGCGGGTATGTCCGGGGCGCGGTGAGCGATATGGCTGCGGCGCGGTGAGCGATATGGCTGGGGCCCGGTGTGCGGTACGGCCAGGCCGCGGCCGGCGATGCGGCTGGGGCGCGGTGAGCGGTACGGCCAGGGCGCGGCTGGCGATGCGGCTGGGGCGCGGTGAGCGGTACGGCCAGGGCGCGGCCGGCGATGCGGTGGGGCGCGGTGAGCGGTACGGCCGGGCGCGGCCGGCGATGCGGCTGGGGCGCGGTGAGCGGTACGGCCAGGGCGCGGTGAGCGGCACGGCCGGGCGCGGCCAGCGGCACGGCCGGGCGCGGTCAGAGCGGGCCGGCGATGCGCTGCAGCCAGGACGTGGCAGTACGTCCCGGGCACGTCAGCCGTACGGCTGGGCCTGAGCAGCGGTACAGCGATATGCCCTGGGCGGGGGCAGCGGGCCGGCGATGCGCTGCGGCCGGGGGCCGGAGCCGGCGATGCGGCTGGGCGCGGTGAGCGGCACGGCCGGGCGCGGTCAGCGGCACGGCCGGGCGCGGTCAGCGGCACGGCCGGGCGCGGTCAGAGCGGGCCGGCGATGCGTCGCGGCCAGGACGTGGCAGTACGTCCCGGGCACGTCAGCCGTACGGCTGGGCCTGAGCAGCGGTACAGCGGTACGGCCGGGGCGCGGCGGTATGGCCGGGGCGGGGCAGGTCGGCCAGGGCGCGGTCGGCCGTCGGCGAGCCACCCCTACGGCCGGGCGCGGCCGGCGATACGGCTGGGGCGCGGTCGGCCGTACGGCCAGGCACGGTGAGCGGTATGGCCCCGGGCGCGACCGCGCCGTCGGCCCACGGCGGGGTCGGCCGTGGGCCCACGGCGGGGGTCGGCTCAGTGGGGGCGGTGGGTCAGGTCCAGTGATGCCGCTACGCGCGCCGCCACGTCCTCCGCGTACGTCGCGTCCGTGCGGTCGAAGGCGCGGCGGCTGGAGGTGCGGAGGAAGGTGACCACGCCGAGGGTGCGGCCGCGGCTGCGGAGGACCGTGCACAGGCCGTGGGCCGTCCCCTCGGGCCATTTGCGGGCCGCCGCCCACTGGGTGGCGGCCGGTTCGTCCGTACGGGTCGCGCTTGCTCGTACCGAGCCGCAGCGCTCGGCCGCCTGGAGGGCCGGGTGGCTGTCCAGGTAGGCCACCGGGATGCCGCCCGAAGCGATCGGCGGGCACGGGCCGGGCGTGCCGCAGGGGGTCGCCGCCGCCCGTACGAGCCGGATCCGGGGCGGCGGGGCGGGCGTCGGCGGGTCCAGGACGAGGTCGATCAGGGCGTGGTCGGCGAAGCCCGCCAGCGCGAAGTCCAACTGGATCGCGGCCGCCTCCATCGGGTCCTCGCATTCGGCCGCCGCCCGCGCCGCCCGGTGCAGCTGGTTGCCGCGGAAGCGCAGCCGCGCGCTCTCCTGCTCGTGGGTCTTGAGCTCCGTCACGTCCTGGAAGATCCAGGCCACGCCGAGCGGCACCGGCTCCTCGGTGAGCGGGGAGGCCAGCCGCAGGAAGCCGCTGCGCCAGCAGCGGCGCGCCGACGCGTCGCGCTCGCGCCGGTCGCCGCCCTCGGCCCGGTGCTCGTCGTCGTCCTCCAGCGCCTCGTACCGGCTGCCCTCGTCTTCGTCCTCGTCCTCGTCCTCGTCCTCGTCCCGCAGCGTCACCCACAGTTCGGTGGGCGCCTGGGGCGCGCCCTCCGCCAGGACATGCTGAAGGGCGTTCTCCACCTCCTCGACGCCCTGGTCGAGGAATTCGCCCAGCGGGCGGCCGAGCGCGGCGGTACGCCCCGTCCGCAGCGCGCCCGCCGCGCTGCCGTTGACGACGGCCACCCGCAGATCCGCGTCGACCAGGACCACGTTCCACGACGCGTCCTCCAGCAGCGCCTCGCTCAGCGCGATCGACCGCTCCAGGTCGAGCTGGGCGTGCACCTCGCTGAAGGCGCAGTACACCCCGGCCGGCCGGCCGTCCGCGCCCGGCACCGCCGACGCCTGGGTACGGACCAGGACCCGGCCGCCGTCCTTGGTCAGCAGCGCGAACTCGTGTACCTGGCGGCCCGGCGCGTCCATCGCCTCCATCAGCCGCTTCTCGACCTCGTGCGCGTCCGCCGCACGGGCCGCCCAGCCCGCCAGCCCCTTGCGGCCGACCGCCTCCGCCGCCGTCCAGCCGAGGATGCGCTCGGCCTCGCGGTTCCAGTGGGTGACGGTGCCGTCGGCGTCGAACGCGCACAATGCGGCGTCCATGCCGTCGAGCAGCGCGGCGAGCAGATCGGAGTCGTCCCGGTCGGGCCCGTCGGACGGGGCGGACGCCGCCGACTGCGCCGGGACGGACCCCGCGGGCCCCGCGGACCGCGTGGGACGAGCGGGACGTGCGGGTTCGGAACGCTGTGGAGCGGTCACCGGATACCCCCTGCTGGACGTGGCTGCGTGTGGTGCTGCCTGTGGTGGGGCACGTCGGGACATTGAACTCGAACGTGACACGCGCCACACCGGATTCCACCAAATCGTTGCCATGCGGAAATTCGCTTGTCTGCGCCGCGAGGGGGTTCTTAGGGTGTGAGTACACGAGAAGGGAGGTGGTTCGGCAGATGTATGAAATCCGGACGCGTGAGGTGACTGCGGGCTAGCAGTCCGCCGTCGCGCTCAGCGCATTCGCCGGACTGGCGCACGAAGGATGTGCGCGGCCGGCCAATCCCACGCAGTCACCCGACCCGCGGTGTCGCCGGTACGTCCGACCGGCCCCCTCACGCTTCACGGCGGCAGGGGAAAGACCCGCGGGTCGTCTGTGTTTCCCGATGTGCTTCCGGATGTGTTTCCGGATGTCTTTCCGGACGCCCCGGCTGTGTGCCGAACACCGCTCGAGGGTCTCTTTCGGGTCAGGCCGGATCAGCGCGCCGCCCCTACGGGCACAGCCGTTCCACCCGCCAGCCGTCCTCGCCCGAGATCCGGACGTACCGCAGCCGGTCGTGCAGCCGGTTCTCCCGGCCCTGCCAGAACTCCACCGTCTCCGGCACCACCCGGAACCCGCCCCACTCCGGCGGCACCGGCACCTGCTCCCCCGGCGGGTAGCGGTCCGCCAGCTCCGCGTACGACCGGTCCAGCTCCGCCCGCGAGCCGACCACCGAGGACTGCGCGCTCGCCCACGCGCCCAGCTGTGAGCCGTGCGGCCGGGTCCGGAAGTACGCCGCCGTCTCGTCCCGCCCGGTGCGCCGCGCCGTGCCCAGGACGACGACCTGCCGGGCGATCGGATGCCAGGGGAAGAGCAGCGAGACATGCGGGTTCTCGGCGAGCTCACGGCCCTTGCGCGACCCGTAGTTGGTGTAGAAGACGAAGCCGCGCTCGTCGAAGCTCTTCATCAGGACCGTACGGGAGCTGGGGCGGCCGGCGGCGTCTGCCGTCGAGACGACCATCGCGTTCGGCTCGAAGAGCCCGCTGCCCACCGCCTGCTCGAACCAGCGGGTGAACTGCTGGTACGGGTTGCCCGCGAGCTCGGCCTCGTCGATGCCCTCCGCGCGGTAGTGCTCGCGCATGGCGGCCGGGTCGTACGTCCGCGCGGAGGTGTGCGCGGAAGAGGCCGATACGGAAGCCGGGGGGGAAGCCGGGGGCTCCGGGTCAACGTGAGGCACGCGCTTATCTTGCAACATCATCGGTCCGCCGCAAGGGGTGACCCGAAAGAGCGGTCCCCTCCCCCACCTCGGGCGCGCGTAACCCTCCTGGTGGGCGGGGGCGGTGTGCCGCTTCTCACGCTTCCCCATGGGTAGCGCACCCATCAGACTGTGGCTGTCCATGCGCCTGTCGGCGCTTGGTACCCGCACCGCTTCCACCGCGGCTGGGTGACCACCACTCGCATGGGGCACATCACCGGTGTAGCCGGTACGGACCGCGAGCCGCGCCACGCAGCCGTGTAATCGTCCCGGCACCGGCAGAACCCGATGGTCCCGATGGCACCTTGGTCTCACACCGCACCGGTCGTACCAGCCGTACCAGCCGCACCAGCAGTTCATCCACCGTCCGCCCACCGTCGCCCACATCATGAGGAGCCGCCTGATGTCCGACTTCGTACCCGGACTCGAAGGAGTCGTCGCGTTCGAGACGGAGATCGCCGAACCCGACAAGGAGGGCGGTGCGCTCCGCTACCGCGGCGTCGACATCGAGGACCTCGTGGGGCACGTCTCCTTCGGCAACGTCTGGGGGCTGCTGGTCGACGGCGCCTTCAATCCGGGGCTGCCCGCAGCCGAGCCGTTCCCCATCCCCGTCCACTCCGGGGACATCCGGGTCGACGTCCAGTCCGCGCTGGCCATGCTCGCGCCCGTCTGGGGCCTCAAACCGCTGCTCGACATCGACGAGGAGCAGGCCCGCGAGGATCTCGCGCGCGCCGCGGTGATGGCCCTGTCGTACGTCGCCCAGTCGGCCCGCGGCCAGGGGCGGCCGATGGTGCCGCAGCGGGAGATCGACAAGGCGGGGACCATCGTCGAGCGCTTCATGCGCCGCTGGCGCGGTGAGCCCGACCCCAAGCATGTCGCCGCCGTCGACGCGTACTGGACCTCGGCGGCCGAGCACGGGATGAACGCCTCCACCTTCACCGCCCGCGTCATCGCCTCCACCGGCGCCGATGTCGCCGCCGCGCTCTCCGGTGCGGTCGGCGCGATGTCGGGCCCGCTGCACGGCGGCGCGCCCTCCCGGGTGCTCGGCATGATCGAGGACATCGAGCGCACCGGGGACGCCACCGCGTACGTCAAGCAGGCTCTCGACCGGGGCGAGCGGCTCATGGGCTTCGGGCACCGGGTCTACCGCGCCGAGGACCCGCGGGCGCGGGTGCTGCGGCGTACGGCCAAGGAGCTGGGCGCGCCGCGGTTCGAGGTCGCCGAGGCGCTGGAGCGGGCCGCCCTGGAGGAGCTGCACAACCGGCGGCCGGACCGGGTGCTCGCCACGAACGTCGAGTTCTGGGCGGCCATCGTGCTGGACTTCGCGGAGGTCCCGGCGCACATGTTCACGTCGATGTTCACCTGTGCCCGTACGGCGGGGTGGAGCGCGCACATCCTGGAGCAGAAGCGGACGGGGCGCCTCGTACGCCCCTCGGCGCGCTACATCGGACCGGGGCCGCGCAGCCCCCACGACATCGAGGGCTACGGGGACATCACGCGGTAGTCAGGGGCGTCGTCGGGGGGCATTGTCAGGGGGCGCCGTCAGGGAGCGGAACCCAGGACGTCGTCCAGGATGCGTGCCCACTGGGCCACCACCCGCTCCCGGCGGGGGGCGTCGTCCGTCAGCAGGTTGGCGAGGCCGAGGCCGCGGGCCATGTCTAGGAGGCCCTGGACGGCCTCCCGGACGCCCGGGACCGTCTCGTCGGCGCCCAGCAGCTCCACCGCCATCCGGTGCGTCTCGCGGCCGATCCTGCCCTCCAGGGCGGTCACCCGTGCGCACAGCTGCTCCTCGTACGAGGCGGCCACCCACAGTTGGAGGGCGGCCCGGAAGAGCGGGCCCGTGTAGAGGGCGACGAGCTCCCCGACCACCGCGTGGGTGCGGCCCTCCCCCCGCGGGGCGGGGAGGGCGCGCAGCTCGGCCGAGCGCTCCTCGGCGACATGTTCGACCGCGGCCGTGAAGAGGTCCTCGCGGGTCGGGAAGTGGTGCTGCACCGCGCCGCGTGAGACCCCGGCCCGCTCGGCGACCACCGACACCGTGGATCCTGCCCAGCCGTGTTCGGCGAGGCAGGCGACGGCGGCCTCCAGCAGCCGCTGCCGGGTCGCGCGGCTGCGGTCCTGCTTGGGGCTTCGGTCCTGCTTGGGGTCGCGGCCCTGCTTGGGATCGCGGTCCTGCTTGGAGTCGGGCAGCGCCGTACGGGGGCTCACGCGCGCGTCCCCGCGTCCGGCACCCACGCCGGCTCCCGCCGCTCCAGGAACGCCGTCATGCCCTCCCGCGCCTCCGCCGAGGCGAAGAGCCGCGCCGAGAGCGCGGCCAGCGGCTCGCCGTCCCGGTCGAAGGCGCGCAGCACCTCGGCCGTCGCCAGCCGCTTGGACTCCGCGAGACCCTGCGGGGAGCCGCGCCGCAGCCCGTCGAGGACGGGGGCGAGCACCCCGTCCACGTCTCCCTCCGGGTCCACCAGGGTCACCAGGCCGATCCGGGCCGCCTCGGCGGCGTCGAACCGCTCCCCGGTGAGGTAGTAGCGGGCCGCCGCGCGGGGGTCCAGCCGGGGCAGCAGCGGTATCGATATGACGGCCGGGGCCAGGCCGAGCCGCGCCTCGGTGAAGGCGAAGCTCGCGCCCCGGCCCGCCGCCGAGATGTCGCACGCGCCGAGCAGCCCGAGCCCGCCGGCCCGCACATGTCCGGTGACCCGGCCCACCACGGGCTTGGGCAGCTCCACGATCGACCGCAGCAGCGCCACCAGAGCGAGCGCGCCGGACTCCGAAGGCGGCTCGCTGAGGTCCGCGCCCGCGCAGAAGGTGGTGCCGGTGTGGGTGAGCAGCACCGCCCGGGTGGCGTCGTCCCGCCCGGCCGCCGCCAGCGCGGCGCGCAACTCGGTGACCAGGCGCGCCGAGAGGGCGTTGCGGTTGTGCGGCGAGTCGAGGGTGAGGGTGGTGATGCCGTGTGCGGACGTACACCGCACAAGCGGCTCGGGCGCGTCGGCCCCCGAAGGGGCTTCGGGCCGCGTAGGGGCTTCGGGCCGCGTAGGGGCTTCAGGCCGCGTAGGGGCTTCAGGCCGCGTAAGCGCGTCGGCCCGCGAAGAGGCTTCAGGCCGCGTAGGCGCGTCGGCCCGCGAAGAGGCTTCAGGCCGCGTAGGCGCGTCGGCCCGCGTAGGCGCGTCGGCCCGCGAAGGGGCTTCGGCCCGCGAAGGGGCTTCGGCCCGCGAAGGGGCTTCGGCCCCCGAAGGGGCTTCAGGCCGCGTAGGCCCGTCGGCCCGCGAAGGGGCTTCGGCCCCCGTAGGCGCGTCGGCCCGCGGCGGGTTGTCGGCCGGCGAAGGCGCGTCGGTCATGGGGCGGTCGAACTCCTTTCCCTGGCGCGCAGTTCGCGCCGCAGGATCTTGCCGGTGGCCGAGCGCGGCACGGTCTCCGTGAACTCCACGCGGCGCACCTTCTTGTACGGGGCCACCTGCCCCGCAACGTACGCGATCAGCTCCTCCTCCGAGATCCGGGCTCCGGGACCGCGCACCACATACGCCTTGGGGATCTCATTGCCCGCCCCGTCCGTCACCCCGATGACGGCGGCGTCGGCGACGGCCTCATGGGTGAGCAGGACGGCCTCCAGATCGGCCGGGGCGACCTGATACCCCTTGTACTTGATCAGCTCCTTCACCCGGTCCACCACGAACAGCCAGCCGTCCGCGTCCACATGCCCGACGTCGCCGGTGTGCAGCCAGCCCTCCGCGTCGATCATCGCGTCCGTGTCCTCGGGGCGGCCCAGATAGCCCTTCATCACCTGGGGCCCGCGTATGAGGATCTCGCCGTCCTCCCCCGTCGCGACGTCCCGGCCGGTGTCCGTTGCGACGATGCGCATCTGCGTGCTCGGGAGCAGCTTTCCGACGGTCCCCGGCGGTACGTTCTCGGCGAAGCGGGGCACCAGATGGCAGCCCGGCGACAGCTCCGTCATCCCGAACGCCTGCAGCAGCGGCGGGACGCCCAGCCTCGTCGCGCACGCCTCCGCGAGCCGCGCGTCCAGCGGCGCCGCCGCGCTCAGCACGTACCGCACCGACGACAGATCGCGGCGGCCGACCGCCGGGTGCTTGGCGAGCGCGAGCACGATCGGCGGGGCCACGTACAGCGCCTGCGCCCGGTGGGTCTCGATCGTCATGAGGAACTGTTCGAGCTCGAAGCGTGGCAGCACGATCACCGTGCTGCCGCTGCGCAGCGGCGCGTTCATCAGCGCGGTGAGGCCGTAACTGTGGAAGAACGGCAGCACGGCCAGCACCCGCTCGCCCGGCAGGGTCGGCACCAGCGCCTCCACCTGGACCAGGTTGGTCGCCACACTGCGGTGTGTGAGCATCACGCCCTTGGGGGTGCCGGTCGTCCCCGACGAGTAGGGCAGCACCGCGATGTCCCGCACGGGGTCGATCTCCACCACCGGTTCGGGTGCCGTGCATGTCAGCATGGAGCGCAGTGAGCGATGGCCGCTCGCCTCGTCGCATACGAAGATCTCGCGCACCCCGCCCGCGCGCTCCGCCGCCTGCCGTGCCACGCCCAGCAGCGCGGAGACGGTGACGATCCAGGACGCCGCCGCGTCGTGCAGCTGCTTGGCGAACTCCTCCGCCGTCGCCAGCGGATGCACCGTTGTGACCGCCGCCCCGGTGCGTGTCACACCGTAGAACGCCGCCGGATACATCACCGAGTTCGGGCTGTGCAGCGCCACTACGTGGCCCTTGCCCACCCCCGCCTCGGCCAGCGCCGCGCCGATCCGGCGGGAGGCGTGGTCCAGCTCCGCGTAGCTGAGGCCGGCCCCCGTCACGCCGTCGACCAGCGCGATCCGGTCGCCGAACTCCTCGGCCGCGCGGGCCAGTACGGCCTCGTGGATGGGCAGATCGACGGGCGGGACATCGGGATACTCGCTGTGCAGCACCATGGCCGTTCCCCTCAGGTCCGGTTGCCTACCCGTCGAATCTGCCCATCTCGTCCGGCTTCTCCCTCCCGTGGCTCCGTTCAGTACGACTTGGGCAGGCCCAGCGTCTGATGCGAGACGAAGTTGAGGATCATCTCGCGGCTGACCGGTGCGATCCGGGCCACCCGCGCGGCCGTGATCAGCGACGCCAGACCGTATTCGGCGGTCAGGCCGTTGCCGCCCAGGGTGTGCACCGCCTGGTCCACGGCCTTCACCGCCGCCTCCCCGGCCGCGTACTTCGCCATGTTGGCCGCCTCGCCCGCGCCCGCGTCGTCGCCCGCGTCGTGGAGGTACGCCGCCTTCGCCATCATCAGCCGGGCCAGCTCCACCTCGATATGGGCCTGGGCGAGCGGGTGGGCGATCGCCTGGTGGGCGCCGATCGGCTCCTTCCACACCTGGCGGGTACGGGCGTAGTCCACCGCCTTCGCGAGAGCGTAGCGGCCCATCCCCAGCGCGAACGCCGCCGTCATGATCCGCTCCGGATTGAGCCCCGCGAACAGCTGGAGCAGCCCCGCGTCCTCGTCGCCGACGAGCGCGTCGGCGGACAGCCGCACGTCGTCGAGGACGACCTCGAACTGCTTCTCCGCCGCCGCCAGCTCCATGGGGATGTGGCGGTACGAGAAGCCGGGGGATTCCCGGGGGACGATGAACAGGCAGGGCTTCAGCTTCCCCGTGCGCGCGTCCTCGGTGCGGCCGACGATCAGCGTCGCGTCGGCGATGTCCACCCCCGAGATGAACACCTTGCGGCCGGTGAGCACCCAGCCGCCCTCCCCGTCCCGGCGGGCTGTCGTGGTGATCCGGTGCGAGTTGGAGCCGGCGTCGGGCTCGGTGATCCCGAACGCCATGGTCACGCTGCCGTCGGCGAGACCGGGCAGCCAGCGGCTCTTCTGCTCCTCGGTGCCGAAGCGGGCGATGACGGTGCCGCAGATGGCGGGCGAGACCACGAGCATGAGCAGCGGGCAGCCGGCGGCGCCGAGCTCTTCGAGGACGATGGACAGCTCGGCTATGCCGCCGCCTCCGCCGCCGTACTCCTCGGGGAGGTTGATCCCCAGGTAGCCGAGCTTGCCTGCCTCGGCCCAGAGGGTCGGTGTGCCGCCCCGGCCGTGGCCCTTGGCGAGGGACGCCACGGCGGCGCGGAGCGTGGCCCTTTCCGGGGTGTCGGTGGGGGTGTGCGTACGGGTCATGTGCGGCTCCGTCCGGTGTGTGGTTACGGTGCGCGGTTACGTGCGGGTCTCCTCCGCCGCCACGACGGCGAGCAGGGCCCCGACCTCGACCTGACGGCCGGTGGCCGCATGCAGGGCGGTGAGGACTCCGGCGGCGGGTGCGGTGATGCGGTGCTCCATCTTCATGGCCTCCAGCCAGAGCAGCGGCTGTCCGGCCTCGACCCGGTCCCCGACGGCCACCTCGGCGACCCGGACCACCGTGCCCGGCATCGGCGCCAGCAGCGAGCCGGGCTCGGTGCGGGCCGTGGGGTCCGGAAAGCGGGGCAGGACCGTGAAGGTGTGCGATCCCACCGGTGAGTCGACGTAGGTCCGGTCTCCGTAGGTCGAGACCGCGAACTTCCGCCTTATGCCGTCCACTTCCAGGACGACATGGTGGGGATCGGCCCGCAGCAGGCGTGTGTTCGGGAAGTCCTCCGCGATGAGGCCGTCGCGGGTGAGCCGGTAGCGGACCTCGTGCTCGGTGCCGCCCGGCTCCGCCCGATACGTCTTGAGCTGCGGCTGGGAGGGCACATTGCGCCACCCGCCCAGCCGGCCCGCCACGGTCTCGGGCCGCCGCGCCGCGTCGGCCAGGGCGGCGGCAAGGGCGGCGAGCGGGGCCGCGCCGTCGGCGGGGGCCGTGAGCAGGGGGAGATGGCGTTCCAGGAAGCCGGTGTCCATGCGGCCCGCCTCGAACTCCGAGTGCCGAAGCGCCCGTACGAGCAGCTCCCGGTTGGTCACCGGCCCGTGGATCCGCGCCCGCTCCAGACCGTGGGCCAGCCGCCGCAGGGCCTCCGCCCGGCTCGGGGCCCAGGCGATGACCTTGGCCAGCATGGGGTCGTAGTGGACGCCGATCTCGTCCCCGTCGACCACCCCGGAGTCGACCCGCAGCCCGGAGGCGTCCAGCCGGTGCATGACCCCCGTCTGCGGCTGCCAGCCGTGCGCCGGGTCCTCCGCGTACAGCCGGGCCTCGACGGCATGGCCGCGCGGCGCAGGCGGGTCGGCGTCCAGGGGGTCGCCCTCGGCGATGCGCAGTTGCAGCGCCACCAGGTCCAGGCCGTAGATCTCCTCCGTCACCGGGTGCTCGACCTGGAGGCGGGTGTTCATCTCCAGGAAGTACGCCCGGTCGCCCGAGACCAGGAACTCCACCGTGCCCGCGCCCGTATAGCCGATCGCACGAGCCGCACTCGCCGCCGACTCGGCCAGGGTGCGCCGCAGTGCGTCGCTCAGCCCCGGGGCCGGGGCCTCCTCGATGACCTTCTGGTGGCGGCGCTGGAGGGAGCAGTCGCGGGTGCCGAGGGTCCAGACGGTGCCGTGGGTGTCGGCGAGCACCTGGACCTCGATATGGCGTGCGCCCTCCATATAGGGCTCGAGAAAGACCTCGCCGTCACCGAAGGCGGATGCCGCCTCCGCGCGGGCGGAGGTGAGTTCGGCGGGGAGCGCGTCGAGGTCACGGACCACGCGCATACCGCGCCCGCCGCCGCCCGCCGCCGCCTTGACGAGGAGGGGGAGATCGTCGGCGGTGGCGTGAGCCGCGTCGACGGGTTCGAGGAGGGGGACGTGCGCGTCGCGCATGAGCTGCTTGGCGCGGGTCTTGGACGCCATGGCCTCCATCGCCTCGGGCGGCGGCCCGACCCAGACCAGCCCGGCGTCCCGCACGGCGCGCGCGAAGCCGGCGTGTTCGGAGAGGAAGCCGTAGCCGGGGTGGACGGCGTCCGCGCCGGCGGCAAGGGCGGCTTTGACGATGAGGTCGCCGCGCAGATACGTCTCGGCGGGGGCGTCCCCCGGCAGCCGTACGGCGGTGTCGGCCTCGTGGACATGGGGTGCGTCGGCGTCCGCGTCGGAGTGGACGGCGACGGTCGCGATGCCGAGCTCACGACAGGTGCGGACGATACGGCGGGCTACTTCGGCGCGGTTGGCGACGAGGAGGGAGCGGATCATGGGTTCCTCACATCCGGAAGACGCCGAAGCCACCGCGCGCGCCCTCGACCGGCGCGGTGTGGAGGGCGGACAGACACAGGCCGAGCACGGTGCGGGTGTCGCGCGGGTCGATGACGCCGTCGTCGTACAGCCGCCCGGAGAGGAACAGCGGCAGCGACTCGGACTCGATCTGCCGCTCGACCATCGCGCGCAGCGCGGCGTCGCCGTCCTCGTCGTACGGCTGTCCCTTGGCGGCGGCCGACTGGCGGGCGACGATCGACAGCACTCCGGCCAGCTGCTGCGGGCCCATCACGGCCGATTTGGCGCTGGGCCAGGCGAAGAGGAAGCGGGGGTCGTACGCGCGGCCGCACATCCCGTAGTGGCCGGCGCCGTAGGAGGCCCCGATGAGGACGGACAGATGCGGGACGCGGGAGTTGGAGACGGCGTTGATCATCATGGCGCCGTGTTTGATGATCCCGCCCTGCTCGTACGCGCGGCCGACCATATAGCCGGTGGTGTTGTGCAGGAACAGGAGCGGGATGTCGCGCTGGTTGGCGAGCTGGATGAACTGCGCGGCCTTCTGCGACTCCGCGCTGAACAGCACCCCTTGGGCGTTGGCGAGGATCCCGACCGGATAGCCGTGCAGGGCGGCCCACCCGGTGGCCAGGCTCGGGCCGTACAGCGGCTTGAACTCGTCGAAGTCGGAGCCGTCCACGACCCGGGCGATGACCTCGCGCGGATCGAAGGGGACTTTGAGGTCTCCGGGGACGATGCCGAGAAGCTCATCGGCGCTGTATTTCGGGGGCTCGGCCGGGCCCGGGTCGGGGTGCGCCTTGCGCCAGTTGAGCCGGGCGACGACGCGGCGGGCCTGGTGCAGGGCGTCGGGCTCATCGGTGGCGAAGTAGTCGGCGAGTCCCGAGGTACGGGCGTGCATCTCGGCACCGCCGAGGGATTCGTCGTCGCTCTCCTCGCCGGTGGCCATCTTGACCAGCGGCGGACCGCCGAGAAAGACCTTGGAACGCTCCTTGACCATGATCACGTGGTCGGACATCCCCGGGATGTACGCGCCCCCGGCCGTGGAGTTGCCGAACACGACGGCGACCGTGGGGATCCCGGCCGCGGAGAGGCGGGTGAGGTCGCGGAAGAGGGCGCCCCCGGGAATGAAGATCTCCTTCTGGGAGGGAAGATCGGCGCCGCCCGACTCGACGAGGCTGACGACGGGAAGGCGGTTGACATGGGCGATCTCATGGGCCCGCAGCGACTTCCCGAGGGTCCAGGGGTTGCTGGCCCCGCCCCGTACGGTGGGGTCGTTGGCGCTGATCACGCACTCCACACCGGAGATCACGCCGATGCCGGTGACGAGCGAGGCGCCGACCGGGTAGTCGCTGCCCCAGCCGGCGAGCGGGGACAGCTCCAGAAAGGGTGTGTCGGGGTCCAGGAGCAGCTCGATCCGCTCGCGGACAAGGAGCTTGCCGCGTTTGCGGTGGCGCTGAACGTATTTCTCCCCACCCCCGCCGAGCGCCTTGGCGTGCTCGGCCTCCACCTCGGAGAGCTTGGCGAGCATCGCCGCACGACGGGCCGTGTAGTCGGCGCCTGCGGGGTCGAGCGCCGACCCGAGCACGGTCACAGCAGTACCTCCGGTATGTCCAGATGGCGCGAGCGCAGCCATTCGCCGACGGCCTTGGCCTGCGGATCGAAACGGGCCTGTGCGGCGACCCCCTCGCCGAGCAGCCCGTCCACGACGAAGTTCAGGGCGCCCAGATTCGGCAGTAGATGGCGGGTGACGGCGAGCCCGGCCGTCTCCGGCAGCAGTGCGTGCAGCCGGTCGGGGCCGAGGGTGTGGGCCAGCCAGCGCCAGGCGTCGTCGGTGCGGGCCCAGACGCCGATGTTGGCGCTGCCGCCCTTGTCGCCGCTGCGCGCCCCCGCGATCGCGCCGAGCGGCGCGCGGCGGGTCGGCCCCGGCGGAAGCGGTGGCGGCAGCGGCGGTTCGGCCACGGTCGCGAGAGGCTGGGTGTCGGGGGCCGGGGGGATGGCCACCCGCGAGCCGTCCGGCAGTACGGCGGTGTGCGGCACGGCGTCCGCCGGTGTGTCCACCGCCTCGAAGACGCCATACGGCGAGCCCTTCCCGGGCGGGGCCGTCACATGGAAGCCCGGGTAGCTCGCGAGGGCCAGTTCGACCGCCGCGCCGCTGATCGCCCGCCCCACCGTGTCGGGGTCCCGGTCGCGTACGACGAGCCGCAGCAGAGCGCTTGCCTCCTCCTGCGCCGGCGCGTCCCTATGGTCGGTACGGGACAGGGTCCAGCGCACCTCGGCAGGGCGGCGGCGCCCCGCGAACGCCCCCTCCATCTGCTCCCGTACGAGGGCCGCCTTGGCCTCGATGTCGAGCCCCGTGAGCACGAACACGACCTCGTTGCGGTAGCCCCCGAGCCGGGTCAGCCCCGTCTTGAGCGTCGGCGGCGGCGGCTCGCCCCGTACGTCGGTGATCCGCACCCGGTCCCGGCCGTCCGGTGTGAGCCGCGCCGAGTCCAGACGTGCGGTCACATCCGGGCCCGGGTAGCGGGCGCCCGCCGTCTCGTAGAGGAGTTGGGCGGTGACGGTCCCGACCGTCACGGCGCCGCCCGTGTGGGGGTGCTTGGTGATCACGCACGAGCCGTCGGCCTCGATCTCGGCCAGCGGGAAGCCGGGGCGGCGGATGTCGTGCTCCGTGAAGAACGCGTAGTTGCCGCCCGTCGCCTGGCTGCCGCACTCCAGGATGTGCCCGGCGACGACGGCTCCCGCGAGCGCGTCCCAGTCGTCGGCGGCCCATCCGAAGTGCGCGGCGGCGGGGCCGGTCACGAGTGCGGCGTCCGTCACCCGGCCCGTCACCACCACGTCCGCGCCGGCGCGCAGGCACTGCGCGATGCCGGCGCCGCCGAGGTAGGCGTTGGCGGTGACTATGTCCGGTCCCCAGTCGCGCGTCGTGTCGCGCGTCGTGAGGAGGTCGTCGCCCTCGACGTGCGCGACGCGGACGTCGATACCCAGCTTGTCCGCCAACGCGCGGATCCCGTCCGCCAGTCCGGCCGGGTTGAGCCCGCCCGCGTTGGTCACCAGCCGTACGCCACGCTCGACGGCCAGCCCCAGGGTGTTCTCCAGCTGCCGCAGAAAGGTGGTCGCGTAGCCACGGGTGGGGTCCTTGGCGCGATCCCGGCCGAGGATGAGCATGGTGAGCTCGGCGAGGTAGTCGCCGGTCAGTACGTCCAGGGGGCCGCCGGTGAGCATCTCGTGCGGGGCGTCGAAGCGGTCGCCGTAGAAGCCGGAGGCGTTGCCGATGCGGAGGGGGCGGGGTGCGGTGTGGGGTGACGGCGCGGTGTGGGGTGTGGTGTGGGGTGACGGCGCGGTGTGCGGTGACGGCGCGGTGTGCGGTGTCGTGGCGGTGTGGGGCGGGGTGGTGTGGGGCGGGGTGGTGTTCGCCGGCGTCGGGTGAGGTCGCTGCATGGTCATGCGGCACCCCCGGCGGGCGGGCGGCCCTTGCCGGGCGGACCCGCGAAGGCCTGCGCGATGTCCAGCCAGCGGTCCGCCTCCGGGCCTTCGGCCCGTACAGCCAGGTCGTCGCGGTGCGCCCGCTGCGTCACCAGCAGACAGAAGTCGAGCGCGGGCCCGGTCACGCGCTGGGCCGCGCCCTCGGGGCCGTACGTCCAGATGTCGCCGTCCGGCGCCGTGAGTTCGACCCGGAACTCCTCGGTCGGCGGCTCCAGCCCGCGCACCGCGTACGCGTAGCCGCGTGCCCGTACGCCGATCCGGGCCACGTGCCGGAGCCGGGCGGTCGGGGTGCGGCGTACGCCCAGCGCGTCGGCCACGTCCTGGCCGTGCGCCCACGTCTCCATCAGCCGCCCCGTCGCCATCGACATCACGCTCATCGGCGGCCCGTACCAGAGCAGTCGGGCGCCGGGCGGCTGCACGGCGAGTGTGCGCCGGAGCCGCTCCCGGCCCGCGCGCCAGCGGCCCAACAGCACGTCGGGCGGGTCGGCAGCCCCGTGTTCGGCCCCCTCGTCCACGAACGCCTCAGGCGCGGCCCGCGCCTTGCGCACCTCCGCGGCGAACCCCTCGGGGTCTTCGGCCGCCTGCGCGGCCCGTGCGTCCGTCCAGGCCAGATGGGCGATCTGATGCGCGATGGTCCACCCGGGCGCGGGCGTCGCGATGCCCCACTCCCCCGTCGTGAGCCCGGCCACCAGGCCGTCCAACTCGTCGCCCTCCGCGCGCAGATCGTCGAGCAGGGCTTCCGTATCGGACACGCGTCGCTCCCGTCGTCGGGTCTGTGGTGCGAGCGTGGCAGCGCGGCGAGAAACAATCAAGCGTGCTTGCATGATTCAGCCGCCTCGGGGGCGGGGCACGCCGGGGGCCGTGCGGGGTTGCTTGGCTTGGCTGGGTGCGGGGTCGTCTCGCGTGAGGTGCTTGGAGCAGCGGGCGGGGCGGGAGCCGGGCCCGCGCCATCCCCGGGCGCCGGGCCCGGCGGGCTCCCGTGGGGGTCTGCGGGGGTACTCGGGTCGGCTGGGTGCGGGGTCGTCTCGCGTGAGGTGCTTGGAGCAGCGGGCGGGGCGGGAGCCGGGCCCGCGCCGTCCCCGGGCGCCGGGCCCGTGGGGCTCGCCGCCGCCGGGCCGGGTACCCCCCTTAAAAACGCTTGATGTAGCGCAAGCATCTCGTCAAGCGTCTTCGCAGGGGTACTCCACCGGCCCGGCGCCCGGCAACCCGGGGTCCCTCACCGCGCCGCAGGCGAGACGGCAGCGCACGCCCAACACCCCAGCACCGCCCGCCACCAGCACACCCGGCCGACGGCGGCGCGCCCCGGGCCCGCACCCCCCGACCCATGCTCCAAAGCACCTCAGGCGAGACGAAAGCCGCACCCGACGGACGGAGCCGAGCCACCCCCGCGTCCCCACCGGGCACCCCCTACGGCAGGTGGTCCGCCAGGGTCTCGGCCAGGTGGCGGGCCGGGCGGCCCGCCAGTTGGTCCAGTTGTGTGCGGCAGGAGAAGCCGTCCGCGATGATCTCGGCCGTGTCATCCGCCACCCGGACGGACGGCAGGAGTTGTTCCTCCGCGCAGGCCACCGAGACGTCGTAGTGGCCGGCTTCGAAGCCGAAGTTGCCCGCGAGGCCGCAGCAGCCGCCGCTCAGTTCGCCGGTGAGGCCCGTGCGTTCGCGTAGGCGGCGCTCGGCGGCGTCGCCGAGGACGGCGTGCTGGTGGCAGTGGGTCTGGCCGACGACCGGGCGGTCGATCCTGGGGGGTTGCCAGTCGGGGGCGTGGTCCTCGAGGGCCTGGGCGAAGGTGGTGACGGAGTCGGCGAGGCGCGCGGCGCGTGGGTCGGGGCCGAGGAGTTCGGGGAGGTCCGTGCGGAGGGCGGCGGTGCAGCTGGGTTCGAGGCCGACCACGGGGAGGCCGGCGTCCAGGGCGGGGGCCATGACGTCCAGCGTGCGCCGCATGACCGCGCGGGCGCGGTCGAGCTGTCCGGTGGAGACCCAGGTCAGCCCACAGCACACGGGCTTGGGCGGGACGACGACGCGCAGCCCGGCGGCCTCCAGCACCGCGACGGCCGACCGGCCGACCGAGGGGGAGAGGTGGTTGGTGAAGGTGTCGGGCCAGAGGACCACCGTGCGGGCGGTGTTCGGCCCGCGGGCCGCAGAGCGCGCGTGCCCCCGCCACCAGCGGGTGAACGGCTCGCGGGCCAGCTCGGGGATGTCGCGTTCGGGAGCGATACCACCCGCCCGCTTGGCGAGGGCGGCCAAGGGCCGTACGGCAGTGGCGGCGTTGGCGGGGCGAGCCATCCGCAGCGCGGAGACCGCGCGCAGCCACACCGGCAGCCAGCCCATGGAGTAGTGGGCGGCGGGCCGTACCCGCCCCTCGTAGTGGTGGTGGAGGAACTCCGCCTTGTACGTGGCCATGTCGACCCCGACCGGGCAGTCGCTGCGGCAGCCCTTGCAGGACAGGCAGAGGTCGAGTGCGTCGTGGACCTCGGGGGAGCGCCAGCCGTCGCGGACGACCTCGCCCGCGAGCATCTCGTGCAGCAGCCGGGCGCGGCCGCGGGTGGAGTGCCGCTCCTCCCCCGTCACGCGGTAGGAGGGGCACATCACGCTCGCGCCGGAGACCGACTCGTTTCGGCACTTGGCGACGCCGACGCAGCGCCGCACGGCGGCCGAGAAGTCCCCGTTGTCGTGCGGATAGCCGAACTCGACGTCGACCGGCCGCCGGGGCAGTACGTCGAAGCGCAGGTCCTGGTCGAGCCGGCGGGGGCGGGCGAGGACGCCGGGGTTGAGGCCGCCCGCCGGGTCCCAGAGGTCCTTGAAGCGGGAGAAGAGGCCGACCATCGCGTCCCCGTACATGCGCGGCAGCAGCTCGGCGCGGGCCAGCCCGTCGCCGTGCTCGCCGGAGAGCGAACCGCCATGGGTGACGACGAGGTCGGCGAGGTCGGTGGAGAAGTCGCGGAAGACGCGCACGCCGGGCTCGGTCATCAGATCGAAGTCGATACGGACGTGGATGCAGCCGTCGCCGAAGTGCCCGTAGGGCGTGCCGCGCAGCCCGTGCCGGCCCATCAGGGCGCGGAAGTCACGCAGATAGGCGCCGAGCCGAGGGGGCGGCACCGCGCAGTCCTCCCAGCCGGGCCATGCCTCGCTGCCGTCGCGCATGCGGGTGGCGGTGCCGGAGGCGTCCTCGCGGACCCGCCACAGGGCGCGCTGCCCGGCCGGGTCGGCGACCACGGTGTGGTCGGTGGTGGCCTCGGCGGCGGCGCGGGCGATCTCCTCGGCGCGGGCGTACGCCTCCTCGCGGGTGGCGCCGCCCACCTCGACGAACAGCCAGGCCCCGCCCTTGGGCAGTCCGGACGCGCCGGCGACCAGATCGGCGGCCATGCCCTCGACGGTCAGCGGACCGTAGGGCAGCAGAGTGTGGGCGGCCTCGGCCGCCGCGCTCTCGTCGGGGTAGCCGAGGACGGCGAGGGCGCGGGCGCGGGGTGCCTCCACGAGCCGTACGGTCGCCTCGGTCAGCACGCCGAGGGTGCCCTCGCTGCCGGTGAGGGCGCGGGCGATGTCGGCGTTCTTCTCGGGCAGCAGCTCGTCGAGGGCGTAGCCGGAGATCCGGCGGGGCAGTTCGGGGAAGCCGGTGCGCAGCAGCGCCAGATGGTCGCCCGCCAGGGACCGTATGCCGTCGCGCAGCCGGGCGGGGAGGCCGTCGAGCCCCTGGGCCGCGCGGATCCGCTCGCCGCCGTAGGTGAGGACGTCCAGCTCATGGATGTTGTCGGCGGTGGTCCCCCAGGCCACGGAGTGGGAGCCGCAGGAGTTGTTGCCGATCATGCCGCCGAGGGTGCAGCGGCTGTGGGTGGAGGGGTCGGGGCCGAAGGTCAGCCCATGGGCGCCCGCCGCCGTACGGAGGTCGTCGAGGATCACACCGGGCTGGACGACGGCGGTCCGGCGCTCCGGGTCCAGCGAGAGGATGCGCCGCATATGGCGGGTGAAGTCGAGGACGACCCCGAGCCCGGTCGCCTGTCCGGCGATCGAGGTGCCGGCGCCGCGCGCCACCACCGGCACCCCGCGCTCCCGGCAGACGGCGAGCGCCGCCGCCACATCGTCCGTGTCGTGGGGGGCGACGACTCCGGCGGGGACCCGCCGGTAGTTCGACGCGTCCATGGTCATCAGTCCCCGGCTCGTCGTATCGAAGGAGACGTCCCCGCGGACGGCTCGCCGCAGCGCCTGTTCCAGTTCGCCTGCCTCATGATCAGCCATGCCCTCCATGGTCCATGGCGAGGGCGCCGATGAGAATGTCCAATTCCGTTTCAAGGACCTGATCGTGGGTGACGGGGCGCAGTCGGGGGGTCAGCGCGGCGAGCCGCGGCGTGTCGTCCGCCCGCCGCCCGCTCACCAGACCGGTGTGGCGACCGGCGTCAACCAGACCGGTGTGGCGACCGGCGTCAACACGATCGCGCGCACCGTCGGGGGTGCGGTGGGCGCCCAGATCGCCGTCGCCCTCCTCGACGCGGCCGGCCCCGCCGGCCCCGGGCAGCTCGCCGGATTCCCCGCCCAATCCGGCTACACCAGCGCCTTCATCGCCTTCGCGGTCGTCGCGGCCGGTGCGGCGGCCGCCGTCGCGACCATCCCTGTGCGCGGACGGACCGTCTCAGCGGCTGGACGCCCGACCAGGCCGCGGGTGCCGACGGATTAGGCTTCGGTTCGTGGCTGAGATCCGGATTCCCGATGACATCAAGCCCGCCGACGGTCGCTTCGGCTCGGGCCCCTCCAAGGTGCGCACCGAGGCGCTCAGTGCCCTGGCCGCCACCGGAAGCTCCCTGCTGGGCACGTCCCACCGCCAGGCCCCGGTGAAGAACCTGGTCGGCAAGGTCCGCGACGGCGTGCGCGAGCTCTTCCAGCTCCCCGAGGGCTACGAGGTCATCCTCGGCAACGGCGGCTCCACCGCCTTCTGGGACGTGGCGACGCACGGCCTGATCGACTCCAAGTCGCAGCATCTGTCCTTCGGCGAGTTCTCGTCGAAGTTCGCGAAGGCGGCGAAGCTCGCGCCGTGGCTGGAGGAGCCCACCGTGATCTCCTCCGACCCCGGTACGCATCCGGAGCCGGCGGCCGAGAGCGGCGTGGACGTCTACGCCTTCACGCACAACGAGACCTCGACCGGTGTCGCCATGCCGATCCAGCGGGTGGCCGGCGCCGACGAGGGGTCGCTGGTGCTCGTCGACGCGACCTCCGGCGCGGGCGGTCTGCCCGTCGACATCGCCGAGACGGACGTCTACTACTTCGCGCCGCAGAAGTCCTTCGCGGCGGACGGCGGTCTGTGGATCGGTGTCTTCTCGCCCGCCGCGCTGGAGCGCGCCGCCCGGATCCACGCGTCCGGCCGCCATGTGCCGGAGTTCTTCTCGCTGCCGACCGCGATCGACAACTCGCTGAAGAACCAGACGTACAACACCCCGGCGCTCGCGACGCTGTTCCTGCTGAACGACCAGCTGGAGTGGATCAACGGCCAGGGCGGTCTGGACTGGGCCGTGCGGCGCACCGCGGAATCCTCGCGCACGCTGTACGGCTGGGCCGAGGAATCCAAGTTCGCCACCCCGTTCGTGACCGACCCGGCCAAGCGGTCGCAGGTCGTCGGCACGATCGACTTCAACGAGGAGATCGACGCCGCCGCCGTCGCCAAGGCGCTGCGCGCCAACGGCATCGTGGACACCGAGCCGTACCGCAAGCTGGGCCGCAACCAGCTGCGCGTGGCGATGTTCCCGGCCGTCGACCCGGCCGACGTCCAGGCGCTGACCGCCTGCGTGGACTACGTCATCGAGCAGCTCTGACGGCTCCCGCCCGTAACGACGCGAGGGGCCCGCGGCCGATCGGCCGCGGGCCCCACGCGTGTGTCAGCGGCTCATGTGTCAGCGGCGGCGGAAGAGCCTGCGCAGGCCGAGGAAGAGGGCGGTCGCGGCGGCGAAGGTCAGGGCGGCCTTGAGCAGATTGCCGTTCTGCCCGTGCTCGGAGCGCTTGTCGTCGCGGGCCGCCGGGCCCCCGCCGTGCTTCGCCTGCTCCTTCGCGGTCGCGTCCGGCAGCAGCTCCCCGCCGAGATCGACCGCGGTCACCTTCGAGCGCGCGCCCTCCGTGCCGTACATGAGGGTGCCGCCATCGGGGGTGAAGGTGACCGACTCGCCCTGACGCTGGATCGGCAGCCCCGGCTCCTCCCCCAGCCGCTGCGGCTTTCCGCCCCGCCAGCGGTATTCCGCGGCCGCGAAATAGCCGCGGAGCACCAGTCTGCTGCCGTCCGGGGAGAACGCCCCGTCTGTGACCTCCATGTCGATGTCGGAGACCCGCCGGAAGACGTTCACCCCGGTGGGGGACAGCGTGGCCGGTCCGGCGTACAGCCCGCCGTTCTCGTCGCTCTTGCTGGCGATATAGACGCGGCCGGTCTTCGGGTGGACCATCAGCGCCTCGGCGTTGCGCGGCCCGCCCTGGTACTGGACGGTGAACTGGGTCGCGGTGACCGTGGTGTCCTGCAGCCGCTTCGGCTCGGGAAAGCGGTAGATCCACACATGGGGCCACTGGCCGCCCAGGTTGTCGCCGATGTCTCCGACGTAGACATTGCCGTCCGGCCCTACCGAGATCGCCTCGACATCGCGCGGGCTGCCTATGCCGCGCAGGGTGACCCGCGCGACCGTCTTCCCGGTCCGGCCGTCGACGGCGTAGACATACGGACCGTCCGAGCTGTCGTTGTGCGTCCAGTAGACGCCGGGGTGGGCGCGGCTCGCGGCGAGACCGCTGGACTCGGTGATCCGGGAGTCCTCGAACGTGAAGGAGGACGGCGACGAGTCGTCGGCGGCGGCGGGAGCCGCTGCGGGCAGGGCCAGCAGCGCGGCGGCACCGAGGACGAACGGAAGCGGACGCATGGCCCAAGCCTGCCATCCCGCCGAAGCCCCGAGGCACCGCAGCCACGCCGACGCAGGGCCCAAGCCTGCCATCCCCCCGGGACCCCGAGGCACCGCAGCCACGCCGACGCAGGGGCCCAAGCCTGCCACCCCGCCGACGCCCCGAGGTACCGCAGCCACGCCGACGCAGCCCAAGCCTGCCATCCCCCGGGACCCCGGGGCACCGCAGCCAACCGACGCAGGGGCCCAAGCCTGCCACCCCGCCGCCATCCCGGCCGCATAACATCATCGAATTACGGGCAGATAACGTCTGTCAATTATTCGTGAGGGCCGGACCACCCAAATAACCCGCAGATTATTTGAGCTCATCCGGGGATTATTTCGGGCAGAAATTTATCGGGCATTGACGGCATAGCGGGCGGCGGCATTGCTTTCAAGAATGACCCCGCTTACGGTCTCTTCCCATGAGCGAATTCAGTCAACCCTCTTATGCGCAAACGGCACCGCCGGCGCATTCCGTTGGCGCACCACAGGGCGGTGCGGCGCCGGCAGCGCCTTCCAAGAAGCCCGCGATCCTCGGGGTGGTCGGGGCCCTGGTGGCCCTCGTCGGCTCGGTCACCATCTGGACGGTCGTGGATGCCGGCGCCATGGGCGAGGACCGCTACCCGGGCCGGGACGGGGACGGCGTCATCGCGCTGATCACCGCCCTGGTCGCGGCGGGCCTCTACGTGGGCGCGATGGTGACCAGGAAGGCCGTGCTCCATGCGGTCGGCGGGGTCTTCTCGCTGATCACTCTGGTGGTCGCGGTGCTGAACCTGGCCGACCCCGAGCGGCTGGCCAAGCAGGTCGCGAAGGACGAGAGCGGCGCCTCGGACAAGATGATCGAACAGGCCCTCAAGACGGTCGACGTCTCCTCGGGTCCCGGTATCTACATCACCCTGGCCGGCGCCCTGATGGCCCTGGTCTTCGGCGTCATCGGCTTTATGAAGGCGCGCGCCGCCCGGTAATTCCGCGGTCGCACCCTATTCGGGGGTATTCACCGGCCCGCATTTTGACCGCACGGGGGGTCAAAACGCGGGCCTGTGGGTTTTCGCAGTGCATTCCGGCTCCGGGGCGCCCGCGGCCGACGCCGGCCGGCGCGCGTGCCTCTTGATTAGAGCGCACTCCAAGGGCTTGGCTGATCCCATGAAGTACACGCAGCTCGGACGCACGGGTCTCAAGGTCAGCCGACTGGTCCTCGGCACCATGAACTTCGGCCCGCAGACCGATGAGGCCGACAGCCACTCGATCATGGACGCCGCGCTCGACGCGGGCATCAACTTCTTCGACACCGCCAATGTGTACGGCTGGGGCGAGAACAAGGGCCGTACCGAGGAGATCATCGGAACCTGGTTCGCACAGGGCGGCGGGCGGCGCGAGAAGACCGTCCTGGCGACCAAGATGTACGGGAACATGGGCACCGACGGCGAGCCCTGGCCCAACGCCGACAAGCTCTCGGCCCTCAACATCCGCCGGGCCGTGGACGCCAGCCTCAAGCGGCTCGGCACCGACTACATCGACCTGTACCAGTTCCACCACGTGGACCGCTCGACCCCATGGGACGAGATCTGGCAGGCCATGGACGTCCTCGTCCAGCAGGGCAAGATCGTCTACGTCGGCTCCTCCAACCACGCGGGCTGGCATATCGCCAAGGCCAATGAGACGGCCCACCGCCGTGGCTCCTACGGGCTGGTCAGCGAGCAGTGTCTGTACAACCTGGCCGAGCGCCGCGCCGAGATGGAGGTCATCCCGGCGGCCCAGGACTACGGCCTCGGCGTCATCCCCTGGTCGCCGCTGCACGGCGGGCTTCTCGGCGGCGCGATCCGCAAGGAGGGCGAGGGCGGCGGAGCCCGTAGCGCGTCCGGGCGTAGCGCCGACGCGCTGAAGAACACCGCCGTGCGCGAGCGGATCCAGGCCTATGAGGATCTGCTGGACAAGCACGGCCTGGAGCCCGGCGAGGTGGCCCTGGCGTGGCTGCTCACCCGGCCCGGGGTGACCGGCCCGATCGTCGGCCCGCGCACGGCCGAGCAGCTGGCGTCGGCGGTACGCGCGTCCGAGCTCACGCTGAGCGAGGAGCTGCTGACCTCGCTGGACGAGATCTTCCCGGGCCCGGGCCCGTCCCCCGAGGCGTTCGCCTGGTAGACGCTGCCCGGCCGCGCTCGGCGGGGCTCACCCGCCGAGCGCGGCCGCCACGGCGACGACGACGAGGATCAGCACCAGCGCGCCGCTCATGATCATGTTTCTGGTCTTCGGGTCCACACCCCGAGATTAGCCGGGCGGCTCAGCGGCCCAGCGGCCAGGCCGCCACCACCTCGTACCGCGGCTGCCGCCCGGCGACGCCCGGCGCCGGCGGATGGCTGCGGACCAGGCTGAGCTCGCGCACCGTCCACGTCCGCCCCTGGAAGTCGGTGAGCCCCTCTACGTACGGCGCCAGGCTGGTGGTGGACCGGTTGCGCGCGATGGTCAGATGCGGGTGGTACGGGCGGTGCTGGTCCATCGGGACCCCGGCCCGGCGGGCCCCGGCCGCGGCGGAGTCGGCCAGCCCGCGCAGGGTCGCGCTGTCACCGTCCACCCCGACCCACACCACCCGGTCGGAGAACCGGCCGCCGCCCGCGAACCGCAGCTCATGGGGGTCATGCCGATGGGCCGCGCGGGCCAGCCGGGTGTGCAGCCCGGGCAGCAGCTCCTCGGCCACCTCGCCGTAGAAGGCGAGGGTGAAGTGCCAGCCCGCGCGCTCGGTCCAGCGCAGCGCGTTCGCGCCCGGCAGCGCGCGCAGCGCCTCGACCCGGGCGGCGAGCTCGGCGATGGCCGCGTCGGGGGGCAGCACAGCGGCAAAGAGTCTCATCGGGAGAGTCTTACCCCGTCAGCGCGCACTGCCCCGTCACGCCGCCGCGGCCACGGTCACGCCGCCGCGGCCAGCTGCTCCTCCCGCACCCGCGGGACGAAGACCACGTGGGGGCGTCCGGGCCGCAGATCCAGCTTCAGCCGCAGCCCGCCGACCCGGACCAGGACCAGACCGACCGCGACCGCGGCGGCGGCCGAGACCAGACCGCCCGCGGCGAAGCCGAGCCGCGCCCCGTAGGTGTCGGTCAGCCAGCCCACCAGCGGACCGCCGATCGGCGTACCGCCGACGAAGACCATCATGAACAGGCTCATCACCCGGCCGCGCATCGCGGGATCGGTCGCGAGCTGCACGCTGGAGTTCGCGGTCACGTTGAAGGTCAGGCTGAAGATGCCGATCGGCACCATGAGCGCCGCGAAGAGCCAGAAGAACGGGGTCACCGCCGCGGCCATCTCCAGCAGGCCGAACATCAGCGCCGCCACGACCAGCAGCCGCCGCCGCGCGACCACCCGCCGGGCGGCGAGCAGGGCACCGGTCACCGAGCCGATCGCGATCAGGGTGTTGAGCAGGCCGTAGGTGCCCGGGCCGGAGTGGAAGACATCGTTCGCGAAGGCGCTCAGCCAGATCGGGAAGTTGAAGCCGAAGGTGCCGATGAAGCCGACGAGCACGATCGGCCAGACCAGATCGGGGTTCCCGGCGACATAGCGCAGCCCCTCCCGCAGCTGTCCCTTGCCGCGCGGCGCGCGCTCGACCTTGTGCAGCTCGCTGGTGCGCATCATCAGCAGGCCGATGAGCGGGGCGCCGAACGAGAGGCCGTTGATGAGGAAGGCCCATCCGCTGCCGACGGCGGTGATCAGCACACCGGCGACCGCCGGGCCGACCAGCCGGGCGGACTGGAAGTTCGCGGAGTTGAGGCTGACTGCGTTCCGCAGGTCCTTCGGGCCGACCATCTCGTTGACGAAGACCTGGCGGGTCGGATTGTCGACGACGGTGACCATGCCGAGCAGGAAGGCGATCAGATAGACATGCCAGACCTGGACATGTCCGCTGAGGGTGAGGGCGGCGAGGGCGAGCCCGCACAGCCCGAGCGCGGCCTGGGTGATCAGCAGCAGCCGGCGCCGGGGACACCGGTCGGCGATGACGCCGCCGTACAGACCGAAGAGCAGCATGGGGAGGAACTGCAGCGCGGTGGTGATGCCGACCGCGGTAGAGGAGCCGGTGAGGCTGAGGACCAGCCAGTCCTGGGCGATCCGCGACATCCAGGTGCCGGTGTTGGAGATCATGGCACCGGTCGCGAAGAGCCGGTAGTTGCGGATCTTCAGGGAACGGAAGGTCCCGCCCTTGGTACGCGCCGTGGGGGCGCCGCCGACGGGGGCACCACCGGTGGGGATGCCGCCAGTGGGGATGCCGCCAGTGGGGACCGCATCGCGATGGGCGCTCGGTGCGGGTGCGGAGTCTAGGTGGGTGTTCGGTGCGGGCGCGGAGTCCAGGCGGGCGCTCGGTGCGGGTGCGGAGTCTAGGTGGATGTTCGGTGCGGGTGCGGAGTCTGCTCCGGGTCCCGTACTCAAGTGCGTTCGCCTCCTGGCTGCTCGGTGTTGCTACAAATGCGCGAGCTTCTCCAGCACGGGCGCGGCGGCGCGCAGCGCGTCCCGCTCGTCCTCGGTCAGCTCCCCGACCAGCTCCGCCAGCCAGGCATTGCGCTTACGTCGGCTCTCTTCGAGCATGGCTTCTGCCCGCTCGGTCTGCGAGACGACCTTCTGCCGCCGGTCCTCCTGATGCGGCTCCAGCTTGACCAGTCCCTTGGCCTCCAGCAGGGCCACGATGCGGGTCATCGACGGCGGCTGCACATGCTCCTTACGGGCCAGCTCACCGGGGGTCGCCGAGCCGCACTGGGCCAGCGTGCCCAGCACCGACATCTCGGTCGGGCTGAGCGACTCGTCGACCCGCTGGTGCTTGAGCCTCCGCGACAGGCGCATCACGGCGCCCCGCAGAGCGTTCACGACGTCCGCGTCGTCGCGGGGTGCCTCCGCCGATGGCTGGGGGCGGGACAGATCCGGCATATCTTTAGGATAACTCATTACCTCGCCTAATGAAACCCTGGTTGCGCCCATATTTCTATGTCACCCGATCGGGTGAGTCGACTCCGGAAAGTGACGCGCGACGGCACACCGGACGGCGACGCTGACCATATGGGATCAAAGGTGCTCAGCCTGCGGATGGACGGGGAGCTGCTGGACCGGATCCGGCAGCACGCCGCGAAACGCGGAATGAGCGTCCAGGACTATGTCATCCGGACGCTCATTCGCGAGGACTTCGACGAGCGCTTCAAGACGTCCGTCGATGAGACGGAGCGCTTCTACGGCCAGGTCGGGATGGCCGGCCGGGAGGCCACCGGCCAGGAGGCCGGATGGGAGACCGAGTCACTGCCTGGCGCGGCGCCCCGCCGGGAGCCTGAGGGTCAGCCGACTCCGAGCGCCTGCTCGATCGGGTTGAGCAGGAAGTAGACCAGGAAGCACAGCCCGACGACGCCCAGCAGCCACGGGATCTCCCGGGTCCGCCGAGTGGCGACCCGCAGCAGCAGGAACGACAGCACGCCGAGCCCGATCCCATTGGTGATGCTGTAGGTGAACGGCATCGAGATCATGGTCAGGAAGGCCGGGATCGCGATCGTGAAGTCGCTCCAGTCGATCTCCTTGACGTTCGCCGCCATGATCAGGAAGCCGACGACGACCAGCGCGGGGGTCGCGGCCTGCGACGGGACCACCTTGGCCAGCGGGGTGAAGACCAGCGCGAGCAGGAAGAGACCGCCGGTGACGATGTTGGCGAGACCGGTGCGCGCCCCCTCGCCGACGCCCGCCGTGGACTCCACGAAGCAGGTGTTGGCGGAGGCCGAGCCGAAGCCGCCGCCCGCGACCGCGACACCGTCCACCATCAGGATCCGGCCCATACCCGGCAGCTGACCGCGCTCATCGGTCAGCCCGGCCTCCTCGCCGACGCCGATGATGGTGCCCATCGCGTCGAAGAAGCCGGACAGCAGCACGGTGAAGACGAAGAGACAGCCGGTGAGCACGCCGACCTCATGGAAGCCGCCGAAGAGGCTGATCTGGCCGATGAGGCCGAAGTCCGGGGTGTCCACGATCTTGTCCGGCACATTGGGGACGGTCAGGCCCCAGCTGGCGTCCGGGATGTTGCCGATGGCGTTGATCACGATCGCGGCCACGGTCATGGTCACGATGCCGATGAGGATCGCGCCGCGCGTCTTGCGGACGATCAGGATGAAGGTGAGCGCGAGGCCGACCACGAAGACCAGCACCGGCCAGCCCTGGAGCCGTCCGGCGACGCCGAGGCCCAGCGGCACGGTGGTGTGCGCGGCGTCCGGGTTACGGGTGACGAAGCCGGAGTCGACCAGGCCGATCAGGGCGATGAACAGCCCGATGCCGATCGCGATCGCGCGCCGCAGCCCGCCCGGGATCGCGTCCATCACCCGCTGCCGCAGGCCGGAGGCGACCAGGATCATCAGGACCAGACCGGCGAGGGCCACCATGCCCATCGCGTCCGGCCAGCTCATCTTGGGCGCGAGCTGGAGCGAGACGACGGCGTTGATGCCGAGGCCCGCGGCGAGGGCGATGGGGACATTGCCGATGATCCCCATGAGCAGGGTGGTCAGGCCCGCCATCAGTGCGGTCGCGGTGACGAGCTGGCCGTTGTCGAGCTGATGGCCGAACTTGTCCGTACCGGCCCCGAGGATGATCGGGTTCAGCACGACGATGTAGGCCATCGCAAAGAACGTGGCCAGTCCGCCGCGGATCTCCCGGGAGACCGAGGAGCCGCGTTCGCTGATCTTGAAGAACTTGTCGAGGCCGTTCTTGGGCGGCATGGGGGCCTGCTGCTTGGCGTCGACCGGCGCGGTGGCCGAGAGGGGCATGAAGGACCTCAGTGGTGCGTGAGCGGTGACGGGGGGTCCTCTTGGATGTTCGAACAAGATATTCCACTCAGACCCGGACCGTTTCAGTATGAATCTATAAGCGGCAAATCGCCAAACCGGCCTAACCAGCCACCCCCGTAAGCTGTGCCCATGACGAAGTGGACCCCCAGACATGAGGCGCCGCCGCCCTTGGAGGGCAATGTCGTGGCCACGATCACCGGCGGCACGATCGTGTGGTTCGTCCTCTTCCTCGTCCAGCTCCCCTTCTACGGCTGGTTCCGGGACCACGGGCATCTGTGGTGGCTGGGAACCTGCCTGGCCGGCGCCGGACTCGGGCTGATCGGCATCTGGTACGTACAGGCCCGGGAGGCGGCGATCCGCCGCACGGGAAGCAGCTGACGCACGCACCGTCGAAGGCATGCCGGACCGGCGCCGTCGCGGACAAGCCGGGGCTGCCGGGCGCCGGGCATCGGGCGTCGGGCACCGGCGGGCGCCTCGTGGACAGCGGTCGGGAACGCCGCCGTGGCGGGGGTGGTGCTTGGGGTGGTGCCGGGGGTGGTGCCGGGGTGGTGCCGGGGGTGGTCCCGGGAGGTGGTGCTGCGGGTGGTGCCGGGAGTGGTCCGGCGCCGGATCGCCACGGACGGCGACGATCCGGCGGCCTGACCGCCCGGGTGGCGGGTGCGTTCCCCTCCTCGCAACGCACCCGCTCACCTGCCTATGGCCGCCGGCCGCTAGCGCACGTCCACGTAGTCGCCGGGCGCCTTGACCGGCGGGGTGGTGCTCGTGCCCGCGAAGTTCCAGCGGAAGTAGCCGTCCTGGGTGGCGGTGACGGTCGTCTTGAGCGCGCCGCCGCTGCCGGACGTCACCGTCTTGACGGTGGTGTAGGTGTCGCTGCCCTTCTTGCGGAACTCCAGCTTCACGGGCTGGACGGTGTACCCCGCGTAGCGGCCGGTCTCCCAGTTGGCGCGGGTCAGGGCGCCCGTGACCGTGATGGTCCTGCCCTTCGCGACCGGCTCGGGCGAGGCGTTGACGGTCAGCCGGGAATACCGCTGCATCGCGAAGGACCCGGCCTTGTCGGCGCTGACGTAGTCGTCGTCGTTGGCGTCGATCCACGCGTTGACGTACCACGCGCCCGCGGGGCTGTTGTCGATGAAGTCGACCCGCGGATCCACGGTGAAGGTGCCCGTGCAGGTGGAGGTGGTGGCGTCGGCACCCGACGCGACGCACTTCACCGCGCCGGTCGGCTGCAGATAGCCGTACGACGGACCGTCGAGGTACATCTCGGCGTTCTTGATGCCGGAGTCGTCCGACGCGGTGACCGAGACCTGGAAGGTCTTGGCCTGCGTGGTGCCGACCGCGACGTTCCCCCCGCTCACGGCCACCTTGGTGATCACCGTGTCGCCCCAGCCGTCCGCCTGTGCCGCGGGCGCGGCGAGACCGCCGAGGGCGGCGGTGGCGACGGCGAGCACGGCGTAGCTCATGCGCTTGCGCATGTGTCCCCCACAACATGATGAGGGCTCCGCCGCAGGGACGCGGACGGAGCCGGATCTGGAACAACTGTACGATCTTCACGAGCCGTTCACAATGTTGCGGACGCCTCACAGTGCGACGCGTATTGGGAAACTGACGGCTAATGACCGCCAACTCACCAGTAATGTGGGGGATATGACCGGTCCCCGCTTTCGCGCCGACGAGATCGACACCAGCAGGCCGCACTCGGCCCGTATGTACGACTACTTCCTGGGCGGGAAGACGCACTACGCGGTCGACACCCAGGCCGCCGAGCAGGTCGAGGCAGTCTGGCCCGACGTCAAACCGTGGACCCGGGCCAACCGGTCATTCATGCACCGGGCCACCCGCTGGCTCGCGACCGAGGCGGGCATCCGGCAGTTCCTGGACGTCGGCACCGGCATCCCGACCGAGCCCAATCTGCACCAGGTCGCCCAGGAGGCCGCCCCGGACGCCCGGGTCGTCTACGCCGACAACGACCCCATAGTGCTGGCCTACGCCCAGGCCCTGCTGCTCTCCACCCCCGAGGGCCGCACCGCCTATATCCACGTCGACATCACCGAGCCCGAGGCGATCATGGCCTCCGAGGAGCTCCACGAGACCCTCGACATGTCCCAGCCGATCGCGCTGTCGCTCAATGCGGTCATGCACTTCATCGCCAATGAGCAGAAGCCGCATGACATCGTCCGGCGGCTGGTCGAACCCCTCGCACCGGGCAGCTATCTCGTGCTCTCGCACGGCGGCATCGACGCCCGCCCCGGAGTCTCGGACGCGGTCACCAACCTCTACCGCAGCAGCGGCATCCATGTGCAGGGACGCACCCGCGAGGAGATCCTTCCGTTCTTCGACGGGCTGGAGTTGGTCGAACCGGGCGTGGTGATGCCGCACCGCTGGAAGCCGGAGAGCGAGCAGGCCAGGGCCGAGGCGGAGGCGCTGGACCTGTGGATCTTCGCGGGTGTGGCCCGCAAGCCGTAACCGTCCCGGGGGCCCGCCGCACCGCCCGAGGCGCGCACCGCCCGCACCGCCCGGGGCGGCCGGGGCGGCAAGGGCGCCCGCACCGCCCGCACCGCCCGGGGCGGCCAGGCCGGCCAGGGCGGCCAGGGCGGCCAGGGCGGCCAGGGCGGCCAGGGCGGACAACAGGGCTGATGCCGGACGGTCAGTGGCGCTGAACCTGTGGATCTTCGCGGGCGTAGCCCGCAAGCCGTAACCGTCCCGGGGCCCCGCCGCACCGCCGCACCGCCCGGGCCGACCAGGGCGGCCAGGCTGGCCAGGGCGGACAGGGCGGACAGGCC
>NZ_JBEXFG010000025.1:22652-56908 GCF_040606675.1 Streptomyces sp. NPDC005393 | reverse complement strand
GCCGGCCAGGGCGGACAACAGGGCTGATACCGGACGGTCAGTGGCGCTGGACCTGTGGATCTTCGCGGGCGTGGCCCGCAAGCCGTAACCGTCCCGGGGCCCGCCGCACCGCCCGGGGCGGCCGGGGCGGCCAGGGCGGACAGGCCGGCCAGGGCGGACAACAGGGCTGATACCGGACGGTCAGTGGCGCTGGACCTGTGGATCTTCGCGGGCGTGGCCCGCAAGCCGTAACCGTCCCGAGGGCCCGCCGCACCGCGCCGACCGACCGACCGCGGCACGGCACGGCGCGGCGTGCTGGGGCCGGGCCGTCAGTCGAACCAGCGGGCCTGGGCCAGCTCCTCCGTGCGGGTCAGGTCCTCCAGCAGGGCCGCCACCTCGAAGCGGCGGGACCAGTGGCCCGAGGCCCAGGCAAGACCGGCCGCGACGCCCTCGACCGTCGAGGCGTGCAGGGTGCCGTCCGTGTAGCGCCAGTCGAGCTCGATATCGCCCTCGATCAGCAGTTCCTCATGCTCGACGTACGACAGCGGGGCGCCCGGGAGGAGTTCACGGACCGCCTCCGGGACGTCATGCGGATCGCCCTGGGAGATGACCCGGGCCGGGTACGCCTCGCTCAGCCGGCGCACCTGGAACAGCTCGGCCAGGTCCGCCGCCCGCGTGGGGCGAACGGGCAGCAGCGGACGGCCGTCCGACTCGGCCAGCGGCATCAGGTCCGGCGCGTCCACGACCAGGGTGTCGCCCGCGTCGACCACCCGCGGCTCGCCGTTCACGACGGCGCACAGCTCGTCCGGGAGGGTCACCTCGTCAGGGTCGAGGTCGGCCAACTGACCGTAGATCGCGTGCAGCTGGGCGGGTGTCACCTCCCGGTCGGTGTCGGCGAGGCGGCCCAGCAGTTCGGCCGCGCCGCCCGGCTCGTCCAGCAGCGCCGCGACGGAGGTCCGTACGCCCAGCGCCCGCAGCACCTGCTCGTCCTCGAACCCGGCCGCGTCCACCGCCTCGTACAGCCCGGCCAGCAGCGGATCGCCCCCGGCCGCGCGGAGCCCGGCGGGGCGGCGGCCGTCCAGCACCGGGTGGCCGCGCAGCCACCAGGCGGTGTACGAGCGCACGGTCTCGGTCGTGCCGTCCGGCAGCAGGACGCGCACGGGGGTGGTCAGCGCGTCGCGCAGCGGCGGCTGCGCGAGCATGGCCAGGGCGCGCGGCCAGGCGTCGTCGTCGACCAGGTCCAGATCGCGTACGGCCACGATCTCGGTGGCGACCGGCGGCACGGGCGTCTCCGGTAGCCGGTCCAGGACGTCCTCGCACCAGACGTCCACGGCGTCCAGCACCCCGATGTCGTCCGGTTCGGCGTAGTCGCCCTCGCGCGGCTCCAGCTCGTCCGGGTCCAGGACCACATCGGTGGCCCGGACCAGGGTGAACCCCGCCAGCACGCCGACCGCGGCCAGTGGCTGTTCGCCCCAGCGCTCGGCCAGCTCGGCGTCGCACGCGGCCAGCTCGCCCTCCCGCATCACCTGCTCGAAGGCGCTGCCGGGGAAGACCAGTTCACCAGCGGGGGCCAGCTCGCCGTCCTCGTCCGGCAGGGCCAGCGCGGCCATCCACGGCTCGTCGCCGGGCGCCAGCCGCGCCTGCTGGACGAGGCCGAGGACGGTGTCGGCCAGCGTGTCGGCGTCCAGCGCCGCGCCAAGCCCCTCGCCGTCCTCCGCGAACGGGTCGTACTCGTCCTCGGCCTCCAGCGAATGCGCGACGGCGGCCCGCACCTGGGGCGTCGTCAGCACGGCCCGCGGGGTGGCGGGGGTCGCGCCGAGCTTCTCCAGGAGCGGATGGGCGGCGTCCGGATGCGCCACCTTCAGGCCGAGACGGGCGAGGGTGCGATGGGTGTCGCTGACCGGGGCCTCGGCCTCGGCCCCGATCCCGGTCGCGGCCCCGGTCTCGGCCCGCCTCCCGGGCTCGCCGTCGGTCTCGCCCGGGAGCGGCAGCAGCACCTGCCGGGGCCCGATCGTCGTACGGCCGTCCGCCAGCGGCACCGGCAGCCCGCTGAGCCGGTCCGGGTCGGTCCCGGCCAGCGAGTCGTACAGCCGCCGCCACCAGGCCGGGGCGCGCTCGACGCCCGCGAGCCGGTCGACCACCTCGCCCAGCGGCACCCGGGCCACGCCCAGCACCCGCAGCTCCGAGCGGCGCTCCAGCCCCGCGGGCAGCAGCGTCGGGAACAGCTCGGCCAGCACCTCGACCGTCTCCGCGCCCGCGCCCTCGACGATCTCGGCGTCGCGGGGGCGCAGAGCGTACGGCTCGCCCTCGTAGCCGCTGCGCGCGAGCACGTCGTCGTCCCAGTCGCCCGGGGCCGGGGCGGGCACCGGCGGGGCGGGCACCGGCGTCGGCTCGCCCGTCCCGGGTCCGCCCTGCGTGGGTCCGCCCTGCGCGGCGTCGGGCCCGAGCGCGTCCGGCGAGCCCAGCCAGCCCTCCGGCGCGGCCTCCGCACTCTCACCCCGTGTCGGCGAGGCCGCGCTGGGCAGGAACGGCACCCTCGGCAGCCGCTCCAGCACCTGGTGCCGCAGCTCCCCGTCCAGCTCGCCCTTGCCCAGCGGGCCCGGGACCAGCCCGATCGTGCCGACCCCCACCGGATGCCACTCGCGCAGCAGCGCCGCGTACGCCTCGGCCGCGCGGACCACCAGGAAGTCCGTGAGCGGCCCGGGGGCCGTGTGGCGGCGGGTGGGCTCCAGCGGGAAGGACCCGATGAGCAGCGCGGGCACGCCCAGCGGCTCGTCGGTCGGCGTCGGCGCGTGGACGACCGGGGCCGTGCCGGGCCGCAGCGGCGCGCCCTCCTCGTCCACCGGAACCGCCCAGGTCACCGACCACACCGGCCGCAGCCGCTCCTCCACCGGGCGGTCGGCGAGCAGCGCGGCGTCCAGCCGGCCGCCCGCGCTCTCGGTGCGCCAGCGCGTCGTGCCCTTGCCCCGTTCGCCACTGTCCTCGATGACCGTGTACGGGCCCTCCTCGCGGCGGCGTAGCGTCCGTACGCCCTCGGCCGTCTCGACCACGACCTCGGTGAGGCCGGGGAGGGTGAGCAGCAGCGCGTCGTCGATGCCGGCCAGCAGCCGCTCCGCCACGTCCAGGGCGGCGCCGTCGCGCAGCGGCAGCACCACCACCGTGTCGTAGCCGTCCGGCGCGATCCCCTCGGCGGGCAGCGGCAGCCGCAGCAGCGGTACGTGGCCGTCACGGCGGCGCAGCTCGTCGGCGAGACCGGGGTTGCCCTCGGCGGTGTGCCGGGCCAGCTCACGCGCCTCGGCCAGCGACCAGCGCACCCCGCCGGAACGACCCACCACCGCGGGTTCGTCGCTCACCGCGAGCACCGCCGCGAACCCGACGCCGAACCGCCCCACGGCCCGTCCGGGCGCCCCGGCCTCCCATCCCGGCTCGTCCCGCTTGGCGGAGGCGCGCAGGGTGGACAGCGACTCGACCCCGGCGGCGTCCAGCGGCGCCCCGGTGTTGGCCGCCGCCAGAACCGCCGGCCCGCCGTCGGTGGCCGGTCGCAGGGTCAGCCGGAGCCGGCCGGGCACCCCGGCGCGGGCGGCGGCGTCCGCGGCGTTCTGCGCCAGCTCGACGACCAGCCGGTCGCGGTGGCCGCCGAGCGCCAGGTCCTCCTCGGCGTTGGCGTCCTCCCGGAACCGGGCGGGCGACGCGGCCCAGGCGTCCAGCACGCCGCGCCGCAGCCGCGCGGTCCCGAACGGGTCCGCGCCCTCGGTCGCGCCTCGCACCATCGCCGTGCTGCTCACGTCTCGCCTCCGGAGTTCCTGGTCGGGGTCCGCGGGTCCTGCGCGGT
The DNA here is from genome assembly GCF_040606675.1 of Streptomyces sp. NPDC005393. Lineage (NCBI taxonomy): Bacteria > Bacillati > Actinomycetota > Actinomycetes > Kitasatosporales > Streptomycetaceae > Streptomyces > Streptomyces sp. NPDC005393. The sequence continues at coordinate 53,097 of NZ_JBEXFG010000025.1, read as the reverse complement.
CTTACGGTCTGCGGTACGGCTCCACGTTTCGTCGAGTTTCCCGCGGTGCGCGTCTCCCCACCGCTCTCGCCGGATTGCTCACGCGTAGCCCTTGCTAGCGGCGAACGTACTCCTCATCCCCGCCACACCGCTCCTTGGGCCCGGCACGCCAACGGGCCGGATACGGCCGGGCAGGCCGACCACGCCCGGCGAACCGCCAGGTCCCGGCACCGTGGCCGGGACAGCCCGGGACGAACACAGTCCGGGACGAACACAGCCAGTGGCACCCGGCCCGGCCGACGCGGTCGCCCCGGCCGCCCCGGTCGCCCCGGCCGACGCGGTCGCCGCGCCGCGGCTGGGGACCGCGCGGAAACTCAGGAACGGCGCGGAAACTCAGGAGTGGCCCAGTTCCTCCGCCGGCGCGTCCGGCTCCACCGAGCCGCCGGTGCGGTCCGGGTGGAGGGGGAGGGGTTCGACGATGGTCTCGTCGACGACGGGCGGGGCCGGGCGGGGCGGCTTGGGCATGATGGCCGCCTCGGAGTGGGCACCGCAGCCGTACGACAGGGACACCACGCGGCCGTCCGCCGGGCTGTACTCATTGGCGCACACGCCGAACGCCTGCCCCAGCGAGCCCCCGAGAGGCACCAGGAAGCCGCAGGTCGCGCAGGTGCCGGGGGCCGCCTGCGCCATGGGGGTCTTGGCGCCGTACGCCTCGTCCCAGCGGTCGGCCGCGATGTGCAGGCCGTAGCGGGACAGCACGCGGGCGCGGCGCATGCCCAGTTCCTCGGCGAGGGCCGCGATGGTGCCGGCCGCGGGCGGGGTCTCCTGGGCGGAGGACGGGCCGGCCGTTACATCGGCCTCCTCCACGGCTGCGAGCTGCTGCATCTCCTCGGAGACGACGGAGTTGGGCGGCGGGACGTCCTCGCCCGAGTAGCCCGGTTCGAGCCGCAGGTCCTCGGCCTCGGTGGGGAGCAGATCGCCGGGCCCCATGTCGCCAGGGCGCAGCCGCTCGCTCCACGGCACCCACTCCGGCGCGAGCAGCGCGTCGGGGCCGGGGAGCAGCACCGTCTCGTCCAGCGTGACGGCCTTCGCGCGGGAGGCGCGGGTGACGGTGACCGCCCAGCGCCAGCCGCGATAGCCCGGCTCGACGCATTCGAAGAGGTGCGTGACGACGCGGTCACCCTCGGCGACGACGCCCATGTGCTCGCCGACCGTACCCGGCCTGGCGGCTTCCGCGGCTGCCTCGCGGGCGAGTTCGACCGCCTCGGCGCACAGGCGGTCGGGGGTACGGCTTCGCATCGCAGCACTCACAGGATCGATTCTCTCTTCCACGCCGTCGCAGCCGTTTGACGAGTGCGCCAGCCGCACGGCCGGGCGGCGGGACTGCGGACGGAGCGGACCGTGGGACCGCGTCGACGTCCGCGCCCGCTCCGGCCTCGGGCACACCTTGTACGTCCCATTCTGCGGGATGGCTACTCGGCACGTGGCCAGGAACGACCGTCGGTGGCGCGTAACGCACGCTACCTTGTCCGGCCACGCCGCCCCCACCCCCATCTCACCCCGCACCTGCGCCGTCCGCCCGAGCAAAACCGCATTCCCGCTGGACAGAGGCGTGTTGCCGGTTCCCGGCGGCGGCGAACCAATCCGGAAAGCCGTCGAAGGTCTCACGTTGTGGCCGCCTTGGCTGCACCATGGTCGGGTGGCAAGTATGCGGTTCCACGGCGGCGGCTCGATCCAACGGTCGGGCCGCTGGATCGGTCGCGCGCTCCATTTCCCCTTCGCCGCGACCGGCCGTGGCATCCGCCGGGCCACGCACGCCCATGGCGCCGGGGAGTCCGGGCTCGGCAAGCTGATCGAGCTGCACGCCGTGAACTCCGCGGGCGACATGATGATCACCGTCGCGCTCGCCTCCACGATCTTCTTCTCGGTCCCGACGGACCAGGCACGGGGCCGGGTGGCGCTCTATCTGGTCATCACCATGGCCCCGTTCGCCCTGCTCGCCCCCGTCATCGGCCCGCTTCTTGACCGCATTCCGCACGGCCGCCGGGCGGCGATGGCGGGTGCGATGCTCACCCGGGCGCTGCTGGCGCTGACGATGGCGGGCGCGGTGGTGGGCGGCGGTCTTGAGCTGTATCCGGCGGCGTTGGGCGTGCTGGTGGCGTCCAAGGCGTACGGGGTGGTCAGATCCGCGGTCGTACCACGGCTGCTGCCACCCCGGTTCTCGCTGGTCAAGGCCAACTCCCGGGTGACCCTGGCCGGGCTGCTCGCGACCGGGGTGGCGGCCCCGGTCGGGGCCGGGCTGCATCAGATCGGTCCGGGCTGGCCGCTGTACGGGGCGTTCGTGATCTTCATGGTGGGCACGTTCCTGTCGTTCACGCTGCCGCACAAGGTCGACTCGTCGAAGGGTGAGGCCAGGGCGAGGCTCACCTCGGGCCAGCACCATCTGCATCTGCCGGTGACGGTCCACAAGCCCAAGCCCAAGCCCAAGCCCAAGGCCAGGGTCGGGAGCAGAGCGTTGGAGCGCTTCGGCGGGTGGTTCGGGGGGCGCCTCGGGGGGCGCCTCGGCGGCCGGTCCCGGGGGCCCGGTCTCAGGACAGTCGGCCCGTCCGTGCTGCACGCCCTCCAGGCATGCGCCTCGCTGAAGGCGCTGTCCGGGTTTCTCACCCTCTTCCTCGCCTTTCTGCTCCGCGACCACCCGCTGGGCGGGCTGGGCCCCGAGTTCTCGCTCGGCCTGGTCGCCGTCTGCGCGGGCGGCGGCAACGCGCTGGGCACCGCGATCGGCGCCTGGCTGCGGGCGCGCGGTCCGGAGCGGATCATCGCCATGGTGCTGACCTCGGCCCTCGGCGTGATCGTCGTATCGGCGGTCCTGTACAGCGCGGTGACGCTCGCCGCCGTGGCCGCCACCGCGGGCATCTCCCAGGCGCTGGGCAAGCTGTCGCTGGACGCGCTGATCCAGCGCGATGTGCCGGAGGAGGTGCGGACCTCCGCCTTCTCCCGCTCCGAGACGACGCTGCAGATGGCGTGGGTCGTCGGCGGCGCCATCGGCATCGCGCTCCCCCTCAGCGGGGTGCTGGGCATGGCCGTCGCCGCCGGGATGATCGCGCTGGGCGTGGCCCTGAGCGTACGGGGGCTGTTGAGCGCGTCCCGACACGGCGCACCCCGCCCGCGGGTGGCCTGACGCGGGGGGGGCCGGGGCGGGGGCGGGGCCTGACGCCGGGGCCGGGGCCGGTCGCCTGCACCGAGGCCGGGGGGGCCGGGGCCGGTGGCCTGAAACGCGCGCGGGAGCCTGATCCGCACCCGAAACGCGCGCGGGAGCCTGATCCGCACCCGCGCGCGGCGTGATCGGAACGGCCCGATAGCCTGCCCGCATGACCGCTGCGTTGTTTTCCAGGGGCAAGGGCCGCCGCGCCGCCACCGCCGCCTGTGCCGTGTCCCTCGGGCTCATCGCCCTCTCCGCCTGCGACAAGCCGACCCCGCTGGCGACCGTGACGGTCGGTACGACCACGGTGACGGCGGAGGCGCCCAACGGCTGCTACGGCGACGGGAAAGACCTGAGCTCGGCGAAGTTCAAGAAGTGCCTGTCCGCCAAACCCGATAAGACGATCAAGGTGGGCGCCGGGGACAAGGTACGGATCGGGGTGGACCCGGAGATCGCCAAGTCCAGCTGGGGCCTGATCGCCAACAACCCCGTCATGGCCGAGGCGAGCAAGGAGACGTACCGCAGCTTCGACAGCGACACGCTGTTCGCCCAGCAGAACCCGCAGACCGGCCAGACCTCGCTCCAGAAGAGCGTCACCATCACCGTCGCCGAGCTCGGCAAGGGCAGCCAGGGCATCAAGGGCATCTGGCGCTTCAAGCTCGAGAGGGACTCCTGAACCACGTTGTGACAGCGGGGAGGCGCCAATGCGCGTACTGATCGTCACCGCCGTCCCCGCGGAGCGGGACGCCGTGGTGCGGGGCATCGGCGCCACGGCCCCCGAGGTCGCCGAACTCCCCGTGCCCGGTGGGGTGATCCGGCGGCTGAGCCCGGTGCCGCCCGCCGGGCCGCCGCTCACCGTCGACGTCCTGGCCGCCGGGGTCGGCCCGGCGGCCGCGGCGGCCGGAACCGCCGCCGCCCTGACCGCCGCCGCCGTCGCCCGGACCCCGTACGACCTCGCCGTATCGGCCGGTATCGGCGGCGGCTTCGGCACCGCGCCGCTGGGCTCCGTCGTGGTCGCCGACGCCATCGTCGCGGCCGACCTCGGGGCCGAGACCCCCGACGGCTTCGCCGCCGTCACCGAGTTGGGCTTCGGCACCGTCGAACACCTCCCGCCCGCCCCGCTCGTCGCCGCCGTCACCGGGGCGGCGGGCGCCGTACGCGGCACCGTGCTCACCGTGTCGACCGTGACCGGGAGCGCCGAGCGGGCCGCCGAGCTGCTGGGCCGCCATCCGGGCGCCGTCGCCGAGGCCATGGAGGGGTTCGGGGTGGCGGAGGCGGCCGCGGCACAGTCCGTGCCCGTCCTGGAGGTACGGGCGGTCTCCAACGCCGTCGGGCCGCGCGACCGCGCCGCCTGGCGGATCGGCGAGGCGCTCGACGCCCTCGGGGGCGCGTTCGGGAAGATCGCTTCCGTCCTCGGAACCCGGCCCTCCGGACCGGAGAGCCCGGATCTGGACCCGGACCTGGACCTGGACCCGGACCTGGAAGGAACCCGGCAGTGACCGACCCGCTGAAGATCGCGTACTCCCCGTGCCCGAACGACACCTTCGTCTTCCACGCCTGGGCACACGGCCGCGTCCCGGACGCGCCCGCGCTCGATGTCACCTTCGCCGACATCGACATCACCAACGGGATGGCGGAGCGCGGCGAGTTCGATGTGCTGAAGGTGTCGTACGCCGTGCTGCCGTGGGTGCTGGACGACTACGCGCTGCTGCCCTGCGGCGGGGCGCTCGGACGCGGCTGCGGGCCGCTGGTGCTCACCAGGGAGCCCGGCGCGGCCAAGGACCTGGCGGGGAAGACGGTCGCGGTGCCGAGCGAGCGCTCGACCGCGTATCTGCTCTTCCGGCTGTGGGCCGCCGCCGAGGTGCCGGGCGGGGTGGGGCAGATCCAGGTGCTGCCGTTCCACGAGATCATGCCGGCGGTGCGGGACGGCAAGGTCGACGCCGGGCTCGTCATCCACGAAGCCCGGTTCACCTATCAGAATTACGGACTGCACCGCCTCGCTGACATGGGAGAGCACTGGGAGCTCACCACCGGTCTGCCGATCCCGCTCGGCGCGATCGTCGCCAAGCGCTCACTGGGCGCGGAGCGGCTGCGGGCGGTGGCCGACGCCACCCGTACGTCGGTGCGGATGGCCTGGGACGACCCGGAGGCATCGCGCGCCTACGTCCTGGAGCACGCCCAGGAGATGGACCCGGCCGTCGCCGATCAGCACATCGGGCTGTATGTGAACGAGTTCACCGCCGAGCTGGGCGAGTACGGCTATGCGGCGGTACGGGGGCTGCTGACCCGCGCGGCGGCCGAGGGGCTGGTGCCGCCCCTCGGCCCTGACGCACTGGAATTCGTCTGAGTTTGGCTGGTTACCGCACAGGCGGTGACCCGCGCGGCTGGCTACACGTGCGGCTGGTGGCCTGCGGTTGGTTGGACGTGCAGCTGATTGCCGCGCAGCCGATTACCCGCGCAGCCGGTTACCCGCGCAGCCGGTTACACATCGAGCTGATCCGCCACCGCACGCAACATCCCCGCGATCTTGTGGCCATGCGCCTTGTCGGGGTAACGGCCGCGCTCCAGCTGCTGGGTCACATTCTCCAGCAGGGTGGTCAAATCCTGGACGATCGACGCCAGCTCGTCCGGCTTACGCCGCTGGGCGGCCGCAACCGACGGGGTAGGGTCCAGAAGAGTCACCGAAAGTGCCTGGTCGCCGCGGTTTCCGGCCACGACACCGAATTCAACGCGCTGCCCCGGCTTCAGCGAGTCCACGCCTTCCGGGAGCACCGACGAGTGCACGAAGACGTCGCCGCCGTCATCGCGGGAGAGAAAGCCGAAGCCCTTCTCACTGTTGAACCACTTGACCTTGCCGGTAGGCACGTCTGTCCTCGTCCTCGTCGCTCGTCGGAAAACACGGAAAAACAGCTCTGGATAGCACTACAGCGGGTCGTAAGACCCGCCACCACCAAGGCTAATGGTCCCGAGCCTGGTGACAAGACGTACCCGGCTGGTTCCGGGTGGTTCGTATCCGCGCTCTGGCACCGATCTACCCTGGTGCGGTGAGCAATGAAACCCCGCACAGTGGAACCGCTCCCGGCGACCGGCTCGTACGATTCGGTGCGATTGTCTTCGCCATCGGGGCGGTGGCCACGCTCGTCACCGTCGCCCCTCTCTTTCTGGGCGCGGATCCGCTGCCGTCGGCGGCGTACTTCGTCTGCATGCTGATGGGTGTCGGCTTCGCGCTGGCCGCCGCCGGGCTGCTGCGGTCGATCGCGGCGCAGCGGCGGGAGGCCGCCGCGCGGATAAGCCCGGGTGAGTGACTCCGGGTGACTCCAGGCGCCTCCGGGTGACCTCCCGATGACTCCGGGTGGGTGACTCCCGATGACTCCGGGTGGGTGACCCGGGGCGTTGGTTCTCCGGCTTGACGCGTCGGGGTGCGGCTCTTCGGGTTGACGCGTGTGACGCGGTGTCGGTGCTCCTCGTTGACGCGTGTGACGCCGCTCGGGCCGCTCAGCCCGCTGTGTGGCTCTCCAGCCACGCCGGGAAGGCCGTCAGATCGTCCAGCACGACATCGGCCCCGGCCTCGCGCAATTCCTCCGCCCCGCACGGCCCGGTGGGGACCGCCACGGAGAGCGCGTTCGCCGTGCGCGCGCCCCGTACGTCACCCGTGTGGTCGCCGACGTACACCGTCGCCTCATACTCGCGCAGCGCCTCCGCCTTTGCCTCGGCCCACAGCCACCCGATGACCGCGTCCGCCTCGATGCCCAGATGGTTCAGGTGCAGCTTGGCGTTGGGCTCGTGCTTGGCGGTGACGACGATGGCGCGGCCCCCGGCCCGCCGGACCGCCTCGACGGCCTCACGCGCGCCGGGCATGGCGAGGGTCGGCGCGATCGCGTACTCCGGGTACAGCTCGCGGTAGAGCTCGCCGATCTCCTCTATGCGCTCATCGGGGAACCAGTGCGCCAGCTCCTGCTCCAGCGGGGGCCCCAGCCGGGTGATGGCGAGCTCCGCGTCCACGAAGATGCCGGTCCGGGCGGAGAGCGCTTCGTACGCCGCCTTGATGCCGGGCCGGGAGTCGATGAGCGTCATGTCGAGGTCGAAGCCGACCGTCACAGGGTGCGAAGCCATGCCCGCCATTGTGCCTTGATCCACCGCAGACACTTAGCCTCGCCTAACCTGCGATGAAACGATCGAACGGAAGCGATGTCTGCCGACCGTGAGCTACGCGATCCGTCGCTGAGCGACGCCGTCCGGCCGCGCTACGCCGTCCGGCCGCCGGTTCACCCCCGGCGCCGCGCCCGCCACAGCAGGAACAGCACCGAGGCGATGGCGGCGGCCCGTACGACGACCGGCCAGGTCTGCGTCAGCGCGTCCTTCATCCCGTTCTCCGGGATCGGGTCGCCCCACCTGTCATTGGCCCGGCCCCACAGCCAGAGGATCCCGCCGGCCGCGATCAGGCCGGGCATGCCCATCACGGCCAACTTCGCCTCGGCGCGGGACAGCTTGCGGGTGCTGTACGCCAGCACCCAGCCGAAGCCGAGCAGGACCACGTTGCCCAGCGCGGCGCCCGCGACCAGGAGCGCGATCGACAACAGCAGCACCGGGCTCAGCCCGGTCGCCCAACCGGCCCGGCCGGCCCGGCCGGGCGCCGCGCCGCCGCCGGTGTCCGTCGCTTCCGCGGCTTCGGCCTCCGCCGCCTCCGCGGCCGCCTTCTCCTCGGCTTCCTTCCGCTCCTGACGCTCCTGCCGCTCCTGATCGGCCGTCTTGCCCTTGCCGAGCAGTTCGGGGATCTCGACCCCGCCGACGAACCCCTCCACAAAGCCGTACTGCGCATCGTGCTGCTCGGTCTGGGCGAACGGGCCCGGGTCCACATGCCACCAGTCCGGGTTGGACTCGCGCGGGCCCAGCTCGTCCTCGCCCGCGAGATGCGGTGGCGAGGCGGCGGCGGGCGAGCGGGGAGGGGGTGTGGTGGGGGTGATGGGCGTCGGCTTGATCAGGGAAGGCGGGGCGCCCCTGCCCGCATCCGTCGCGTTGCCCTCCCGTGGCGAGGGCACCTTGCCGGTGAGCCCGCTGCGTTCGGCGAGCCCGGCCAGCTTGTCACGGGCCGCCCGCGCCGCGCCCGACCCGCCTGAACCGCCCAGCCCGCCCGACCCGCCCGGCGACTGCTCGGACCCGATCGCGCCCGGCTCACCGCCGTTCCCCGCCGCGGGCGCCCGGCCGCCCGCGGCGGCCACCACCTCGGCCGGCGAGCCGAGCTTCGCGAGAATCCGCTTGACTCCGGCCGGGCTGTCCGTACCACCGGTCGCCCGCCGGTGGTCGATATCGGCGCGCAGCCCGGAGACCAGCCGCATCCGGTCGCCGGACGACAAACCCTGCTGCTGAGCCAGGTCACCGACGCGGCTCAGATAGTCGTAGACGAGCTTTTCGCTCTCGATCCCCACCAAGACCCCTGAGAATGCGCACGGTCGGCGTACAGACGGCTTCGACGGTACCGCGCGGGACCGGAAACCCGCCGCATCACCTGCGTTCGTCACCCCCCGGGTACTGTGGATCGAATGAGCAGCTGGCGGAATCGGGAGGCATGGATGCCCGCAGGGAACCGCCACGGGGACAGCGTCCACATGAGCAGCTGGCGGAATCAGGAGGCACGAATGCCCGCAGGGAACCGCCACCAGGACAGCGTCCACATGAGCAGCTGGCGGAATCGGGAGGCATGAATGCCTGCAGGGAACCGCCACGGGGACAGCGTTCACCCGACCAGCTCGCGGAATCGGGAGGCATGAGTGCCTGCAGAGACCGGCCAAGGGGACAGCGGTCGCGGAGCGCCGCGCACGCTCGCCGAGGAGCTGCGCACCCGCCCCGACGACGCCCTTGCCGCCCTGCTGCGTGCCCGCCCCGACCTGCTCTCCCCCGTTCCTAACGACCTCACCCAGCTCGCCACCCGGGCCGGTACCCGCGCCTCGGTCGTACGGGCCGTGGAGCGGCTCGACCGGTTCGCGCTGCAGACCGCCGAGGCCCTGGCGGTGGCGCCCGACCCCTGCCCGTACGAGACGTTGAGCGCCCTGATGACGGGGGACGAGAACCTTCCGGCCGAGGTCGCCGACGCCGCCGCCGCGGAGGTCCCCGCCGACGTCGCCGGCGTCTCCGAGGCCCCCGGCGTCTCCGTCTCCGGCGTCTCCGCCGCCGACGGCCGCGCCGTCCCCGCCGTATCGCGCGAGCGGATCGCCGCCGAGCTGCCGCGCGCCGTGGCCACCCTCCGCGACCAGGCCCTCATCTGGGGCGGCGACGACCGGCTCCGCCTGGTCCGCACCGCCCGTGAGCTGCTCGCCCCCTCGCCCACCTTCCCCTCCCCGACCGGCCTCGGCCCGACCGTCCACGAGGCCACGGCCGGGATGTCGCCCGGCCGGCTGCAGGAGCTGCTGGCGGCGGCCGGGCTGCCGCCCACGCATGACCCGGTGACGGCCGTGGCCGCCCTCACCGCCCTGTTCAACGACCGCGTGCGGATGGCGGCGCTGCTGTCCGGGGCACCGGCGGGCGCGGCGGCCGTCCTGGCCAAGCTGACCTGGGGGCCGCCGTACGGCGAGGCGTCCGTCGCCTCCCCCACCCCGCCCGTCGCATGGCTGCTGGACCGCGGGCTGCTGCTGCCGTCCGGGCCGCGCAATGTGGTGCTGCCGCGTGAGGTCGCCCTGCATCTGCGCGGTGGCCGCGCCCACCGCGCCCCCGAGCCGGTGGCCCCGCCGCTGTCGGCCGCCGCCGAACATAATCCACAGGCTGTGGACAACGCTGCCGCGGGTCAGGCGTTCACGGCGCTGGCCACCGTCGAGGAGTTGCTGGGGCAGTGGGAGAGCGGCGGGCCGCCGGTGCTGCGCGCGGGCGGGCTGAGCGTCCGCGACCTCAAGCGCACCGCCGTCGCGCTCGACGTCACCGAACCGGTGGCCGCCTTCTGGATCGAGCTGGCCTACGCGGCCGGGCTGCTGGCCTCCGACGGCGAGACCGACGAGCGCTACGCCCCCACCCCCGCCTACGACGACTGGCTGCGGCTGCCCGCCGAGCAGCGCTGGGCTCGGCTCGCCACCGCCTGGCTCGCCGCGACCCGTACGGCGGGGCTGGTCGGCGGCCGCGACGGCAAGGGCCGCACCCTTGCCGCCCTCGGCCCGGACCTGGACCGTTCCCCGGCCCCCGACGTCCGCCGCCGCGTGCTCGAACTCCTCGCCACCCTCCCGCCGGGCGCCTCACCCGACCCCGACGCGCTCATGACCCGGCTGCGCTGGGAGCGGCCGACGAGCCACCGGGGCGGCGCGGCCGGGGTACCCCCTGCCTCTACCGCCTCCGCCGCCTCCGCCGCAACCGCCGCTCCGCCCGCCGATCTGCGCTCGCGACTGGCCCACTGGACGCTCAACGAGGCCGAACTGCTCGGGATCACCGGCCGGGCCGCGCTCTCGTCCCACGGCCGCGCGCTGATCGCCTCCGACCGGGGCGAATCCACCCGCGCCGAGGCCGCCACCACCGCCGCCTCCGCCGCCGCCCGGCTGCTCGCGCCGCTGCTGCCCGCCCCCCTCGACCACGTCCTGCTCCAGGCCGACCTCACAGCCGTCGCGCCCGGCCCCCTGGAACGGCCGCTCGCCGAGACGCTCGGCGTCCTCGCCGAGGTCGAGTCCAAGGGCGGCGCGACCGTCTACCGCTTCACCCCCGCCTCCGTACGGCGCGCGCTCGACGCCGGGCGGACCGCCGACGACCTGCACACCTTCCTCGCCGCCCACAGCCGCACCCCGGTGCCCCAGCCGCTCACGTACCTCATCGACGACATGGCCCGGAAACACGGCCGTCTGCGCATCGGCGCCGCCTCCGCCTATCTGCGCTGCGACGACGACGCCCTGCTCGCCGAGATCCTCGCCGACCGCCGCTCCGCGGGGCTACGGCTGCGCCGCCTCGCACCCACCGTGCTGGCCGCCCAGGCGCCACCGGACGCGCTGCTCGAGGGGTTGCGGGCGATGGGGTACGCGCCGGCGGCCGAATCCGCCGAGGGCGATGTGCTGATCACCCGCGCCGAGGCCCAGCGCACCCCGCCCCGTACACCGCCGACCCCCGTTCCGGACGGCCCGCCGATGCCCGACGAAACGCTGCTGGGCGCGGCGGTACGCGCCATCCGCGCCGGCGACCGCGCCGCGACCGCGCCCCACAAGCCGGTGGCGGCGGCCGCGAGCGGAGGTACGGCGACGGGCACCGGCACCGGCACCGGCACCGGCACCGGCACCGGCACCGGCGATCGGCTCCCCCGCACCACCTCCGCCGACACCCTCGCCACCATGCAGGCCGCGGCCCTCACCGGCTCCGCCGTCTGGATCGGCTACGTCAACGCCGACGGCGCGGCCAGCCAGCGCGTCATCGCCCCGGTCCGCGTCGAGGGCGGCTTCGTCACGGCCTACGACCACACCGCCGACGAGGTCCGTACGTACCCCCTGCACCGCATCACGGGCGTGGCGGAGCTGGCGGACGACTCGGCCTGAGCCGTCCCTCCACACACCAGAGCCGTCCCTCCACGCGCCAGGCTCATGCCCGCCGCTGCCACCAGTGGTGGCGCCGGGGGTGCAGGGCGCGGCCGAGGTGGCGGCCGATCAGGACGTAGCCCAGCAGCGCGCCCGAGGTGTTGAGGATGACGTCGTCGACGTCGAAGGCCCGGCCCTCGACGATCATGCCCTGCACCGTCTCGACCGCCACCATCACCAGCGCGGTCACCAGCACCACCCGCACCGCGCCCCGCGCCTTCGGCATCAGCATCGGCAGCAGCACCCCGAAGGGCGCGCCGAGCAGCACATTGCCGCCGATCTGCTTCACCGTGTCCCGGAAGGCGGGCTGGTTGACGTACTGGCGCAGCGAGTCGCCCGGCCGCAGGTTGGTGTGGACAAGGTCGGCGGAGCCCGGCGACGGTACGAGCGTCGCCTTGGCCAGCGCCGCCGCGAAACCGACCATCGCCACGAACGCCACCAGCATCACCAGCGCCCGCCCCGCATGGGCGAGGAACGAGTCCCGCTGGAGGGGCGGTGCCGTTGTCTCAGTGGCCGGGAGCGTCTGCGCCTCCGGTGTGGACGGCGGCTCGGCGGTCTCGGGCTTCTTCCGCGCCGAGGGCGCCGTCGCGGGCTTCGTGGCCGTCACGGGCTTCGTCGCGGCCTTTGCGGCCTTTTTCGTTATCGCGGGCTTCTTGGCCGGGCTCGTCTTCCTGGCCGGGCCCGGCTTCTTCTTCGCCGCCGCCGTCTTCTTCGCCGCTGTCCTCGTCGTCGTACCCGTCGTCTTCTTGCCCGTCGGCGTCTTCCTGTCGGCCGGTGGCTTCTTGCCCGTCGGCGTCTTCCCGTCGGCCGGTGGCTTCCTGCCCGTCGGCGTCTTCCCGTCCGTCGGTGGCTTCCTGCCCGTCGGCGTCTTCCCGTCCGTCGGTGGATTCTTGCCCGTCGGCGTCTTCCCGTCCGTCGGCGTCTGGTCGCGCACCCGAGTGCGCTGCCGCCGGATCTCCCACCCAGCGATACTGATCACAGGAACCTGCCTCCCGCCGCTCTCCTCAGTCGTCCCGCCGCGTTCCTGTCCACGTGCTCCGCGTTCTTGTCCCCGCTTGCCCGTCGCCGACCGGAGTATCCCTGTGGCCCTCCGCTACGCCTCTCCGATGGGGGACACTGGTTCTTTGGCCGGTAGTACGAAAGGACCCAGGCGCGTGAATGGCCCCCTCATCGTCCAAAGCGACAAGACGCTCCTGCTCGAGGTGGACCACGAGCAGGCCGGCGCCTGCCGCCGCGCCATCGCGCCCTTCGCCGAGCTGGAGCGCGCGCCCGAGCACATCCACACCTACCGGGTGACCCCGCTGGGCCTGTGGAACGCCCGCGCCGCCGGGCACGACGCCGAGCAGGTCGTCGACGCCCTCGTCGAGTTCTCCCGCTACCCCGTGCCGCACGCCCTGCTCGTCGACGTCGCCGAGACGATGGCCCGCTACGGACGGTTGCGGCTGCTCAAGCACCCCACCCATGGCCTGGTCCTGGAGACCATCGACCGCCCGGTGCTCGAGGAGATCCTGCGGTCGAAGCGGATCCAGCCGCTGGTCGGCGCCCGGATCGACCCGGACACGGTCGTCGTCCACCCCTCCGAGCGCGGCCAGATCAAGCAGACACTGCTCAAGCTCGGCTGGCCCGCCGAGGACCTGGCCGGCTACGTGGACGGCGAGGCGCACCCCATCGAGCTGCGCGAGGACGACTGGGCGCTGCGGCCGTATCAGAAGCAGGCCGTGGAGGGGTTCTGGCACGGCGGCTCCGGTGTGGTCGTCCTCCCCTGCGGCGCCGGAAAGACGCTGGTCGGGGCGGGTGCGATGGCCACCGCCAAGTCGACGACCCTGATCCTGGTCACCAACACCGTCTCGGCCCGCCAGTGGAAGCACGAGCTGGTGCGCCGCACCTCGCTCACGGAGGACGAGATCGGCGAGTACAGCGGTACGCGCAAGGAGATCCGCCCGGTCACCATCGCCACGTACCAGGTGCTGACGACCAAGCGGAAGGGCATCTACCGGCACCTTGAGCTGTTCGACTCCCGCGACTGGGGCCTGATCGTCTACGACGAGGTGCATCTGCTGCCCGCGCCCGTCTTCAAGTTCACGGCCGATCTGCAGGCGCGGCGGCGGCTCGGGCTCACGGCGACGCTCGTACGGGAGGACGGCCGCGAGTCCGACGTCTTCTCGCTCATCGGGCCGAAGCGCTTCGACGCGCCCTGGAAGGAGATCGAGGCGCAGGGCTACATCGCGCCCGCCGACTGTGTCGAGGTCCGCGTCAATCTGACGGAGACCGAGCGGCTGGCGTACGCGACGGCCGAGACCGAGGAGAAGTACCGATACTGCGCCACCACCGCCTCCAAGCGGCGGATCACCGAGGCGCTGGTCGCCCGGCACCAGGGGCAGCAGACGCTGGTGATCGGTCAGTACATCGATCAGCTCGATGAGTTGGGCGAGCATCTGGACGCGCCCGTCATCAAGGGCGAGACCAGCAACGCGCAGCGCGAGAAGCTCTTCGGCGCCTTCCGGGAGGGCGAGCTGTCGGTGCTCGTCGTCTCGAAGGTCGCCAACTTCTCCATCGACCTCCCCGAGGCCACCGTCGCCATCCAGGTCTCCGGCACCTTCGGCTCCCGCCAGGAGGAGGCCCAGCGGCTCGGCCGGGTGCTGCGCCCGAAGGCCGACGGCCACCCGGCCATCTTCTACTCGGTGGTCGCCCGCGACACGATCGACCAGGACTTCGCGGCGCACCGCCAGCGGTTCCTGGCCGAGCAGGGGTACGCGTACCGGATCGTTGACGCGGACGAGCTGCTGGCGGACGAGGACGTCTGACGCAGCCCCTGCCGGGCCCATGACTCTTGTCATGGGTGACCGGTGACTGCCAACTCTCCCTGGGGCGTCAGCCGCCCGGAAGGATCGTGTGGTGTCAGGACGACCTGGCAGCACACCATCCAAGGGGCGGGCAATGAGCGTCAACACCCTCAAGCGGCAGGCCGAGACCGAGACGGAGACGCCGTGACGGTGACGCTGCTGTGGTTCGACCAGCGGATCGCCTTCCGGGCTCTGGGCCTCACCCCGGCCCACCTCGCCTGAAGCCGCGATTAATCATTCGCGGCCCGGACGCCCCCTGGCTACAATCGCCCGTCTTGCCGCCTCCCGCTACGGGGAGTGCCACCGCCCGGACGGAAACCGGCCGGTTCCACCAGAGCACCTTCCTTCTCGTATCCGCCGCCGGAGGCTACGCCGTGCCCTCGCACGCCCCTGACCACCCAGCTCCCCTCGCCCGGGAGCGCGCCCATCTCACCGCGTCCCGCTCCGCACTGCGCACCATGCGGGCCGACGCCGAGGCCCTCGACCTCCGGGACGTCACCGCGAACTGGGTGAACGCCGAAGCCCTGCAACACCAGGTCAGCGAGCGCATCAAGGCCCTCGCCGACCTCGCCCACACCCCGCTCTTCTTCGGCCGGCTCGACTATCTGTACGCACCGGGCGCGGAGAACGCACCGGGCGCGGAGACGGCGGAGGGCGCCGAGGATGAGCAGCCCGCCGCCGGAGGCGGCCCAACAGACACTTTTTACATCGGGCGGCGGCATGTACACGACGCCGACGGCGACCCCATGGTCATCGACTGGCGCGCCCCCGTCTCCCAGCCCTTCTACCAGGCGTCCAAGAAGGCGCCCATGGACATCGCGCTGCGTCGCCGCTTCGGCTATACGGGTGGTGAGCTGACCGCGTACGAGGACGAGCACCTCAGCGATCCGGCCGAGGGCGAGCAGGCCAGCAAGCTGCTCCAGTCCGAGATCGAGCGCCCGCGCGTCGGCCCTATGCGGGACATTGTCGCGACGATCCAGCCGGAGCAGGACGAGATCGTACGCGCCGGTATCGGCGGCACCGTCTGCGTCCAGGGGGCGCCGGGCACCGGGAAGACGGCGGTGGGCCTGCACCGCGTCGCGTATCTGCTCTACGCGCACCGCGAGCGGCTCGCCCGCTCCGGCACCCTCGTCATCGGCCCGAACCGCTCCTTCCTCCACTACATCGAGCAAGTCCTGCCCGCGCTAGGTGAGTTGCAGGTCGCGCAGGCGACCGTGGAGGACCTGGTGGCGCGCCCGGCCCTGGGCGTGGAGGTGCGCGGCGCCGACCCGGCCGACACGGCCCGCATCAAGGGCGACGCGCGGATGGCCGAGGTGCTGCGCCGCGCCCTGCGCTCGTACGTCACCATGCCGACCGAGCCGTGCGTGGTCGTGCGCGGCTCGCGCCGCTGGCGGGTGCCGGCGTACGAGCTGGAAGAGATCGTCCAGGAGTTGCTCGCCCGCGGCATCCGCTACGGCGCCGCCCGCGACGCCCTGCCCCAGCGGATCGCGCACGCCGTACTCGTCCGGATGGAGCAGGCGGGCGAGGCCCCCGACGACCGGGTACAGGACGCGGTCGCGCGCACCCCGGCCGTCAAGGCGGCGGTCAAGGCGATCTGGCCCCCGGTCGACCCGGCGAAGCTCGTACTGCGGTTGCTCTCCGAACCCGACTTCCTCGCCGAGCACGCGGACGGCATCCTCGACGCCGACGAGCAGAAGGCCGTGCTCTGGGCCAAACCCGCCCGCAGCGTGAAGTCCGCCAAGTGGTCCCCGGCGGACGCGGTCCTGATCGACGAGGCGGCCGATCTCGTGGAGCGTACGCATTCGCTCGGCCATGTGGTCCTCGACGAGGCGCAGGACCTGTCCCCCATGCAGTACCGCGCGGTCGGCCGCCGCTGTACGACCGGCTCGGCGACCATCCTCGGCGACATCGCCCAGGGCACCACCCCCTGGGCCACCGCCGGCTGGAAGGAGGCCCTGACCCATCTGGGCAAGGAGGGCGCCACGATCGAGGAGCTGACCCAGGGCTTCCGAGTCCCGCGCGAGGTGATCGCCTACGCCTCCCGGCTGCTCCCCGCCATCGCCCCCGGCCTGTCGGAGGCCACCTCCATCCGCGAGGCGGCGGGCGACTTCGCCGTACGGGCCGTGGCCCCGGCCGAGCTGGACACCGCCGTCATCGCCGCCTGCCGGGAGGCGCTGACGCATGAGGGTTCCATCGGCCTGATCGCCGCCGAGGCCCGTATCCCGGCGCTGGCCTCAGCCCTCGGCGCCGCGAGTCTGACGCACCTCTCCCCCGGGGAGGAGACCAGCGCCGAGGCCCGCCTCACCCTCGTCCCGGCGACGCTCGCCAAGGGTCTGGAGTACGACTATGTGGTGCTGGACGAACCGGCCGCGGTGGTGGACGGCGAGCCGGACGAACGTACGGGGCTCCGTCGTCTGTATGTGGCCCTGACCCGTGCGGTCTCGGGGCTGACGGTCGTCCACGCGGCGCCGCTTCCGGAGCGGCTGGCCTGACGCCTGTGGATGCGGGTGGCCGGGTGCGGGTAGCCGGGTGCGGGTGGCCGGATGCGGGTGACTGCATGCGGGTGGCCGGGTGCGGGTAGCTGGGTGCGGGTAGCCGGATGCGGGTTGGGTTGCGGGTTGGGTTGCGGGTTGGGTTGCGGGCTGGGTTGCGGGCTGGGTTGCGGGTTGAGTTGTGGGCTGGTGCGGTTTCGGTGGGTGGTGGGTGCGGGTGCCGGGGCCTCCGGGGCGGGGCCCTGGCCCGTATATTTTTGGCGCCGGTGACCGGAAGCGTGGGGTGGGCCGGAGACTGGCGCCACAAATACACGTCAGCGTCCAGGACCCCACCCCTGCGACCCCGGCCCCCTCCCCGCCGTCGCCGACTACCCGTTCAACCCACCGGCACCGGGGAATCCAGCGCCGCGCGCCACTGGCTGACCGTCGCGGCGTCGACCGGGCCGGACCAGCCGTCTGGGCGGGCCGCGCCGCCGATGTGGAAGGCGTCGATTCCGGCGGCGCGGAGGGCCGGCAGATGGTCGAGGCGGAGGCTGCCGCCCGCCATGATCCGCTGCTCGTAGCCGGGCGTACCGGCACGGCCCGCCTCGGCCAGCAGTGTCGGCAGGCCGTCGTCGACGCCGCGGGCGGACCCGGCGGTGAGGTAGGCGTCCAGACCGGGGAGGTCGGCGAGCTGCTTGCGGAGCGCGTCGCGGTCGGCGGCGTTGTCGATGGCCCGGTGGAAGGTCCAGCGGCTTTCGTCCACGCCTTCCCCCGCGCCGATGACCTCGGCGAGCGTGGCGACCGCGGGCAGGTCCACCCCGTTGTCAGAGGTCAGAAACCCGAGGACGAACTCGTCCGACCCCTCCGCGTGCAGCGCCTCGGCCGCCGCGCACAGCGCGTCGAGCGCGGCGGCGTCGCCCGCCGCGAAGCCGTCGGAGGCGCGGAGCATCACCCGCACCGGCAGGTCCACGGCCGAGCGGACCGCGGCGAAGGTGTCGCGGGAGGGGGTGAGCCCGGCGGCGGCGATGTCGGTGACCAGTTCGAGGCGGTCCGCCCCTCCGGCCTGTGCCGCGATCGCGTCCGCCGGGTGGAGGGCGATCACCTCGAGAATTGGTCTAGACATGGATCACAGCCTGCCACACCCGGCCCGGGCCCAAACCGGTACCCCACAATTGGCCCATGGCCACCTCGCCCCACCCGGCACACGACGCCCTGCTCTCGCGCTGGGAGCCCCTTCTCACCAGCGCCCGCGAGGCCGACAACCCCTCGCCGCGCCCGTACGGCGAGGCGCTTTTGGCCCGCTGGGCGGAACCCCACCGCCGCTACCACACCACCGATCACCTCATCGCGGTCCTGGACCGGGTCGACGAGCTGATCGCACACGCCACCGACCCCGCCGCCGTCCGCCTCGCCGCCTGGTTCCACGACGCCGTCTATCTCCCGGAGCGCGATACGAACGAGGAGCGCAGCGCCCGCCTCGCCGAACGCGCCCTCCGGGAGGCGCGCGTCCCCGAGGCCCGCACCGCCGAGACCGCCCGCCTGGTCCGCCTCACCCGCGACCACGACCCCGCTCCGGGCGACACCAACGGCGAGGTCCTCTGCGACGCCGACCTGGCAGTGCTGGCGGGGTCCCCCGAGGACTACGGCACCTACGCCTCCGCCGTCCGCGAGGAGTACGCCTTCGTTCCGGACAACGCTTTTCGGGAGGGCCGCGCCAACGTCCTCCGCCATCTGCTCGGGTTGCCATGCCTGTTCCGCACGCCCGAGGCCCACGCCCGCTGGGAGCAGCCCGCCCGCCGCAACATGGCAACGGAGCTGGAGCTGCTGGGTGCGTAGCATTTTCCCCTGAGGCCCCTAAAGTTGACGAACTACTCAGGTGCCCGGGGGCGCCTAAGAGCTGTCCCGTAATGACTGATCTCGGTGTCATGATCTTGCCATGACTGGTCTGATCACGACGTCGGAGCCATCCTGGATAGCCCCGTTCACTGGGCTGAGCCCGCGGCAGTTCGGCAAGCTCGTCACTGCGATGCGGAGCGAACGTACGGACCAGGTGCGCAAGGGGCGACCGTGGAGCCTGACTCTGGCGGACCGGATCCTGCTCGTAGCGGCTTACTGGCGTACGAACTTGACGCTGAGGCAGCTCGCCCCACTGTTCGGGGTGTCGAAGTCGGCCGCTAACCGCATCATCGGCCACCTCGGACCGTCGCTTGCGCTTCAGCCCCGTCAGCGGTTCCGTAAGGACGCCGTGCTGATCGTCGACGGCACCCTAGTGCCCACGCGGGATCATACGGTTGCCGAGCAGTCGAAGAACTACCGGTACTCGACCAACCACCAGGTCGTCATCGACGCCGATACCCGACTCGTCGTCGCCGTCGGCCGACCGGTCACGGGCAACCGCAACGATTGCAAGGCATGGGAACTTTCCGGTGCAAAGGCCGCCGTCGGCCGGGCCACGGTCATCGCGGACGGCGGCTATCGGGGCACCGGCCTGCTCATCGCGCACCGCCGTGAACGCGGCCAGACCGAACTGCCAGCTTGGAAAGAGGAGCACAACACCTCCCACCGCAAGGTCCGGGTCCGCGTCGAGCACGCCTTCGCGCGGATGAAGGCATGGAAGATCCTTCGTGACTGCCGTCTGAAAGGCGACGGCGTTCACACCGCCATGCTCGGCATCGCCCGGATGCACAACCTCGCCCTCACGGGGTAACTCCCTCCCCATACGATCCCAGAGAGGCCCAAGGGAGGCGGCTCCCCGCCTCCCTGGCTCGGAGAGTGCTCAGTCGATACAGAACTCGTTGCCCTCGATGTCCAGCATCGGGATGCACGACTCGTTTTCCTCATCGGCATACAGCGTTTGCACGTGGGTCGCACCGAGCGCGACCAGTCGTGCGCACTCGGCTTCGAGCGTGGCGAGGCGCTCGTCCCCCACGAGCCCGGTGCCGGCCCGGACGTCGAGATGCACCCGATTCTTAACGATCTTGCCTTCGGGGACGCGCTGGAAGTACAGGCGCGGGCCCACGCCTGAGGGATCACTGCAGGCGAACCATGATCCCTGCTTCTCAGGAGGCAGGGTGCGGTTGAAATCGTCCCAGGTGGTGAACCCCTCCGGTGGCGGCGGTATGACGTACCCCAACACTTCACACCAGAAGCGAGCGAGGCGCTCAGGTTCTGCGCAGTCAAAGGTGACTTGGAACTTCTTGATCGCTGACATCGGCGCACCGTACCGCGTACCAGGGGGACCCTGCCGCTCATTTCCCCAGGCGGATCCGCCCGTCACCCGTCGCATCCTGGGCCGCCTTGGACACCAAGTGATCAAACCGGACAGTCCACGAGAACGACGCGACCGTGGCGGCGGAGCGCCCCAGTGGTCCCCAGGATCCAGTCCTGACCAACCACCTTCATGCCAAGATCAGTTGCGGGACAACCCTTAGCATGGGCGACAACCCGCTCCGGCTCGACGAGCAGACGTTGGAATTCTGGGTCGAGGTGACCGACGAGGACTCGCCCAACAGCGACTCGAAGAGCATCTTCAACCGCAACGGCGACGCCACCCTCCGCGCCGTGCCCCTCGGCCCACTCCGCAAGAACCTCGCCGAGGCCGTCGACGCCCTGCAGAAGGTCTTCGCCGACGTCGCCGCCCGCGACGACGCGCTGCGCCTCGCGGAAGCCCAGCTGTCCTTCCAGGTCAGCGCGAGCGGCAGCGTGCAGCTCATCGGCACCGGCCAGATACAGGGGACGAGGGGCCTGACCCTCACCTTCAAGCGCCCGTAGCCGCTGCCCATGCCCCGCCACAAGGCGCTGCTCATCGGCGCGAGCGACTACGACGAGCCGGGCATCAGCTCGCTGCCGTTCGTACGGGACGACCTCCAGCGGCTTGTCACGGCGCTGACAGATCGAGGCTTTCACTCAGCGGAGATCGCTGAGCGCTGGCGCGGCATCACGCCCAACTTCGTCAACGACCGGGTCAGCCGTTTCCTGCGGGACGCGCGGCGCGACGACACCCTGTTCATCCTGCTCAGCGGTCACGGTCAGCACTTCCAGGGGACCGACTACCTCATCCCGGAGGATGCGAGCTTCAACGTTCACCCCTTCGCGGCCAGTTGCGTCGCCATCGACTGGGGAAAGCAGCTGAACGAGTGCGCGGCGGCACAGGTCGTCTTCCTCATTGACGCCTGCAGGGAGGGCATACAGCAGGACTCCATGGGCCCGGCCGGCATCGCGCAGACCTGACCACGCCTGGATTTCAGGTGCCCGACCCGCTGCCCACCCCCGATCTCGCGACACGGGAGACTGCCCAGCTCTACAAGAAGCACCGCAGCATAAGCAGCTGGCCCGTCGACGAAGTAGCACTGGACGTCTTCGCCCTCGCCCAGCTGTCGCAGGCACGGGCGATCCGATTTCGGTGGTCGCTGCACGGCTCACCGAACTCGGCTGCACCATCGCACCCCGCCCCGCGTTTCTGGAAACGCTTACTCAGGAGGATGTCCACGAGCTGCAGTTCGACCACATAGTGGGCAGGGGCAAGGCCACCCGCTGCCCCTCCGACCACCTGTGCGCGGCTGCCGAACTCACCGGCCGTACGGTGGAAGAGATCACCGACGGGTTGAACGGGCTCGGCCTCGACGTACAGCCGATCCCGGATGACCTCGCAGCGGACATCGCCATGGAGAAACAGCTCGAAGCCGTCCTGAGCTCAGAGAGGCCCACGCCGACTGCGCCCACGCGCCGCAATCGCCCCATCGGACAGATCTCTCTCCCCGCCCTCGCCTCTGTCGCCAACGACAAGGTGAGCAGCGGCGAACTCCGCTTCCTGGCCAACCGGCTGACCGAGGCGTTGAGGGACGCCTTGCGGGTCGCTGAGAGCCGGGGCGGACGGCTACTCACGCCTGACGAGCACGGCACTGATGAGCCGGACGACGGCCACTGACCGCAACACTGAAGCTGATCACTCGCGGTAGTCGTGGGGCGGGTTGGTGTAGGTGTGGCCGCTGGGGGCCGTCCAGGTCGCGGTGCCCGTGGCCGGGTTTCGGGTGAGGGACCAGCCGGGGTGGTGGGTCTTCATCAGGTGGTGGCGTCGGCACAGCGGGGCCAGGTTCTCCGGGATGGTCTGCCCTCCGGCTGCTGGGTTGTGGTGGTTGAACGGCTCGACGTGGTCCAGGTCGCAGCGGTGGGCGGGCATATGGCAGGTGGGGAAGGTGCAGTGGCCGTCCCGGGCGATCACGTGTCGTTCGGTCTCGGCGGTGGGTTTGTAGGTGGTGGGGTCGGTCTTGATGAGCATCCCGGTCGCAGGTTCGATGATCAGGCGGCGCCAGACGGTGCCGTCGGCGAAGGCGACCTCCCGGGCCTGGCCGGCGGTGATGGGTCCGTGGCCCTTCAGCTGGGCGGGGTCGTCGCTGTCGCCGACCAGGACGTCAAGGGGGACGGTGACCTGCACGACGGCCGCCGAACGCCCGCTCGGGGCCTGGGCGCCGCTTCCGGTGTGGTTGACCACCAGGTCGAACAGAGCGTCCACCCGCTTCTGCTCCAGCGTCCGGCCGTCATCCGCCAGGGTGGCGGCGTGGACGTCGACGGCCTGGGTCATCGCGGCGGCCTGTTCGGCGGGCAGGATCGCGCCCCACATCGCCATGCCGTCATCCTTCGGGTAGTGGACCATCTGCCGCTCACGCTCGCGGGCCTGGTGACGCTGCTCGGCGCCGTGTGGGTCGGCTCGTACAATCTCCCGCGCCAGGGCGCGGCGAGTCTGGCCGGTCGCCATGCCCGGCATCTTCTCCGCCAGAGCGGCTTCGACCTGCCCGGCCACCTCGGGGTCCAGGACGGCGCAGGCTTCAGTGACGGCCACGGCCTGCATGTAGCAGATCTCGCCCCGCTCCAGCAGCCCGAGCGTGGTCGGGTAGTGGCGGTCCAGCTCCCGGGCCACCTCCAGGCGCTTGGCCGCCGTGGTGCCCGACAGTTTCAGGGCGCAGGCCACCTCCTCGCAGGCGAAATTCCACTCACCCTCCGCGTTGCGGTCCCATACGCCCGCCGGTAAGGCATCCTGCGCATCCGCCTCCAGCGCCGCCAGGATGTGGGCCTGTTGAGCCTGGATCCAGGCCGCATGCCGCTCCAGGGCTTTCAGCGCGTCGATACGGCCGGTGCGCGACAGCTTCTTCGCGTCCAGCACCGGCAGCACCGATGCCGTCTCCGGGCCCGGCGATGTGGTGGCCAGGTAGGCGGCCCAATCGTCCGGTGTGCCTGGGCCGTTCAGCGAGCAATTCAGTCGGCCGTTCAGCGGGCTGTTCAGCGGGCTGTTCAGCGGGCCGTTCAGCGGGCCGTTCAGTAGGTCGTTCAGCGGGCCCGTCAGTTCGTTGGTGGTGTCCCCCGTCATTGCGATCATTTCGATCACCCCCCAGTAATGCGCTCAACACCCGCTCCCCCAGCGGGCTCACACCCCTTATTCTTGCTCACTCAGAGTGACGATTCTAGGTCACGACCCCCACACCACCCCATCGAGTGATTGTTCGGAAACCCGGAACTCCGATCCCGTCCCACCCTGTCCCGCCCCGTCCGATTCCGCGCGGAGGAATGACGGCCCGCCCGGGCGGCGTTGTGCCTGGCATGCCCTCACCAGCCGCTCGCGCTCGCTCCCGTATGCCCGTCGCCGTCTATGTCCTCGGTCTGTCCGTCTTCGCTCTCGGTACGTCCGAGTTCATGCTGTCCGGGCTGCTGCAGCCCGTCGCCCGGGACATGGGGGTCTCAATTCCGGAGGCCGGGCTGCTCGTCTCGGCGTTCGCGATCGGAATGGTGGTCGGGGCTCCGGTGCTGGCCGCGGCGACGTTGCGGTTGCCGCGGCGGACGACGTTGATCGCGCTGCTGGCTGTGTTCGGGCTCGGGCAGATCGCGGGCGCACTGGTGCCGACGTATGGGATGTTGTTCGCGTCGCGGGTGGTGAGTGCGCTCGCCTGTGCGGGGTTCTGGGCGGTGGGGGCGGCCGTGGCCGTGTCGCTGGTGCCGGTGAACGCGCGGGCTCGGGCGATGGCCGTGATGGTCGGCGGGTTGAGCATCGCGAATATCGCGGGGGTGCCCGCGGGGGCGTTGCTGGGGCAGCACGCGGGGTGGCGGGCCGCCTTTTGGGCGGTGGCGGGGCTCTCGGCGCTCGGGCTGGTCGGGGTGGTCGCGCTCGTACCGCATACGGAGGTGCCCACGGGTGAGGACTGGCCGCGGCTGCGGGCCGAGTTGAGCATCTACCGTGACCGGCAGGTGTGGCTGGCGCTGGCCGGTACGGCGCTCAGCGGGGGCGCGGTCTTCTGCCTGTTCTCCTATCTCGCGCCGCTGCTGACGGAGGTGGCGGGGCTGGCGGAGAGTTGGGTGCCGACGGTGCTGGCGCTGTTCGGGGTCGGCGCGCTGATCGGTACGGTGATCGGGGGACGGATCGCCGACGCCCATCTCTTCGGCACGATGTACGGGGGCATCACGGCCTCGACGGTCGTGCTGAGCGTACTGGCGCTGACCGCGCACAGCCCCTTCGCGGCCGTGACCATGGCGCTCCTGCTCGGCTTCACCGCCTTCTTCACCGCGCCCGCGCTCAATGCCCGGATGTTCAACGTCGCGAACGCCGCCCCGACGCTGGCCGGTGCGACCACCACATCCGCTTTCAACATCGGCAATACGGTGGGCCCCTGGCTCGGCGGACTCGTCATCGACGCGGGCTGGGGCTATCCAGCGGTGGCCTGGACGGGCGCGGCGCTCGCGGCGTCGGCCGTGGGAACGACGGCGGTCGCCTCCCGGCTGCATCGGGCGGACGGGGCCTCCCGCGTGATCGCCGGGTCGCCGGCGACGGACTCAGAACCTGAGCGGACCGGCCGCCTTGAGGGTGTGGAGGACGGGGGCCGTCTCCAGGGCGCGGATCGCGTCGAGTGAGCCCAGGCGGTGGGTGAGGTAGTGGTGGAGATCGGCCGGGTCGGCGCACAGGGCGTGGGCGACCAGGTTGCCGGCGCCTGTGGTGGCGGCGACCACGGCTAGTTCCTCGTGCTGGGCGAGGGTCCTCGCGACCTCGTCGAGGTGGGCGGGGGCAACGGCCATCCACAGCAGCGCCTGGGTGGTCACGCCCAGCAGCGCGTCATCGATCTCTACGTCGAAGAAGAGCGTGCCGCGGGCGCGGAGGCCGGCCAGGCGGCGGGCGACGGTGGCCGGGGACCAGCCGGTGGCGACGGCCAGATCGGCATGGCTGGCGCGGCCGTCGTGGCGCAGGGCGTCGAGCAGATCCTGGTCGGCGCCGGTCAGGGGCGGCGGGGTAGACGGGGTTGTGGGTGGGGCGGCGGACGGGTCCGGGGGCTCGGGTGGCGGCGGGGTGAGCTGCCGCCGCTGGTCGTCGCCGAGCGCGCCGAGGTGTCCGCGCCACGCGGTGGGGCCACCGAGGTAGGTGTGGAGCACCAAGTGGGCGGAGACCGCAGTGATTCCGGCGGTCCGCGGGATGTCGCGCAGCAGCATCGAGCGCGAGGCGGCCGCCCCGCGCGGTGTGTGGACGATGGTGACGATCTCGGTGCCCCCGGAGGTCAGCTTGACCCATGAGGTGTCGGGGCGCCGGGCCAGGGAACGGGCGAGCGTCTGGGCGGTGGCCGGGGTGGCGGCGAGCCGCACCAGCCACTGAGTCTGCCCGGCCCGGTGCGGGTCCGGGAGGCCGACCACCCGCAGGGCCGCCTCGGCGCGCAGCCGCTGATAGCGGCGGGCCACGGTCTGGGTCGAGACCCCGAGGGCCGCGGCGATCCGGCTGAACGGCGCCCGCCCGTCGAGGTGCAGGGCGTGGAGCAGGCCCCGGTCAATGTCGTCGAGCATGCACATTTCCCTCAGTGAGCCATCTGACGTGGAAAGAAGTTAGCAACATCGCCCGCTGGATGGAACGTCGTTCTCTGTCGGCACACGCTGGGCCGCGAACCGAAACAGAAAGGCGGAGGGCTGATGGCACAGGGTGTGGTGGCGACGGCGGCCGTGGCGTACCGATGGCGGTGGGCGGCGCTGGCCACTCTTATGGCCGCCGAGGCGATGAACGTGCTGGACTCCACGATCGTGCAGGTCGCCGCGCCAGTCGTACACGCCGACCTCGGCGGCGCCGAGTCCGACATTCAGTGGTTCGGCGCCGCCTACACCCTGCCGTTCGCACTGTTCCTGGTGACCGGCGGTCGGTTGGGGGACGTGGCCGGGCGCCGACGGGTGTTCGTGGTGGGGGTGGCCGGGTTCGCGCTGGCCTCGCTGTGCTGCGCGCTGGCCACCACCGCCGGAGCGCTGATCGCCGCGCGGGCGGTGCAAGGCGGCGCGGCCGCCCTGATCATCCCGCAGACCATCGGGCTGATCCGCGCCATGTTCGACGGCGACGAGATGGCGAAGGCGCTGGGCTGGAACGGACCAGTGGTGGGCCTGGCCGCGGTGTGCGGACCGGTGCTCGGCGCCGTGCTCACCCACGCCGACATACTCGGCTCCTCGTGGCGGGCGGTGTTCCTGGTGAACCTGCCCCTCGCCGCCGCGGTACTGGCCACCGCCCGGCTGCTCCGCGAGGACAGGGCCGCCCACCCGGTACGGCTGGACATCCCCGGCACCGGGCTCGCGGTGCTCGGCATCGGGCTGGTCGTCTATCCGCTCATCCAGGGCGACACCATGGGCAGTTCGCTGTGGAGTGGGGTGGCGATCGCCGGTGGTGTCATCGTCCTGGTGGGGTTCGGGTTCCATCAGCGCCGGGGCGCCCGGCGCGGCCGTAGCCCACTGGTCGAGCCGAGCCTGTTCCGCCACCGCGGCTTCCCGGCGGCGCTGGCCGCCTCGACGCTCTTCTTCGCGGTGATGAACGGGCTGATGCTGGTCGTGGTGTTGCACGCCCAACTCGGCCTGGGGCGCGACGTACTGACCGCCGGGCTGAGCCTGCTGCCCTGGTCCGGTGGGCTCGCCGTCTCGTCCTGGGTCGCGGGCGCGTACCTGGTGCCACGCCATGGGTCGCGGGTGATGTTCGCCGGGCTCGTCGCCCTGCTGGCAGGGGCCCTGGCCGCGCTCGCCGTCTACCACGGTGCGCGGCCCACGGCCTACCCGTGGCCGCTGCTCGGGGCGATGGCGGTGAGCGGCGTTGGGCTCGGGCTGTTCACCGTCCCCTTCTTCACCACCGCGCTCTCCCGGGTGCGCCCGCACGAGACCGGCTCCGCCGCCGGGCTGCTCAACGCGGTCCAGCAGCTCGGCGCCACCCTGGGCATCGCACTGCTCGGCACCACGTTCTTCCACGGCCTGGGGCACCGATCGGCGACGCCCGGCGCCGCGCTCATTGCCGTCCAACACGCCTTCTGGGTCGCCGTCGGGCTCATCGCCGCTGCGACCGCGGCAGCGGGCCTGATGGTCACCCCGTCGGTCACCCCGTCGCAGAAGGCTCGCCCGGAGCGGAGGCCAGGGCGGTAGGAACAGTAGGCGCGGTACGGGCGGCACGGGGGCAGTAGAGGCGGTACGCGCCGCAAGGCCAGGCGCTCGCGTCACGCCTCAGCCGCGCGGCGGCCCTTCGCGCGCCGCAGCCCCGCCGCCGCGAGCCGGCGCACCAGCTCCTTGCTCCCGGCCTCCACCGCGCCTGCCCGTACCGCCGCCGCGTACAGCTCGCTCGGTACGTCGTAGTGGTCCCGGTCGAAGCCGCGGCGGGGCGCGCCGATGCGGGCCGCGAAGGCGTGGAGTTCGTCGTACGAGACGTCGCTGACGAGGTGCGACCACATACGCCCGTGGCCCGGCCAGGACGGCGGATCGATGAGGACGGCCATCAGAGGGTGGTCCCAGGGGCGGTCGGGAGAACGAAGCGGCCAGCCATCAGAGGGTGGACCCAGGCGCGGTCGCACAGTCAGCCACGAGAGCGGTCCCAGGGCCGGCCACAGGGCCGGCCACGGAAACGAAGCCACCGGCCATCAGAGGCTGGCCCCCAGCGAGCCGACTCGCGCCACCGCGACCGCGGTCTTGCCGCACACCCAGTGCGGGTCGGGGCCCAACTCGGGCTCCACGTCGAGGGCGTGGAGGTCGCCGCCCTGTGTGCAGACGGGGCACAGCGGCCAGCGTCCGTAGCGCTCCAGCAGTGCGTCCTGGACGTCCTGGGCGACCAGGCCCGCGATGTATTCGGCGCCCTCGGGCCATTGCTCGACCCACCACCGCCGGTGCGCGATCGCGTCCTCGACCAGCGAGACGATGTCGGCCTGGGCGACTTCTCCCGCCGCGAGGTCGGCCAGGACGAGCGCGCGGGCCGCGTGCAGTGCGTGTTCGAGCTTCATGGGTCCCATTGTCACCTTTGCATCCTTGCGGCGCCTTCTCACGCACATGCCACCCGGAGGGTTGAACGGCACCACGGCCGGAAATAGATTTCAGAGATGAGTGGCAAGCTGAAGGAAACTTTCATGCCCGCACAGTCCCCGCCCGAGGCCACCCCGCCCGCACCGGCCGCGCTCGCGGCGAAGGTCCGCACGTTAGCCCCCTCCATGACCCGCTCCATGCAGCGCGTCGCCGAAGCCGTGGCGGGCGATCCGGCCGGCTGCGCGGCGCTCACCGTCACGGCGCTCGCGGAGCGGACGGGCACCAGTGAAGCCACGGTCGTACGCACGTCCCGGTTGCTCGGTTACCCCGGATACCGCGATCTGCGCCTCGCGCTCGCCGCGCTCGCGGCGCAGCAGGCGGCGGGCCGGGCCCCGGCCGTCACGGCGGACATCGCGGTGGACGATCCGATCGCCGATGTCGTCGCCAAGCTCGCGCACGAGGAGCAGCAGTGTCTGGCCGACACCGCCGCCGGGCTGGACACCAGCCAGGTCGAGGCGGCCGTCGCGGCGCTGACCGCCGCCCGCCGCATCGATGTGTACGGGGTGGGCGCGTCGAGCCTCGTCGGCCAGGACCTCGTCCAGAAGCTGCTGCGCATCGGGCTGATAGCCCACGCCCATGCCGATCCGCACCTCGCGGTCACCAACGCCGTGCAGCTGCACTCCGGGGACGTCGCCATCGCGATCACCCACTCCGGCCGTACGACGGACGTCATCGAGCCGTTGCGCGTCGCCTTCGAGCACGGTGCGACCACCGTCGCGATCACCGGGCGGCCGAACGGCGAGGTCACGCAGTACGCCGACTTCATCCTCACCACCTCGACCGCGCGCGAGAGCGAGCTGCGCCCGGCGGCCATGTCCAGCCGCACGAGTCAACTTCTCGTCGTGGACTGCCTCTTCATAGGTGTGGCGCAGCGTACGTACGAGGCCGCCGCGCCCGCGCTGTCGGCCTCGTACGAGGCTCTCGCCCACCGGCATGACCACCGGCCCGGCCCTCGCTGACCGAGCCCCCCCCCGCTGACACCCCGTACCGGAAAGAGCCGCTTCGCCATGACTTCCGCCGCTGACCAGGAACAGCTGCGCGCCCAGCTGGACACGCTCACCACCGAGGCGTTCCGCCCCGAGCTCGCCGAGATCGACCGGCTCGAGACCGTCGAGATCGCCCGCATCATGAACGCGGAGGACGCCGCCGTCCCCGCCGCCGTCGCCACCCAGCTCCCCAAGATCGCAGCCGCCATCGACGGCATCGCCGAGCGGATGTCCCGTGGCGGCCGGCTGATCTATGCGGGCGCGGGCACCGCCGGCCGGCTCGGGGTGCTCGACGCGAGCGAGTGCCCGCCGACCTTCAACACCCGGCCGGACCAGGTGGTCGGGTTGATCGCGGGCGGGCCGAGCGCCGTGGTGACGTCGGCCGAGGGGGCGGAGGACAGCAAGGAGCTGGCCGCCGAGGATCTCGACCGGATCGAGATCGGCGCGGAGGACACGGTCGTGGGCGTCTCCGCCTCCGGCCGTACCCCGTACGCCGTGGGGGCGGTCGAGCACGCGCGGCGCCGTGGCGCGCTCACCATCGGGCTGTCCTGCAACGCCGGCTCGGCGCTCGCCGCCGCCGCCGACCACGGCATCGAGGTCGTCGTCGGCCCGGAGCTGCTCACCGGCTCGACCCGGCTGAAGGCCGGGACGGCGCAGAAGCTCGTGCTCAATATGCTCTCGACCATCACCATGATCCGGCTGGGCAAGACCTTCGGGAATCTGATGGTCGACGTACGCGCCTCGAACGAGAAGCTGCGTGCGCGCTCGCACCGGATCGTCTCTCTGGCGACCGGCGCCTCGGACCAGCGGATCGAGAGCGCGCTGGAGGCCACGGACGGCGAGGCGAAGAACGCCATCCTCACCATTCTCGGCGGGGTGGACGCGCCGACGGCCGAGAAGCTGCTCGGCGAGGCGAACGGGCATCTGCGCACCGCCCTTGAGGCCGCCACAGGTTGACGGCCGCCGCCCGGCTGAAAGCCGCCACAAGCTGGGCAGACGGAGACCCACGGGCATCTGCGCACCGCCCTTGAGGCCGCCACAGGTTGACGGCCGCCGCCCGGCTGAAAGCCGCCACAAGCTGGGCAGACGGAGACCCACGGGC
>NZ_JBEXFG010000025.1:12064-22555 GCF_040606675.1 Streptomyces sp. NPDC005393 | reverse complement strand
GGCATCTGCGCACCGCCCTTGAGGCCGCCGCAGGTTGACGGCCGCCGCAGGTTGAGGCCCGCCACAAGCGCTGGGCAAAGCCGCAAGCGCTGGGCAAAGCGGACGCGCGCATAACGCCGTCGGGGCGGCACCCGTGAAGGGTGCCGCCCCGACGTCCTGGACGGTTCGACCGACCGGCGAATGATCCGCCGATCAGAAGTCCATGTCACCGCCCGGCATGCCGCCCGGAGCGCCCGCCGCGGCGGCCTTCTCCGGCTTGTCGGCGATGACGGCCTCGGTGGTCAGGAACAGCGCGGCGATCGACGCGGCGTTCTGCAGCGCGGAGCGCGTGACCTTGGCCGGGTCGATGATGCCCTCGGCGATCAGGTCGACGTACTCGCCGGTCGCGGCGTTGAGGCCGTGGCCCGGGGTCAGGTTGCGGACCTTCTCCACCACGACGCCGCCCTCGAGGCCGGCGTTGACCGCGATCTGCTTCAGCGGGGCCTCGAGCGCCAGACGCACGGCCTGGGCACCGGTGGCCTCGTCGCCCTCGAGCTCGAGCTTCTCGAACACGGAGACGGTCTGCAGCAGGGCGACGCCACCACCGGCGACGATGCCCTCCTCCACGGCGGCCTTGGCGTTGCGCACCGCGTCCTCGATGCGGTGCTTGCGCTCCTTGAGCTCGACCTCGGTCGCGGCACCGGCCTTGATGACGGCGACGCCGCCGGCCAGCTTCGCGAGGCGCTCCTGGAGCTTCTCGCGGTCGTAGTCCGAGTCCGAGGACTCGATCTCGGCGCGGATCTGGTTGACCCGGCCCTGCACCTGCTCGGGGTCGCCGGCGCCGTCCACGATGGTGGTCTCGTCCTTGGTGACGGTGACCTTGCGGGCGCGGCCGAGCAGGTCGATCGTCGCATTCTCCAGCTTGAGACCGACCTCCTCGGAGATGACGGTGCCACCGGTGAGGATGGCGATGTCGCCGAGCATGGCCTTACGGCGGTCACCGAAGCCCGGGGCCTTGACGGCGACGGACTTGAAGGTGCCACGGATCTTGTTGACGACCAGGGTCGCCAGGGCCTCGCCCTCGACGTCCTCGGCGATGATCAGCAGCGGCTTGCCCGACTGCATGACCTTCTCCAGCAGCGGAAGGAGGTCCTTCACGCTGGAGATCTTCGAGTTGACGATCAGGATGTACGGGTCGTCGAGCGACGCCTCCATACGCTCCATGTCCGTCGCGAAGTACGGGGAGATGTAGCCCTTGTCGAAGCGCATGCCCTCGGTGAGCTCGAGTTCGAGCCCGAAGGTCTGCGACTCCTCGACGGTGATGACACCTTCCTTGCCGACCTTGTCCATCGCCTCGGCGATGAGCTCGCCGATCTGGGTGTCGGCGGCGGAGATGGAGGCGGTGGAGGCGATCTGCTCCTTGGTCTCCACGTCCTTGGCCTGCTCGAGCAGCTGGGCGGAGACGGCCTCGACGGCCTTCTCGATGCCGCGCTTGAGAGCCATCGGGTTGGCGCCCGCGGCTACGTTGCGGAGGCCTTCCTTGACCAGCGCCTGGGCGAGGACGGTCGCGGTCGTCGTGCCGTCACCGGCGACGTCGTCCGTCTTCTTCGCGACCTCCTTGACCAGCTCGGCGCCGATCTTCTCGTACGGGTCCTCGAGCTCGATCTCCTTGGCGATGGACACACCATCGTTGGTGATCGTGGGGGCGCCCCACTTCTTCTCGAGGACGACGTTACGGCCCTTGGGGCCGAGGGTGACCTTGACGGCGTCGGCGAGCTGGTTCATCCCGCGCTCGAGGCCGCGCCGCGCCTCCTCGTCGAACGCGATGATCTTGGCCATGTGAAGTGGTCCTCCCAAGACGGGGTGGATTGCTCCGGACCGCGCTGGCGCCCGCGACGGACGGCCTGCCGGCCGTACGGTTCCTTGCCCCGTACTGCCGGGCGGGCCTCACCGACCCGGTCCTTCTGTCACTCTCAACGTCAGAGTGCTAACGCCAATGATTAGCACTCGACCCCTATGAGTGCAAGCGCCCGAAGGCGTCGTTGAGGGGTGGCGGTCGGGCGACGGGTGGGCGCAAGCGCCCGGTCAAGGGGGTACAGAAGGCAAGGGAGCGCAGGGCAGGGCGCGTACGCCGAAGGGCCCGTACCCCCAAGGGGGCACAGGCCCTTCGACACTTCAGTCAGCTGCCTCGCGTCGGCGCGTCAGCCTACGGCCACGCGGACCATGTCCGCCTGCGGGCCCTTCTGGCCCTGCGAGATCTCGAACTCGACCCGCTGGCCTTCCTCGAGGGTGCGGTAACCGTCCATCTGGATCGCGCTGTAGTGGACGAACACGTCCGCACCACCGTCGACCGCGATGAAGCCGTACCCCTTCTCCGCGTTGAACCACTTGACGGTGCCCTGAGCCATTCCTAACTCCCCTATTACTGGCCCTTGCGCAGGACCGCACTCCGCGGACCCGGGTCAGACCTCACCCTCCGGTCATGGAGGGTGTGCGCCGGAACGCGTCGACCGCCGCTGAATGTATCCGTCCCAACGCCCTCTGCAACAGGTCAATCGGACGAGAATTCTGGGCATGGCCGATCGGTAAAAAGTGAAGAATTCCCGTGAAGTTCGGGCAAGCCGGGCCGGGCATAGAGCACTAACCCGACAAATCGCGCTCACACTTTGCGCACAAGTTGACGAGTTCTCATATGCGGGTCCGACGGCGGGGCCATGGGAGAAGCGGGGCAACTGTATCGCGATTCCACACACGGAATCGCCCCGTCCGTTTCTCCCCGGACGGGGCGATTCCAAAGGTGAGGGGGTGATCGGAGGTCAGCAGCCGCCCGCGACCGCCGGGATGATCGAGACCCCGGCGCCGTCCGGCGTGGCCGTGCCCAGGCCGTCGGCGAACCGGACGTCGTCGTCGTTGACGTAGACGTTGACGAAGCGGCGCAGCTTGCCGGTGTCATCCAGGACGCGGGCCGAGATCCCCTGGTGGTTCTTCTCCAGGTCTTCCAGGACCTCGGCGAGGGTCGCGCCCTCGGCGCTGACCTCGGCCTGACCGCCGGTGTAGGTGCGCAGGATGGTCGGGATTCGGACGTTGACGCTCATACGAGGCCAGCCTCTCGGAACGAGTCAAGGGTGGGGCGGATGATGGCGGAGGGCCCGGTGGTGGGGGCCACCGCGTCGAGAGTCTTGAGGCCGTCACCGGTGTTGAGGACGACGGTGGTGAGGGTCGGGTCGAGGAGCCCGTCCTCGATCAGCTTCTTCGTCACGCCGACCGTCACCCCGCCCGCGGTCTCCGCGAAGATCCCCTCGGTGCGGGCCAGCAGCTTGATCGCGTCGACGATCTGCTCGTCGTTGACGTCCTCCACGGCGCCGCCGGTGCGGCGCGCGATGTCGAGGACGTACGGGCCGTCCGCCGGGTTGCCGATGGCGAGCGACTTGGCGATGGTCTGCGGCTTCTGCGGCCGTACGACGTCATGGCCCGCCTTGAAGGCGGCGGAGACCGGGGAGCAGCCCTCGGCCTGGGCGCCGAAGATCTTGTACGGCTTGTCCTCGACCAGACCGAGCGCGATGAGCTCCTTCAGCCCCTTGTCGATCTTGGTGAGCTGGGAGCCCGAGGCGATCGGGATGACGATCTGGTCCGGCAGCCGCCAGCCGAGCTGCTCGCAGATCTCGTACGCCAGGGTCTTGGACCCCTCGCCGTAGTACGGACGCAGGTTGACGTTGACGAAGCCCCAGCCCTCGCCCGCGGGGTCGCCGATCAGCTCGCTGCAGAAGCGGTTGACGTCGTCGTACGTGCCCTCGATGCCGACCAGTTCGCCGCCGTAGACGGCCGCCATCACGACCTTGCCCGCCTCCAGGTCGTGTGGGATGAAGACGCAGGAGCGGAATCCCGCACGGGCGGCCGCGGCGCCGACCGCGCCGGCGAGGTTGCCGGTGGAGGAGCAGGAGAGGGTGGTGAAGCCGAAGGCGCGGGCGGCCTGGACGGCGATGGCGACGACCCGGTCCTTGAAGGAGTGAGTGGGGTTGCCGGAGTCGTCCTTGATGTGCAGCTCGCCCGTGACACCGAGCTCACGGGCGAGGTTGTCGGCCTTGACCAGCTGGGTGAAGCCGGGGTTCAGACTGGGCGTGGCCGCGACGTCCGCCGGAACCGGCAGGAGGGGGGCGTAGCGCCAGATGTTGTCCGGACCGGTCTCGATCTGCCGGCGCAGCCCCTCCGGGTCGCCGCTCGGCAGGTCGTACGCGACCTCGAGCGGCCCGAAACACGCCTCGCACGCGAAGATCGGGCCGAGGTCGAAACGCTCACCGCACTCACGGCAGGACAGGGCGACGGCGGGGCCGAAAGGGGTGGAGAAGCCGGAAGTGCCGGAAGTGCCGGAGGCGGCGGAAGAAGTGGTTGAGCTTTCTACAGATTGCACAGCCATGGAGGCGAGGCCCTTTCTCCTCATCTTCCTCGGGACGCATTTCGCCACGAGCCGGAATTGGCACCTTCCCGAGCTGGGAGCCCCGCTGCGAAAGCAGGACCAGCTGGAGGGTTGCCGGGGCTTCAACGGGCCGTTCCCTCTGCCCCTCTGGATGAGCGGTATGGCCGCGGGCCGAGCCCGGGCATTTATGCGCACTATGACCCCCGACATACGACGGTGACGTGCGTTGTTCAAGACTGTAACCGAAGGCCCTGATGGTTGAGGTAGCCGTCCGAACCGCGAGATGGATCACAGCAGGGAGAGATACAGGTGCTGGATGAGGTGGAGCGCTGGCTGGAGCACCGCTCCTGGTCCGCCGACGACCGTCCGCTGGACCGCCTGCTGGCCGCGAAGCGCGACACGGCGACGACCGTGAGCGTCGTGCTGCCCGCCCTGAACGAGGAGGCGACGGTCGGCGAGATCGCCGGGGCGATCCGCCGCGAGCTGATGAGCGAGGCGGCGCCGCTCGTCGATGAGCTGGTGGTGCTGGACTCCGGTTCGACGGACCGTACGGCCGAGGTCGCCGCGGCGGCGGGCGCGACCGTCGTACACCGCGACTCGCTGCTGCCCCGGCTGCCCGCGCTGCCCGGCAAGGGCGAGGTGCTGTGGCGGTCGCTGCTGGCCACGAGCGGCGAGATCGTCTGTTTCATCGACGCCGACCTGCGGGAATTCAATCCGCGCTTTGTCTCGGGGATCGTCGGCCCGCTGCTGACCGACCCCGGGGTGCAGCTGGTCAAGGGCATGTACGACCGGCCGCTCGGCGAAGCCGTGGGCCAGGGCGGACGCGTCACCGAGCTGGTCGCGCGGCCGCTGCTGAATCTGCACTGGCCACAGCTGGCCGGTTTCGTCCAGCCGCTGGGCGGCGAGTACGCGGCGCGCCGCTCCCTGCTGGAGCGGCTGCCCTTCCCGGTCGGCTACGGGGTCGAGCTGGGGCTGCTGGTCGACGCGCTGCACACGGTCGGGCTCGACGCCCTCGCCCAGGTGGACATCGGGGTACGCAAACACCGCCACCAGGACGGACAGGCGCTCGGCCGGATGGCGGCGGCGATCTACCGCACCGCACAGCTGCGGCTGGCGCGCGGCCACTTGGTGCGGCCGCGGCTGACCCAGTTCGACCGGGGCGAGCACGGCTTCGAGCCGCGGACGACGGCCGTGGACACGGAGGAGCGGCCGCCGATGATCGAGATCCCGGAGTACGAGGCGCGGCGGGCGGCGTAGCGGGGCGGTAGCGCTTACGGGGCAACAAACCGCACATGCCGGATGCCCAGCGCACAGAGCACAGAGCACAGAGCACGGCGGGCGGCGGGCGGCGGGCGGGGCGTCGCTCCTACGGAGGCAACAAACCGCACGTATGTTTGCGCGGCGCGCCACATGGCTAGGCTCGCGACATGGGAGCGCCGCGCACCGCACAGATCCTCGTCGCGTCCAACCGCGGCCCGGTTTCGTACGCGCTGGGCGAAGACGGCTCGCTCACCGCCAAGCGCGGCGGCGGCGGGCTGGTCTCCGGTCTCAGCGCGATCGGCCCCGACGCGGGCGCGGTGTGGGTATGCGCCGCGCTCGGGGACGGCGACCGCGAGGCCGCCCGGCGCGCCGAGCGCGGCCACCTGAGCACCGCGGACACGGGCGGGCAGCAGGTGCGGATGCTGGACATCGCACCCGAGGTCTTCGCCGCCGCGTACAACGGCATCGCCAACTCGGTGCTGTGGTTCGTCCATCATCTGCTCTACCAGACCCCCGTCGAGCCGGTCTTCGACGCGGAGTTCGGCGCCCAGTGGGCGGCATACGAGACGTACAACGCGGCCTTCGCCGACGCGCTCGCCGAGGAGGCGGCCGAAGGCGCCGTCGTGCTGGTGCAGGACTACCACCTGGCGCTGGTGCCGGGGATACTCCGCGAGCGCCGGCCCGATCTGCGGATCGGCCACTTCTCGCACACCCCCTGGGCGCCGCCGGACTACTACCGGCTGCTGCCGGACACGGTGGCGGCGCAGGTGCTGCGCGGCATCCTGGGCGGCGACCGCGCCGCGTTTCTCACCGAGCGCTGGGCCACGGCCTTCGCCGACTGCTGCGCGGCGGTGCTGGGCGCGGAGGTCGTACGCGAGGGCGGCGGCGCGGCGACGGCGGTGCGGTTCGAGGGGCGCGAGACCCTGCTCGGGGTGCATGGCCTGGGCGCGGACGCGGAGTTCCTGCGGCAGCGGTCGCGGCAGGCGGATGTCGACGAGCGGCTGACGAACCTGCGGGCGCAGATCGGGCCCGGTCGGAAGTCGATCGTCCGGGTGGACCGCACCGAGCTGTCCAAGAACATCGTCCGGGGGCTGCTGGCGTACCGGCGGCTGCTGGAGACCCACCCCGAGTGGCGCGAGCGCGTGGTCCATGTGGCCTTCGCCTACCCCTCCCGCCAGGACCTCACGGTCTACCGCGACTACACCGAGCGGGTGCGGTTGATCGCGGACGAGATCAACGCGGAGTACGGCACGGAGGGCTGGCAGCCGGTCGCCCTGCATGTGAAGGACGACTTCGCGCGCTCCCTCGCGGCCTACCGGCTGGCCGACGTGGCGCTGGTCAACCCGATCCGGGACGGCATGAACCTCGTGGCGAAGGAGGTGCCGGTCGTCTCCGAGCAGGGGTGCGCGCTGGTGCTGTCGCGAGAGGCCGGCGCGTACGCGGAGCTGGGCGAGGACGCGCTGGTGGTCAACCCGTACGACGTCGAGGCGACGGCCGAGGCGCTGCACGAGGCGCTGCGGATGGGCGACGGGGAGCGGGCGGAGCGTACGAAGCGGCTGGCGGCCGCGGCGACCGCGCTGCCGCCGCAGGCGTGGTTCCTGGCGCAGTTGCGGGCGCTGGAGGCGTAAGCGCGCCGGCGGCGTGGCGCTAGTGCTCTGACCGGGAAGGTTCACCGGGTTGCTGTTCGCGGCCGAGGCTGCTGAGGCGGTTGGATGTGGAGACACTCGATCCAGCAAGGTGGAGGCGCAGTGGCAGAGCCCGTTCGCGTGCGCAGGCTGACCGACCAGGAGGGGCAGAGGCTGCAGCAGATCGTGCGCCGGGGCAGCACCAGCTCGGTGCGATATCGGCGGGCGATGATGCTGCTGGCCTCGGCCGGCGGGAACCGGGTGCCGGTGATCGCCCAGCTGGTGCAGGCCGACGAGGACACCGTCCGGGATGTCATCCACCGGTTCAACGAGATCGGCCTGGCCTGCCTGGACCCTCAGTGGGCGGGAGGCCGTCCCCGCCAACTCAGCGATGACGACAAGGACTTCGTCATCGCGACGGCCACCACCCGCCCGCGCAAACTCGGCGAGCCCTTCACCCGCTGGTCCCTCCGCAAACTCTGCGCTTACCTGCGCACAGTCCACGGCCGGGTGATCCGCATCGGCCGCGAGGCCCTGCGCTGCCTGCTCGCCCGATGCGGCATCACCTTCCAGCGCACCAAGACCTGGAAGGAATCCACCGACCCCGACCGCGACGCCAAACTCGACCGCATCGAGCACGTCCTGG
The DNA here is from genome assembly GCF_040606675.1 of Streptomyces sp. NPDC005393. Lineage (NCBI taxonomy): Bacteria > Bacillati > Actinomycetota > Actinomycetes > Kitasatosporales > Streptomycetaceae > Streptomyces > Streptomyces sp. NPDC005393. The sequence continues at coordinate 14,631 of NZ_JBEXFG010000025.1, read as the reverse complement.
AGCACTTCCCGGACCGGGTCTTCGCGTTCGACGAGTTCGGGCCGCTCGGTATCCGCCCCACCGGCGGATCCTGCTGGGCCAGGCAGGGCAAGTCCGACCGCGTCCCGGCGACCTACCACCGCACCCACGGCGTCACCTACTTCCACGGCTGCTATTCGATCGGCGCGACACCCTCTGGGGCGTCAACCACCGCCACAAGGGCGCCGCCCAGTCCCTGGCCGCGCTGAAGTCGATCCGGAAGGCCCGTCCGGACGGCGCCCCGATCTACGTGATCATGGACAACCTCTCCGCGCACAAGGGAGCGAAGATCCGCGCCTGGGCGAAGAAGCACAAGGTCGAGTTGTGCTTCACCCCGACCGCCTCCTGGGCCAACCCGATCGAGGCGCACTTCGGACCGTTACGGCAGTTCACTCTCGCCAACTCGAACCATCCGAACCACACCGTCCAGACCCGTGAGCTGCAGGCCTACCTGCGCTGGCGCAACGCCAACGCCCGCCACCCCGACGTCCTCGCCGCCCAGCGCCGCGAGCGTGCCCGCATCCGCAGCGAGAAGGGCACCCGCTGGGGAGGACGCCCCCTCACCACCGCAGCCTGACTCCTCCCGGCGCTGCGGTCACAGCGGCAGACAGCCGGGCCGTCGATCACTTGACATGTACGGCGATGGTCCGTGCGCACTCCATCGACTCGGCATGCGCGGTGTCCACCTCCAGGTCATAGGCCACGCCCTGGTGGACCACATCCGCCTGGGACGCGGCCATCCCGGTGATCCGATCGCCTCGTGCGACCTCACGGCCTGCGGCAACCGCACCGTCACACCTGACGCCGACCCACAGCACTCGCAGTTCGCCCAAAGCTTTCTGCCATCGCTGCTGTGAGTCCGCTCCGCCGAGGAAGACCTCATCGACGATGACCCGGGCGCCCGCACGGGCCATCGCGGCGACGCCCTCGATCCATGCCGCTTCCAGCGTTCGGAACTCCGGCCCGACGATCACCTCTCCGTCCGGAGCGAACTCGATCCCGCCATCCGACGCCTGCAAGGACGCTGGCATCGCCTCAACCAGCGTGTCTGTCCCGAGGGCCAGCCACGGATCCGGCAGGACTGCCTGCAGACACCGAACGATCCCGGACTTCCCGGAGCTGGAACCACCGTTGAGAACGATCACCTGAGTCATCACCGCGCCACAGTAGAAGCACCAGGGCAACGCTCGAAACGGATTTCCACGAACCCTGCACCGCCTGCCACAACCCGGTGAACCTTCCCGGTCAGAGCACTAGCGCCGGCGGCGTGGCCCGCGCTAGCGCCGATGGCGTGGCCCGCGCTAGCGCTTTGCTGCCTCCGCCAGCTCCTCCGCCAACGCCTCCAGCAGGGCCACCACGCCCGCCGGGCCGGCAGATCAGCCAGCCGCTGCCTCCGCCAACGCCTCCAGCAGGCTCACCACGCCCGCCGGGCCGTCGACCACCAGATCCGCTCGCTGCGCGAGCTCCGTCACCTCCGTACTACCGCTGCACACCAGCACGCCCGGGACGCCCTCCTCCCGCAGCTTCTCCACCGCCGCGAACGCGGCCAGATCGCCGAGGTCGTCGCCCGCGTAGAGCACGGCTTCCGCGCCCAACTGCCGTACGTACTCCGTGAGCGCGACGCCCTTGTCCATGCCCGGCGGGCGCAGCTCCAGCACCAGACGGCCCGGTTCGACGATCAGGCCGTGGCGCTCGGCCAGGGCGTAGAGCGGGGCGCGCAGCTGTTCGAAGGCGGCCTGGGGGTCGTCGGCGCGGCGGGTGTGGACGGCTACGGCGCGGCCCTTGTCCTCGATCCAGGTGCCGCGCCAGGCGCCGTTCGCCTCCAGGACGGCCGGGAGTTCGGCCTTCACGGCGGCGATACCGGGGTGCGGTTCGGGGGCCTGGAAGGCGCCGCTCGCCGCCTCCCAGCGCTCGGCGCCGTAGATGCCGAGGACGACGAGCCGGTCCAGTCCCTCGACCCCGGCGAAGCCGCCGTACCGCACCGCGACCTCGGCCGGGCGGCCGGTGATCACCGCGACGGAGTGCAGCAGCGGGGCGAGGGCGGAGAGGGCCGGGACGGCGCCGGGGTGGGCGCGGGCCTGGTCGGGGTCGGGGACGATCTCGGCGAGCGTGCCGTCGAAGTCGAGCCCGACGACGGCGCGGCCGGGCCGTTCGAGGAGGGCCGCGAGGCCCTCGCGGCCGGCGGCTGTGGTGGGTACAGGAAGGGGGTGGCTGCCCATGTCGGTGACCCTACCGGCACCGTCAACAAAGCCTCGGCCGTCGACAGACCTTCAGACAGACCTTCAGCGCGGCCGACGTGTCAGCGCCGCTCACGCCACACAGCACACACAAACCCCAGCCCCGCCCCGGGCCGGCCACCCGCCTTCAGCCAGCCACCGACCCCGGCCCCAGCGCCGCCCACGCCACACAGCACACACAAACCCCAGCCCCGCCCCGGGTCGGCCACCCGCCTCCAGCCAGCCACCGACCCCGGCCCCAGCGCCGCCCACGCCACACAGCACACACAAACCCCAGCCCCGCCCCGGGTCGGCCACCCGCCTCCAGCCAGC
>NZ_JBEXFG010000025.1:0-11968 GCF_040606675.1 Streptomyces sp. NPDC005393 | reverse complement strand
ACGCCACCGACCCCGGCCCCAGCGCCGCCCACGCCACACAGCACACACAAACCCCACCCCGGCCCCGGGTCGGCCACCCGCCTCCAGCCAACCGCCGACCCCGGCCCCAGCGCCGCCCACGCCGCACAGCACACACAAACCCCACCCCGGCCCCGGGTCGGCCACCCGCCTTCAGCCAGGCCGCCGACCCCGGCCTCAGCGCCGCTCGCGGCGCTCGTCCCGCAGTCGTCGCAGCCGGTTCACGGTCACCGGGTCGTGCTCCAGGGCGCGGGGGTCGTCCAGCAGCGCGTTCAGCAGCTGGTAGTAGCGGGTGGGCGAGATGCCGAGCCGCTCCCGTATCGCGCGCTCCTTGGCGCCCGGCCCCGGCCAGCCGCGCCGCTCGACGGCGAGCACGGCCCGGTCCCGGTCGGACAGGCCGTGCTCGGAGCCGTCACCTGAGCCGTCATCCGAGCCGTCACCCGGCCCAGTGGCCTGGTCCGGCTCCCCCGCCTCGTCCGGCTCGGCAGGCCCGGTCGCCTCGGTCGGCACCCCCGCCTCGTCCGGCTCGGCGGCGTCCTCCGTGGGACCGGGCATGTCCACCGTCACGTCCCCGAGTTCTCCATGGCGTCGGCCTCACGCTGGATCTCGCCCAGAACGCTCGCCGGGTCGCCGCCCTTCACCACCGTCGAGCCGATCTTCTCCTTGATCAGCTTGCTGACGTTCGCCCAGGAGGTCTTGTCGGCCGGGTAGAACTCGGCGCTCTCCAGCTCGTCCAGGAACCGCCACAGCCGCTTGTAGTCGTTGTCGGCCCGCATCGCCTGGGAGGCGGACGTGGTCACCGGCAGCAGGTCGTACTCGGCGGCGAAGTCGAGCACGTTCTGGTCGCTGTAGACGAAGTTGAGGAACTTGCCGATCTGCTGGCGGTTGCCGTTCTGCTTGAAGGCCATGAGCCAGTCGGCGACGCCCATCGTCGACCGGGACTTGCCCTTGCGGCCGGGCAGCGGCGCGGTGGCGTACTTGATGCCGTGGCCGGACGCCTGCTGCATCAGGGTCGGGTGGCCGTTGAGCATGCCGACCTCGCCGCGGGTGAAGGCGTCGAAGACGTCCTGACGGTTGGTGTGGGCCGGGGAGCCGGGGCCGGTGAGGCCCGCGCCGACCAGCTCGTCCCGGAGCCACTCGAAGGTCTTGATGTTCTCGGCCGAGTCGATGGTGTAGCTGCCGTTGGTGTCGGTGTAGCCGCCACCGCCGCCGAGCATCCACATCATGGTCTCGGCCTGGCACTCCTCGGGGCCGAGCGGCAGCCCGTAGGGAATCCGCACGCCGTTCGCCTTGAGCGCCACCGCGGCCTGCTTCAGCTCGTCCCAGGAGGTGGGGGCGGAGGATATGCCGGCCGCGTCGAAGAGCTTCTGGTTGTAGAAGAGCACCCGGGCGCTGGCGACGAAGGGCACCCCGTACTGCACCCGGCTGACCTCGCCCGCGTGCTCGATCGAGGTGATGAATCCGGCCTGGGTGGGGATGGAGAGCATCTGGTCGGCGCGGTAGAGCTTCCCGGCCGCGGCGTAGTCGGCGTACGCGCCGATCTGGGCGATGTCCGGGGCCTGGCCGTTCTTGACCATGTCGGCGACCCGCTTGTCGACCTCGGTCCAGCTGTAGACCTTGACGTCGACCGTGATCTCGCTGTTCTTGACCTCGAACGCGCGGGCCAGCTTCTCCCAGTACTTCTGAGAGGTGTTCGCGGCGCTGTCTCCGTAGTCGGCCGCGATCACCTTCAAAGTGCCGTTACCGCCCGAACCGGCACTGTCGCTGCCGCAGGCCGTCAGCGCGGGCGCCGTCGCCATCGCCGCGGCACCCGCCGTCGTCAGACCCAAGAACCGTCGCCGCTGCACCGCTGCTTCCCACCCTATGGCTTGATTCATCCTCCCGGGTTCGTCCCCCGAGGTCGAGCGAGTCTGCCTTGCAAACCTCCACAAGGTCTACACCATGGGCATATCGCTTCGGTATCGGGCACCCATGTTCCCAGCACTGGGCAGTCTTACACCTCTAAGTGGAATGTGTCACGCCGCCACAATTCCCTTGTGGGCGCCGGAATCAAGGGCGAGAACGGGTCAATGCGGCCAGTTGCGGAAGAGGCTCGAAGTTCCGACGAGAAGCGGCGAGTGGACTAGACCTCTCATGGTGGATCGCGCGAGACTGTTCCCGTGAAACACGTCATCGCCCTGGATGTGGGCGGCACCGGCATGAAGGCCGCCCTGATCGGGGCGGACCACACACTGCTCCATGCGGCCCGGCGGCCCACCGGGCGGGAGCACGGGCCCGACGCGGTCGTCACCGCGATCCTCGACTTCGCCGCCGAGCTGCGCGAGCTCGGCGAGCGGCAGTTCGGCGGACCGGCCGCGGCGGCGGGCGTCGGCGTGCCCGGAGTCCTCGACGAGGACCGCGGGGTGGCCGTCTTCGCCGCCAATCTCGGCTGGCGGGACGTACCGCTGCGTGCGCTGCTGTCCGAGCGGCTCGGCGGGATCCCCGTCGCGCTCGGGCACGACGTGCGGCTGGGCGGGCTGGCCGAAGGCCGGATAGGAGCGGGCGAGGGCGCGGACCGGTTTCTGTTCGTGTCGGTGGGCACCGGGATCGCGGGCGCCATCGGCATCGAGGGCCGGATCGACCCCGGGGCGCACGGCTCCTCGGGGGAGATCGGCCATATTGTCGTGCGGCCGGGCGGCCCCGTCTGCGGCTGCGGTCAGTCGGGGTGCCTGGAGATGTTCGCCTCGGCGTCCGCCCTCGGCCGCGCCTGGGCCGAGGCGAGCGGCGACCCCGCGGCGGACGCGGCCGACTGCGCCAAGGCCGTCGCGTCCGGGGACCCGAGGGCCGCGGCGGTGTGGCGGGAGATGGTGGGCGCCTTCGCCGACGGTCTGGTGATCGCCGTCACCCTGCTGGACCCCGGTGTGCTGATCATCGGTGGGGGGCTCGCCGAGGCCGGGGAGACGCTGTTCGCACCGCTGCGTACGGCGGTCGAGGAGCGGATCACCTTCCAGAAGCTCCCCCACATCGTCCCGGCGGCCCTCGGGGACACCGCCGGATGCCTGGGCGCGGGTCTGCTCGCCTGGGATCTTCTCTCCACGGAGGTATCCGCCTGATGGTCCAGCGAACGGTTCTCACGGGCGCCCGGGTGGCGCTGCCGGGAGGCGTGGTCGAGAGCGGGCGGGTGACGGTCGAGGGCACGCGCATCGCCGCGGCGGGCACGGGCACGGGCGCGGAGCGGGCACCCGAGGGCGACGCGGTACTGGATCTGCCCGGCGACGCGGCGCTGGATCTGTCCGGCTGCTGGATCGTCCCCGGCTTCGTCGATATGCATGTGCACGGCGGCGGCGGCGCGTCCTTCTCGGCGGGCAGCCCCGAGGAGGCCCTGACCGTCGCCCGTACCCACCGGCAGCACGGCACCACGACGATGCTCGCCTCCACCGTCACCGGCGACCTCCACGACCTCGCCCGGCAGGCGGCGGTCCTCTCGGAGCTGGTCGAGCAGGGCGAGTTGGCGGGCCTCCACTTCGAGGGGCCGTTCATCTCGCCGCACCGCTGCGGCGCCCACCAGCCGTCCCTGCTGCGCGCGCCCGACCCCGCGGACGTCCGCAAGCTCGTCGACGCCGCGCGCGGCACCGCCAGGATGATGACCCTCGCGCCCGAGCTGCCCGGCGGTCTGGAGTCCGTACGGCTGCTCGCCGACAGCGGCGTCCTCGCGGCCGTCGGCCACACCGACTCCAGTTACGAGGCGGCGCTGGAGGCCGTGGAGGCGGGCGCGACCGTGGCGACCCACCTGTTCAACGCGATGCCGACGCTGCTGCACCGCGAGCCCGGCCCGGTCGTGGCGCTGCTGGAGGACGAGCGGGTCACCGTCGAGCTGATCAACGACGGTACGCATCTGCACCCCGCCGTCCTCCAGTTGGCGTTCCGCCGCGCGGGCGCGGACCGGGTCGCCTTCATCACCGACGCGATGGGCGCCGCGGGCATGAGCGACGGGCGCTATCCGCTCGGCCCGATGGAAGTCGAGGTCAAGGACGGCGTCGCGCGGATCAGCGACGGGCCGACGGCCGGTTCGATCGCGGGCTCCACCCTCACCCTCGACCAGGCCTTCCGGCGGGCCGTGACGGTCGACGGGCTGACCGTCGAGCAGACCGTGCGGGCGCTGTCCGCGACGCCCGCGCGGGTGCTGGGCGTGGACGACCGGGTGGGCTCGCTGGAGCCGGGCAAGGACGCTGACCTCGTCGTCCTCGGCGAGGACTTCCAGGTCCGGGGCGTGATGCGGCACGGCGACTGGGTGGTACGCCCCGAACTGGGCTGAAGTGGGCTGATTTTGGGCCGCGGCGAGGTGTCCTGAACCCCACGGAGGTCTGGGCCGACAGCACGGGCTTTGGCATGATCGCTCAGGCACGAGCACCGCTCGGCACACAGTCGCACGCTTCAGCACAGGAATCTCCGTCCGGCGGGGGGACGGGAGAGGGGATGCCAGGGTGATCCTGACGGTCACGCTCAACACCGCCCTCGACATCACCTACCGGGTGCCCCAACTGCGCCCGCACACCACCCACCGCGTCACCGAGGTCACCGAGCGGCCCGGCGGCAAGGGGCTCAACGTCGCGCGGGTGCTCGCCGCACTGGGCCATGACACCGTCGTCACCGGCTTCGCCGGCGGGGTGACGGGCACGGTGCTGCGGGAGCTGCTCACCGGTCTCGCGGGGCCCGGTGACGGCCAGGGGACGCCGCGCGGTGAGATCACCGACGCGCTCGTGCCGATCGCCGGTACGACCCGGCGCACCATCGGCGTCGTGGACGGTGCGACGGGCGACACCACCCAGCTCAACGAGCCCGGCCCGCTCGTCACCAGCCCCGAGTGGTCCGCCTTCCTCACCACGTACACCCGGCTGCTGAGCGGGGCGTCGGCGGTCGCACTGTGCGGCAGCCTGCCGCCCGGCGTCCCCGTCGGTACATACGCCCAGCTCGTCCGTGAGGCACACGCGGCCGACGTGCCCACGCTGCTGGACACCAGCGGCGAACCGCTGCGCCGGGGCATCGCCGCCCGCCCGCATATGGTCAAGCCCAACGCCGACGAGCTCGCCGGGCTCACCGGCTCCACCGATCCGCTGCGCGCCGCGCGGGACGCCCGGCGGCGCGGGGCGCGCGCCGTGGCCGCCTCACTGGGCGCCGACGGCATGCTCGTGGTCACCTCCCAGGGCTCCTGGCACGCCGCCCCGCCGCGCCGCCTCGCCGGCAATCCAACGGGGGCCGGGGACGCGGCGGTCGCGGGGCTGCTGTCGGGGCTCGTCGAGGAGGTGCCGTGGCCGGACCGGCTGGCGCGCGCGGTGGCCCTGTCGGCGGCGGCCGTACGGGCCCCGGCGGCGGGCGAGTTCGACCGGGCGGCCTATGACGAGCTGCTGGGGCGGGTCGAGGTCACCGAGCGCCCGGCGGCGGCGTAAGCGGCAACGGGAACTGGAACTGGAACTGGCCGATTCGCCCACCGGCGCCCGTCGTCGCGTCGGCCACCGAGTCCGAATGGATCGCGCCAATTCCATAGGCCACTTGAAATCCTCTGCCTTCACTTGATCGCGCTTCGTAGATTTGCCAGCGACCACCTGAAGTCCACGTAGGGAATTCGATGCGAAAGAAAATGCTTCGGCTCGCGGCAGTGGGGGTTGTCGCGTTCGCCGACGTCAGCGTGATGCCTTCCGCGGCGACAGCCTCCGACCGGCCGGCGATAGCGTACGGCGCCCAGGACAAGGGCTGGGGGTCGAACGATTTCCAGGACGTCAGCATCCGAGTAGCACCGGGGCCCGCGGCCGAGAAGATCGTCACTCTCAAAGCCGGACACCATGTCTACTGCTATTACGATGACGGCGACGGGGCCGTGAACGTACGACGACTGCGACGGGGCCGTGAACGGCGGAAGCTACCGGTGCACCAGCTCCTCCCCCTCGGAGAAGCTCTGGCACGTCGTCAAGTGGAACGGGCGGAAGGGATACACCGCCTCACGGTGCCTGGAGTGGGGCAGGGCGGGCTGACGTCCTCGACAGCCGCGGGCGGTGTTCCGAAGTGCCGGTCGCACGTGGAGCACAACCCGCGGACCCTGTCAGCCGGCGACCTCAACCACTGGTGACGTTGCCGCTGCGGAGCCAGACCCGCTCGAGAGCGAAGTCGCACTTATTCCCTTGTTCGCACGAGATCTTGACCTGATTTTTTCCCTGCTCGAGGTTGATATAGGCGTAGGTGCGGGTCCACCCGTCTTCCCATTTCCCCTCGCCCGCATGAGCGAAATTCTGCAGGTTTACCGAGTTGTTTTGCCGCGCTCCATTGACCGTGAGGGTGGCGTCGGCGTCCTTCCCGGGAACGCCGAAGCCGACGAACAGCGTGTACTTCCCGGCTTGGGGCACCTCGACGTCCCACGTGGCCGCAGCGCCTTGATTGTTGAAGCCCGCGACGTATGTGCCGCCACTGGACTTGGCCCCGGGGATGTCCTTCGCGGTGGCGGCGCCGCCCTCGAGACTCAGGCCTGACGCGTCCTGGCTCGGCAGGTCGGAGGGCTTCTTGGGCGGCTTCGTCGGCTTGTCGGTGGGCTTGACACTCTCACCCGACGTGGGCTGGTTGGTCGGGTTGGCCTGGTTCCCCTTGTCGTCGCCGTTGGTGATCATCGCGACGCCGATGCCGATGATGACCACCGCGACCACGGCGAGCGCGCCAATGAGCAGGCCCTTGTTGTTGGGGCCCCGGCCGCCGCCCCCGTGACCGCCACGCGGGGCCGTACCGGGCTGGCGGGGGGCGCCGCCGGGGAGGGTCTCGGGGGCGGCGTAGTGGGCGTTCTGCTGGCCGTATCCCGGCCCTTGGGCCTGGCCCTGAGCCTGCTGGCCGTAGCCCTGCTGCTGGTTCGGGACCTGCCGACCGTAGGTGCGCTCGCCCACCACGCGGACTTGGTTGTACGAGGTGCGGGGGACCCCCGGCTGGGCGGGGCCGGGATAGCCGTAGCCGCCGGTGCGCGGGGCGGCACCCGGCTGACCCGACTGGCCGCCCTGGCCCTCCTGGTCGCCCTCCGCGCGGTACAGGTAGGCGAACGGGTCGTCGTTCTCCGGTGTGTCCGAGCCGTTGTTGCCGGCCGTCATCCCTGGTCACTCCCCTATGCATATGGCCATCGGCGCAAGGATGCGTACGCGCCACGACAGCTCATATCAGGCCGACAGGGCCTCAGCAGGGACGTGCGCTGTCCGGATGGCCAATATTCATGATCGGTTCACTGTCGGCGGCAGGGCCGCATCGGCGCAGCCTACCGTGACCGGAGCGGGGCGGATGGCAGCCCGGGGCCCGGCCCTGCCTCACCCGGCCCGTCTGCGGTCCTTCGAACGCGACCGCTTCTCGACGTACATCCGCTGGTCAGCGGATTGCAGCACCTCTTCGGCCGACATTCCGCAGCCGGCCCAGCCGATTCCGAAGCTGGCCCCCACGCGGACGGCCCGGCCGTCCACCCGGATCGGGGGGATGATCGCGTTACGCAGCCGGACGGCCAGGTCCTCGGCGTCGGCCCGGCCGAGGCCGTCGGCGAGGACGACGAACTCGTCACCGCCGAGACGGGCGACCGTGTCCCCGTCCCGTACGCCGTTGATCAGCCTGCGGGCGACCTCGATGAGGACGGCGTCGCCCGCGTGGTGTCCGAACCGGTCGTTGATGGACTTGAAGCCGTCGAGGTCGCAGAAGAGCACCGCGAGCCCCTTATGGCCGTCATCGACGTCGCTGTCCTCGTTCGGCGCGATGGTGTGCACATGGCCGTCGAACGTGACGCCGGCGGCGGGCGGCCGACTGCCGAAGCTCTCGAACTCGTCGAAGCCGTGCAGATGGCCGCTCGCGTCCACATGGAGGCCGGCGGCCAAGGTGGCCTCGTCCTCGTACCCCGGGCGGTCCGGCAGCGGCGGAGTGGCGCACAGCCGGGCGCCGAGGCGGGCGCGCAGCTCGGCGCTGTTGGGCAGGCCGGTCAGGGAGTCATGGCTGGCGCGGTGGGCGAGCTGCAGCTCATGGCGCTTGCGCTCTTCGATGTCCTCGACATGGGTGAGCAGGAAGCGCGGGCCGTCGGCGGCGTCGGCGACCACGCTGTTGCGCAGCGACACCCAGACGTAACTGCCGTCGCGGCGGGCCAGCCGCAGCTCGGAACGGCCGCCCTCGGCGGAGGTGCGCAGCAGGGTGCCTATGTCCTCGGGGTGGACGAGGTCGGAGAAGGAGTAGCGGCGCATCGCGGACGCGGGGCGGCCCAGCAGCCGGCACAGGGCGTCATTGGTGCGCAGCAGCCGGCCGTGCTGATCGCCGCCCATCTCGGCGATGGCCATGCCGCTGGGCGCGTACTCGAACGCCTGCCGGAAGGATTCCTCACTGGCGCGCAGGGCCTGCTGCTCACGCTCCAGGCGCAGCAGGGCGCGCTGCATATTGGCGCGCAGCCGGGCGTTCCCGATCGCGATGGCGGCGTGGAAGGCGTACATCTGGAGCGCCTCGCGACCCCATGCGCCGGGGCGGCGCCCATTGCGCGGCTTGTCGACGGAGATGACGCCGATGAGCTCGCCGCCGGACGCACCCGCCGCGTACAGCGGGGCGAACAGCCGGTCCATCGGGTGCCATTCGTCGGCGAAGCGGGGCGCGGGGCCGGGGGTGTGCCATTGCGGGACGTCGTCGTCGTCGAGGACCCAGCCCTCGGTGTACGGGATGAAGCGCAGATCGCCCCAGCGGTCGCCCATGGACAGCCGGCGCTCCCAGGAGCAGCGGGAGCCGACCCGCCCGGCCATCAGGGCCTCGGCGCCGGCGCTGCCGCCGACGGCGGCCACGACCAGGTCCCCGTCGGGGCGGACGAGATTGACGGCCGAGAGCTCAAAGCCGAGCCCGGTGATCGCCCCGTCGGCGACGGCCTGCAGGGTGTCGGCGAGGCTGCGGGCCGTGTTCAGATCCGCGACTACCTGGTGCAGCTGCCGCAGGGTCGCAAGGCGGATGTAGGGCTCCGACTCGGTCTCCATCGCTCGCACTCCCCCGAGACCTCGACAGCAACTCCTGGCTTCTTGTCGTCCGATTGCCACGGCCACTGAATCACAGCGAGCTGCCCACTCGGTACACAGGGTCAACAATTACTGGCTGCTGTGACTCATGTCACAGACCGTGTTCGCGTCTTGGAGACACCGCATGGGAGCGCTCCTACTTTTTCTGAACGCAAATTCCGGAACGACGGGGCCTGGCCATCACAGGTGCCCACTGGTATCCGGGCGGCGTCCGGCCTGGCGGCCGGCCTGATGTCCGACCTACGGCCGAGGGCCTACGCCCGGTGTGGTCCCGGGGCCCGATGCGCCGACCGAGTGAACCCGGTTAGCGTTCGAGGTGTGTTCCCTACGACGCCTTCCGCCCGTGCCACCGGCCTCGCCACCGACCCTGCCTCCGACCCCGCTTCGGCCGCCGCTTCGGCCGCCGCTTCGGCCGCCGCTTCCGCCGCCGCTTCCGCCGCCACCGAGCCCGCCGTCCCGCATGCTGGTGGGGTGAGTGAGGACGAGTTCCGCGCCGCGCTGTCGCGATTCGCGGCGGGCGTGGTGCTGGTGACCGCGCACGACCCGGACGAGGGGGCGCGCGGCGAGGACGTCGGCATGACGGCCACCGCGTTCATGTCGGTGTCACTTGACCCGCCGCTGGTGATGGTGAGCGTTCGCAACGGCTCCCGGATGGACGACCTGCTGGCCCGGCAGCCGCTCTGGGCAGTGTCGGTCCTGTCGGAGGGTCAGCGGCATATCGCAGGACGATTCGCTATGAAGGGGCGCATCAGCGACAGACTGCTGTTCGAGGACATGCCCCTGGTCCGGGGCGCGGAGGCAGACGCTCCGCTCGTCGCGGGGGCGCTGGCGACGCTGGAGTGCCGGACCGAGCAGCGGGTGACGGCCGGGGATCACACGCTGGTGGTGGGGCGGGTGCTCGCGGCGGCGGCGCCGAGCGCCGAGGGCGGGCCGCTCATCCACTTCCGGGGGCGCTACCGGACGCTGGGGTGACGCGCGGCGCCGAACCGGCCTACGCGCCGGACAGAGGCTGCACGCCGGACAGGGCTGCACGCCGGACAGGGCCTACATCCGGCCACGGCCGGAGCGAGGGGCCCTGCAGCCCCTCTATACCCACCCACGGCCGGAGCGGCCGCGCTTGGTATCGCTCCGCTGCTTCTTCTCGCGCAGGCGGCGCTCATTGATGCCGCGTGGGATCCGGGTGGCGCGGCGCGGCTTGGGCGGCGGCGCGGTGGCCTCCGCGAGCAGCGAGGCGAGCCGTACGGCGGCCGTCTCGCGGTTGCGCCACTGCGAACGGTGCTCCGAGGCCCGTACGGTCACCACCCCGTCCACCAGCCGCCCCGCCAGCCGCTCCAGCGCGCGCTGCTTCCATACGGGGGGCAGCGCCTCGGTGCGGGCGAGGTCGAAGCGCAGCTCGACCTGGCTGTCACTGGTATTGACATGCTGTCCGCCGGGCCCGGAGGACCGCGAGAAACGCCACATGAGCTCGGCCTCCGGCAGGGAGACCGAACCACGGATGACATAGGGCGCGGACATGCCTCCATCGTCGCGCGCGGACCCCTGTGCCGTCATCTCGTTTTGCGGGCGTGGGTCGCTCGTATTTGCGGGCGTGCGCCGTGCGGGGAGGGTGGGACATCAGGGTTTGGCAAAGAAAGTAAAGAGAGCTGGAACCTGTTGGGGCCTTGATGGCGTTGTGGAGGGTGACGGCAGCTTCGCCCGGTCGGTCGTCCGGTGCACGGCCCGTCGACTCGGACCATCGAGACCACGAAAGGGACTCCCCATGGCTGTAAGCCTGTCCAAGGGCGGCAACGTCTCGCTCACCAAGGAGGCACCGGGCCTGACCGCCGTCACGGTCGGCCTCGGCTGGGACGTCCGCACCACCACGGGCACCGACTTCGACCTGGACGCGAGCGCCATCGCCGTGAACGGGAACGGCAAGGTCTACTCCGACCAGCACTTCGTGTTCTTCAACAACAAGGCCACCCCCGACCAGACCATCGTCCACACCGGTGACAACGTCACGGGCCAGGGCGAGGGCGACGACGAACAGATCAACGTCAACCTGGCCGCGCTGCCGGCCGACGTCGAGAAGATCGTCTTCCCGGTCTCCATCTACGACGCCGAGTCCCGCAGCCAGAACTTCGGCCAGGTGCGGAATGCGTTCATCCGCATCATCAACCAGGCCGGCGGCACCGAGATCGCCCGCTACGACCTCAGCGAGGACGCGGCCACCGAGACCGCCATGGTCTTCGGCGAGCTGTACCGGAACGGGGCGGAGTGGAAGTTCCGCGCCGTGGGCCAGGGCTACGCCGCGGGCCTGGCGGGCATCGCCCAGGACTTCGGTGTCAGCGTCTGACGGCGTCAACGTCTGACGTCCTGACAGGCGAACCCGAGGGCCGCCCCCACGAGGGGGCGGCCCTTGCCGCGTCCGCGGGGTTCCGGCGACCCGATGTCACCGCGCCACGCACGCCGCGGGGGCGGAGACCGCCGTCGACGGGGCGGCGTACGCGCTTGCCGACCCGCTGTGCCCACCGGCCCACCGCGTTTGCGAGGCCCGCCGCGCCACCGACCATCCGCGCTTGCCGACCCGCCGCCGCCCACCGGCCCGCCGCCTTGCCGGGCCAGCCGCACCACCGGCCAGCCGCGTTTGCCGACCCGCTGTGCCCACCGGCCCACCGCGCTTGCGAGGCCCGCCGCGTTTGCGAGGCCCGCCGCGCCACCGACCATCCGCGCTTGCCGACCCGCCGCACGCACCGGCCAGCCGCGCTTGCCGACCCGCTGTGCCCACCGGCCCGCCGCGTTTGCGGGGCCCGCCGCGTTTGCGGGCCCGCCGCGCCACCGACCATCCGCGCTTGCCGACCCGCCGCCCGGCTCTACACCGACGCGGTGCGCGCGGTCGAGGCCGCCCGTGAGCATCCGCTGGTCGACCCCGCGCGGATCGTGGT
>NZ_JBEXFG010000024.1:0-110095 GCF_040606675.1 Streptomyces sp. NPDC005393 | reverse complement strand
ACGCGGGCAACCAGTGCATCCAAAACCGTTCGGGATGCGCGCAGTGCCTGGCAGTGGGTCCAAGACTCACTCCTGCTCACTGATTAGGAACGGTCAGATGCTGAGCAGGCGTTCCAGCACGTTGCGATAGCCACGCATGGCGAGCCTCAGCTCCTCGGTCTCCGAGATGACCGCGCCGTCGTCGTGCCATGCGGCGCGAAGGGTGCGACGGCGTTCGGCGAGGAGGTCGGCGAGCCGGAGGGTGATGTCATCGAGGAGGGCGTCGGCCTCTTCGACGGAGCCGTGCGGGGAGTCCACGAAGCCGGTGACCGCGTGGCGCAGACGCTGGGCCAGTTTGTCGTGCTCGCTCGTCGACAGGACGGGGAAGCTGGGGCCGTTCGGGGTCTTCGTCGGCTCCGGCTGCCCCGGTGACCGCGTAGCGGCTATCGCGTCCGGCAGGGGCGGCACTTCGTGCTTCTCCAGACCGTGGCGGCGTTGGCCGTTCCGCTCCGGTCCCTCGGCGTACTCCGGGCGCTCCCGGCACTCCCGGCGCTCCCGGCCGTGCGCTTCGAGGGGGTCGGTGGAATCGGTGGGATCGGTGGGGCCGGCCGGGTCCGTCGGGTTGCCGTGGTTACGGGGATTGGTGGGGTCGATCGGGTCCTTCACCAGGCACCGCCCTTCCTGGCGTGGCCCGTTCGCAGCGCCCACCGCTGACGCCTGCCGTGGGCCCTGCCGTCATGATCGGTGGCGGCATGGTGGGGGGCGGCATGGTGGGGGGCGGCATGGTGGGTGGTCTCGTGACCGGTGGTCTCATGACGGCCGGTGGCGCTGTGGTGCGGAGGCCTGACCAGGTCCTCGAAGAAGGGCCGGGCGTGCACCAATGCCTCGCGCAGCTCCTCGGTGTCGGCCCGGCCCTCGCGGGCGCGGGCGGCCGCGTCATGGAGCCGGCGGTAGACCTGCACCCAGTCCGCGTGGTGCACAGACAGCGCCGCGACCTGTTCCTCGTAGCGGTCGGACGGGTAGCCGCGGTCGCGGGCGAGCCGGGCCAGCAGCTGATCGGCACCGGCCACCGCGCGCTCGGGGGACTCGATGAACTCCTCCTGCGCGCCGGCCCACTCCGCCACATATCGCTCACGCAGCTCACCGGGGAGGGGTTCGGTCTTCAGCTCCCCGTAGCGCAGCAGCCGTTCCTCCAGCTCCCGTTCCGCCGCCCTGCTGTCGCCCCCGTGCTGAGCGACGGTCAGCTCGTACTCCGGTCCGAACCGGCGTCGCAGAACGCGTTCTCTGCGGCTGGCGCCCCCGTGTACGAGACGGATGGCGAACGCGATCGCGAGAACGACTGCGACGACAACGACGATGCTGATGGCGACAGTTGGCATGGTCTGCTTCTGCCTTCCCGCAGGCTCCCCCCTCCGGTTCGGGGGCTCTCTGTCGGGTAGCCCGGTCTTCGGTCCTCAAACTGCGGTGCGGTGCGGGACGTCAGATGTCAGGATGCCGGGCATGAGCCGTACGCCCGCCCCGACGATCGCTTCCTGGACGGTGGCCGCGCACCCCGTCGACGACCCCGTCTCGGCCGCGCTGCTGCGCGAGTACCTCGTGGATGTCGCCGATCGCTACTACCGGCTCCACGAGGGGCGGGACTCGACCGCCGAGGAGATCGAGCAGGCGCTGGCGGAGATGCCCAGCGACGATCTCGCCCTGCCGGAGGGGGTGTTCCTGCTGGCCCACCACGCCGGTGAGCTCGCCGGATGCGCGGGGCTACGGCTGCTGGACGAGCGTACGGCGGAGCTCAAGCGGGTCTTCGTACGCCCCGTCAAGCGCGGACTCGGCGGGGGCGGCGCGCTGCTCGCGGCCGTCGAGGCGGCGGCGGGCGCACTGGGCGCCGCGCGGATCGCGCTCGACACCCGGCTCGATCTGGTCGAGGCCCGAGCGCTCTACGCCCGCCATGGCTACCGGGAGGTCGCGCCGTTCACGGAGGGGCCCTACGCCGAGGTCTGGATGGCCAAGGAGCTGGGCTGAACCCTCACCGGGCCCGGTTCACGGCGCCGGGCCGGTGTCCCGCGGCGGCCTCGCGACCCGCGGCTGCTCCGCGTCCGAGCCGCACATCTCCTTCGTCAGCTCGTCCACCAGCTCTACCAGATCGGTCGGGCGGTCCGGCGACCACCAGTCGCCCAGCAGCTCCGCCAGCGACGCCTCGCGCGCCCGGTAGAGCCGGCCCGCCGCCTCCCGGCCGTCCGCGGTCAGCGTCAGGCCCAGGCCGAACCGCACGCCCAGCCCGCGCTCCTCGATCTGGCGGGCCGCGTCCGTGATGACCCGCAGCGGTACGGGGGCGTGCTCGGCGAGGAGGGCGGGTTCGACCGAGCCGTAGTGGCTGATGCGCAGCAGCATCCAGCTCGCGGCCGGCTTGAGGTCGAGCCCGGCCCGCTGGGTGATGTCGACGTAGATCCGCCGCCGCCCCTCCCTGCTGCCCAGCAGCGACAGGGCCCTCGCGCATTCGTCGTGCGAGGAGCGCTCGACCGGGTTGGTGGCCAGCACCTCGCTGGCCTCGGGCGCGGTGACGCTGCCGCGCAGCGGCTCCTCCCGCAGGTACCAGGCGAGGACGAAGGCGATCAGCACGACGGGCACCGCGTACAGGAACACCTCGGTGATGGAGACGGCGAAGGCGTGCAGCACCCCGGCCCGTGGCCCCGGCGGCAGCCGGCCGATGCCCCGTGGATCGGAGCTCAGCCGGTCGGGCGTGATGCCCGGTGGCAGCCGCTGCCCGGCGAGCGCGGCCGCGATATGGGGGCGGAGGTTGTTGACGAAGATCGTGCCGAAGACGGAGACGCCGAACGAGGCGCCGATCGAGCGGAAGAAGGTCGCGCCGGAGGTGGCGACCCCCAGGTCGTCGTAGCTGACGGAGTTCTGCACGATCAGCACCAGCACCTGGATGACCAGGCCGAGCCCGGAGCCGAAGACGAAGAAGTACACGCTCATCTCCGCCACCCCGCTGGACTCCCGCAGCTGATGCAGCAGCAGCAGCCCGACGGCGGTCACGGCGGTGCCCAGGATCGGGAAGATCTTGTAGTGGCCGGTGCGGCTGACCAGGTGTCCGGAGACGGTGGACGAGATCAGCATGCCGAGGACCATCGGCAGCATATGGACGCCGGACATGGTCGGCGAGACGCCCTGGACGACCTGGAGGAAGGTCGGCAGATACACCATGCTGCCGAACATCGCGAAGCCGACGATGAAGCCGATGACCGCGCAGAGCGTGAAGGTGCGGCTGCGGAACAGCTTCAGCGGCAGCACGGGCTCCGCGGCCCGCCTCTCCACCCGTACGAAGGCCACCAGCAGCACCGCGCCGAGCACCGCGAGCCCGATAATCTGCCAGGACCCCCAGGCGTAGGTGACGCCGCCGAGCGAGGCCATCAGCACCAGGGCGGCGGCGACGGCGGCGATCAGGCAGGTCCCCAGATAGTCGATGGTGTGCGGGGTGCGGCTCACCGGGATGTGCAGCACGGACGCGATGACGAGCAGCGCGACGACGCCCACGGGGAGGTTGATGTAGAAGACCCAGCGCCAGCTGAGATGGTCGACGAACACCCCGCCGAGCAGCGGTCCGAGCACGCTCGTGGCGCTGAAGACGGCGCCGAAGAGACCCTGGTAGCGGCCGCGTTCGCGGGGCGGGACGATATCGCCCACGATGGCCATCGACAGCACGATCAGCCCGCCGCCGCCCAGCCCCTGCAGCCCGCGGAAGGCGATCAGCTGACCCATGTTCTGGGCGAGCCCGCACAGCGCGGAGCCGACCAGGAAGATGACGATCGCGGCCTGGAAGAGTTTCTTGCGCCCGTACTGATCGCCAAGCTTGCCCCACAGCGGGGTGGCGGCGGTCGAGGCCAGGAGATACGCGGTGACGACCCACGACAGATGGTCCAGCCCGCCGAGATCGCTGACGATGGTCGGCAGCGCGGTGGAGACGATCGTCTGATCGAGCGCGGCGAGCAACATGCCGAGCAGCAGCGCGCCGATGGCCACCAGGACCATACGCCGCGTCCGGCCCTCCCCGGGTCCGGGTGCCGGGGCGCCCGGGGCTCCGGGGCCCGGGGCTCCTGGGGCCGGAGCCGGGCGGCCGGCGTCCTGCGCCATGGTGACTCCTCGGCTGCTCTGGTGTGGCGGATGCTCGCGCACCTCGGGGCTCGGATACTCGTCACCCCTCATCCTCACCCCATCCTCACCTTTATGCCCTGTTACGGCCCGCCGAGCCGGTCGACGCGGCGAGCGAACACATGCGCGGAAGGGGATCGGATGCGCATAATCGCTGCGACTCCAGGGAGGGAAAGTTCCGTGACGGCAGAGTCCTGCCCGCACTGCTTCGCACCGGCACGCGCCAATGGCCGCCCCGGCTGCGAGTGCGCCGCACGCGCCGCCGCAGCCGCCTCGGCGGCCGGCGACACCGATGACCAGATACATCTGCGTCCTTATGTGACGCTCTCGGAGGAGAGCGCGACCAGCCCGGATCCCGGTGATGACCGGCTGTTCGCGGACGCCGACGAGACGCAGGCGATCGAACCCCTCGACCGCATCGACCCCATCGACCGCGGCGAGAAGAGAAGAGACGACAGACCCGACGGCGGGGACGGCGCGGACGACACGCCCCCCGCGGACCACGCGGACGACAAAGCCGACGTGGACGACGAAGCCGAGGCGGAAGACGCCGCCCCCGGCTCCGCCCGCCACCGCAAGAGCAAGCGCAAGGCCATCGCGATCGTGGTCGCGGGCGCCGCCGCCGTGGCCGTCGCCGGATCGCTGGCCATCGGCACCGGCCTTCTGGGCGGCGCAAACCACAAGGACGACGCCGGCGAGAAGGGCGACCGAACGCTGTCCGACACCCGGACCAGCGCCCCGGCCGCCGACGACGACAAGCCGGCCGAGGACACCACGGCACCCGGCGGCGCCTCGCCGAGCGCGACGGCCGACACCGCCGCCTCCGGCTCCGCGCGGCCGAGCGCGATCCCGAGCGGCAGCGCCGCGCCGATCGCCGCGCCCGCCTCCCCGTCGGCTTCCGCCACCCGTCCGGCCGCCGAGCCGAAGCCGACCGAGCCGACCGGCTCGCCCTCCAGCACGCCCGAAAGCCCCGAGCCCACCGGCCCGCCGGTGCTGCGCGAGGGCGACAGCGGGGCCGAGGTCGCCGAGCTGCAGAAGCGGCTGACGCAGTTGCTGATGTACCTCGGGGCGGCGGACGGAAAGTACGACGACGGGGTGAAGGACGCCGTCTCCAGCTACCAGGACCGCTACGACGTGAAGGGCGATCCGGACGGGGTCTACGGCGAGAACACCCGCCGTGACCTGGAGTCCCGAACCGACGAACCCTAACCGGCCCGGGCCGCGCGGCAATCGGCGACCCGGAACCACTGGCGCACGGCCACCCCTCTTTGTATCGTGGAGGAACAAAGTGGTTCCGCCCGCATTCCCTGACCGGCGGGCGGAGCCGCTTGCCTCTTTCCGCGCCCTGGAGTGCTTGGAGTACGCCGATGCCGGCCACCGCCCCGCTCACCGCCCGCGCACTGCTCCTCGACATGGACGGCACCCTCGTCAACTCCGATGCCGTCGTGGAGCGCTACTGGCGACGGTGGGCCGCCGAGCAGGGGCTGGACGAGGAGAGCGTGCTGAAGGTCGTCCACGGACGGCAGGCCCACGCGACCATGGCGATGCTGCTGCCCGACCGTCCCGTCGAGCGGAACCTGGCCGACAACCAGCGGATGCTGGAGTGGGAGACCACGGATCTCGACGGCGTCGTACCGGTGCCCGGCGCGCCTGCCTTCATGGCCTCGCTGGCCGGTCTTCCGCACGCCCTGGTGACCTCCGCCGACGAGGGCCTCGCCCGCGCCCGGATGGGTGCGACCGCGCTGCCGCTGCCGGAGGTACGGGTCACTGCGGAGTGCGTCGGCGCGAGCAAGCCGGATCCCGAGGGCTTTCTGAAGGGCGCGGCCGAGCTGGGCTTCGCGCCCCGTGACTGCGTCGTCTTCGAGGACTCGGAGGCGGGCATCGCGGCGGGCCGTGCGGCCGGGATGCGGGTCGTCGGGGTCGGACCGCGGGCCGCGGCCCTGGCCCCGGACGCCCATGTGCGGGATCTGGAGCAGGTGCGGGTCGAGGCGCTGTCCGACGGCACCCTGCGGCTGCACTTCTCGGACTGAGCGGACCGGGCCGACCGGGCGCACCGGGCGGACCGGGCGCGCACTGGGCGGGCCAGGCCGACCGGGCGCACTGGGCGGGCCAGGCCGACCGGGCGGACCGGGGGGACCAAGCCGACTGGGCAGCCCAACCCGCCGCCCCGCACCCGCGCCCCGCTCGGGCCCTCAGCCCGCCACGGCCTCGTACAGGCTGAATCCACCCAGCGCCAGCATCACCATCGCCGCGACCTTGGTGATCAGCCGCAGCGGTACGTACTTCATCAGGGTGCGGCCGCCCAGGATGCCGAGCGCCGCGACCGACCACAGGGCCAGCACCGCGCCCACGCCGACCGACAGCGGGTCGTCGTAGCGGGCGGCGAGGTTGGCGGTCATGATCTGGGTGAGATCGCCGAACTCGGCGACCAGGATCAGCGTGAAGCCCGCCCCGGAGACCTTCCAGAAGCTCTGGTCGGCGGGCTTGCGGATCTCCTCCTCGTGGTCGTCCTTCTTGAAGAGCAGCATCGCCGCTCCCCCGAGGAAGAGCGCCCCCACGATCGCCTGCAGCAGCCGGTGCGGCAGCAGGCCGAGCGCGCTGCCCGCCGCGAGGGCGATCCCGACGTGGACGGCGAAGGCGACGGCGACACCGACGAAGACGTACGACGCGCGGTAGCGGGTGCCGAGCATCAGCCCGGCGAGGGCGGTCTTGTCGGGAAGTTCGGCGAGGAAGACGACGCAGAAGACCACGGCGGCGACGGTGAAGCTGAACACAGGCTGGCTACCTCGTTGGATCGGGCCGCGCCGAGGGCCCCGGGGGAGGGATCGCTTCGGCACGGCAGCGTCGGACACTGCGGCCGAAGGTCTCGCTGGCGTACGACGGACCCACCACCACGATGCGGCGATCGCGCTCGTACGCTCCGGGCGCCGGCCCGCCCACGAGGGGCGGGCAGTATGTCGACGGTCCGGCGAGGAGCTACTCCCCTTCTGCTGCCGACAAGGATACGGGAAGCCTCCGGTGCAGCCGGCCCAGGGCGACCAGCTCCAGCACCACCGCGACCGCCACCGCCTGCACCGCCATCAGCGCGACCAGCACGAACAGCTGCACCGCGCCCGCCAGCACGGGTGAGGCGCCGCCCAGCAGCATCCCGACGAAGGCGCCGGGAAGTGTGACGAGTCCCACAGTGCGGGTCTGGTCGAGCCCCGGAAGCAGCGCGTCCGAGGCCGCCGGACGGGCGATTTCCAGCCGCGCCTCCCGCTCCAGCATCCCGAGTGCGAGACCCGCCTCGACCTCGCCGTGGCGCGCGGTCAGCTCGTCCAGCGCGCGCCGCCCGCCGAGCACGGTGGCGGTGAGCGCGCCGCCGATGAGGATGCCGGTGATGGGGATCAGCGCGATCCCCTTGAGCGGTACGAGCCCGGCCAGCAGCAGCACCGCGACCACCGGCACCACCCCGGCGCCGATGGGCAGCGCGGCCCACCACCACGTGCGGTTGAGGGTGATCCGGCGACCCGCGGTGCGTACGGCGACGGCGAACATCAGGGCCAGGAAGGCCAGGAGCAGCGGTACGGACCGGACCACCCAGCCGATGGCATAGGAGACGGCGGCCAGTTGGGCGGCCGCGCGCACCCCCGCCACGGCGATCGCGCGGGCGTAGCCACGGCCGCCGCTGTCCGCGAGACGGGCGCGGGCGGCGACGGCCACGGCGGCCAGCAGCAAGGCGCCGAGCACCACCCCGAGCGTGGCGTTGACCGGCAGCAATGCCGTGGCCGCGAGAGCGGGGGCGGCGAACACGCCGCCACCCTACGGCGGGGAGCGGACGATTCGCGGCACCGCACGGCGCGCACGCCCCGCGAACATCCACGCCCGGGACCCTCTTGCGTTGACATGACCGCGTCGTCACTCTGTTACCTGGCGCCCACCCCACGGAAACCTGGCGCCGCAAACATGGCCGGGCACCAGCGGCCAACGCCCCCCCACTTCAAGGGAGTTCGCATGTCAGAAATGCGCAGTCGCTCCACACGACGTCGCATCTACGCGCGTCGATTGTCCGTCTTCGGCGGGTTCGCCGCCCTGCTGGGCACGCTCGTACTGAACGGACCGTCCGCCCAGGCCTCCCCGCCCACCCCGCCGAGCGCCGCCACCGCCCGTACGGAGCTGGCCTCGTTGACCGTCCAGGCGGAGGGCTCGTCCGACGGTTACAGCCGCGACAAGTTCCCCCACTGGATCACCCAGAGCGGCGCCTGCAACACCCGTGAGGTCGTCCTCAAGCGCGACGGGACGAACGTCCAGACCGACTCCAGCTGCGCGGCGACCAGCGGCAGTTGGTACTCCGAGTACGACGGCGCCACCTGGACGGCCGCCGCCGACGTGGACATCGACCACGTCGTGCCGCTCTCCGAGGCGTGGAAGTCCGGCGCGAGCGGCTGGACCACCGCCCAGCGCCAGGGCTTCGCCAACGATCTGACCCGCTCGCAGCTCATAGCCGTGACGGACAACGTCAACCAGTCCAAGGGCGACCAGGACCCGGCCGAGTGGCTGCCGTCGAGGACGTCCTACCACTGCACGTACGCCCGTATGTGGGTGTCGGTGAAGTACTACTACAAGCTCACCCTCGACCCGGCCGAGAAGACCGCGCTCAGCAACATCCTCAACGGCTGCTGACAGCCCCCCGGAACCGCGAGGACCTCCCCGTCGTTCCGTTCCGTACCGTACGTACCGCGAGCATGCGGTACGCCATGCGCGAGGCATGGACACGGACAGAGCGACGGAGGAGGGCCGGATGGAGCGCCGGGAAGACCGGGAGAGCCGGATGGCCGGGCTGCGCCTGGGACCAGCGCTGCGCCAGGTCGACTGGGAGACGGGGACGAGCGCGACCGTCTGGGTCGAGACCGACCGGCCCTGCGAGGCCGAGGTGCGGTGTGCCGACGGCGCGGGCGGCACGGCCCGCACCTGGCGGATCGCCGACCACCACTACGCCCTGATCCCGGTCACCGGGCTGCGGCCGGGCGGCGAGACGGCGTACCGCGTGCTGCTGGACGGTGAACAGGTCTGGCCGCTGCCCGACTCCGGCTTCCCGGACAGCACGATCCGTACGCCGGCGCCGGAGGCGGACTCCGCGTCGCCCGTACGCGTCGCCTTCGGCTCCTGCCGGTGGGCCGCGCCGCCCTCCGACGCGTCGCACGACCCGGTCGGGCCCGACGCCCTCGACACCCTCGCGCACACCCTGGCCCACGCCCCGGACAGCCCGCGCCCGGATGTGCTGGTGCTGCTGGG
Source organism: Streptomyces sp. NPDC005393 (assembly GCF_040606675.1). Classification (NCBI taxonomy): domain Bacteria; kingdom Bacillati; phylum Actinomycetota; class Actinomycetes; order Kitasatosporales; family Streptomycetaceae; genus Streptomyces; species Streptomyces sp. NPDC005393. Next base: position 100,693 of record NZ_JBEXFG010000024.1, on the reverse strand, counting down.
CGACCAGGTCTACGCGGACGAGACCTCCGCCGAGACCCGCCGCTGGCTCGCCGGCCGCCGCGATCTGAGCCGGCCGCCGGGGGATCAGGTCGCGGACTATGAGGAGTACACCCGGCTCTACTACGAGTCCTGGCTGGACCCCGAGGTGCGGTGGCTGCTCTCCACCGTCCCCAGTTGCATGATCTTCGACGACCACGACGTCATAGACGACTGGAACACCAGCGAGGCATGGCTGCGCCGGATGCGCGCCACCCCGTGGTGGCGGGAGCGGATCCTGAGCGGCCTGATGTCGTACTGGGTCTATCAGCACCTGGGCAACCTCTCCCCCGCCGAACTGGCCGCCGATGAGCTGTACGCGGCGGTGCGCGACGCGTCGGACGGTGACGGCGACGGCGACGGCACGGAGGTGTTGCGGGAGTTCGCCTCCCGCGCCGACGCGGACCCGACGTCCGCGCGCTGGAGCTACCGCCGCGACTTCGGCCGGGTGCGGCTGCTGATGGTCGACACGCGTGCGGCGCGGGTGCTGGACGAGGGCGCGCGGGCGATGCTCCACGAGAAGGAGCTGGCGTGGGTGCGGGAGCAGGCGCTGGAGGGGACGCCGGACGGTAGATACGACCATCTGCTGCTCGGCACCTCGCTGCCCTGGCTGCTGCCGCACTTCGTGCACGACGTGGAGGCGTGGAACGCCTCGGTCTGCGGCGGGCGGCGTGGCGCGCGCTGGGCCCGGATCGGCGAGGATCTGCGGCAGCGCGGCGACCTGGAGCACTGGGCCGCCTTCCCGGACTCCTTCGACGCGCTCACCGACCTGATCGCGGAGGTGGGCGGCGCATCGGGGGCGCCGGCGACGATCAGTGTGCTGTCGGGCGATGTGCACCATGCGTATATCGCGGAGCCCGACTGGTCGCGCCGGCCGCGCCGGCCGGGCAGCCAGGTGCGGCAGCTGACGTGTTCGCCGGTGCACAACAGCATCGGCGCCCCGATCCGGTTCGGCTTCCGCTTCGGCTGGAGCGCGGCGGGCCGTGCGATCGGCCGTCTCTTCACCCGGCACGGACGCGTCCCGCGCTCCCGGCTGAGCTGGCGCAAAACGGGCGGCCCGTGGTTCGGCAACCAGCTGATGACCCTGACGCTGCGGGGCCGTGCCGCACACCTGCGCCTCGAACAGGCTCAGGCGAACGGGGGGACGGGCGGGCCCCGGCTGGTGACGACGCTGACGACGGACTGGTAGGCACAGGGGACATAAACCCCCCTCACCCATTCCACGATGTGATCCACCCCACAACGGAGCGGAAGGTTCCGGACACTGGCTCGATTCCCGCGGAACGACCGGCCATGATGGGCGCGATTCCTGTGTCACATCTGCCCCGGAGACAACACCTTGGCCGGAGACCCCCACGCCATAGCCGTCGTCGGCGCCGGCCCCCGCGGTACCAGCGTGCTGGAGCGCCTGTGCGCTTCGGCCCCTGAGCTGATGCCCCACACCCCGCTGACCGTGCACATGGTGGATCCCTCCCCGCCCGGTGCGGGCCGGGTGTGGCGTACCGCCCAGCCGGGCGAGTTGCTGATGAACACCGTGGCCTCGCAGGTGACCCTGTTCACCGATGAGAGCGTCGAATGCGGCGGACCGGTACGGACCGGGCCGAGCCTGTACGAATGGGTCGCCGCGAGCGGACTGGCGCCCGGCCTCGGCCCGGACGACTATCCGAGCCGCGCGCTCTACGGCCGCTATCTGGAGTGGGTGTTCGGCGAGGTGGTCCGGAGCGCCCCCGCCGCGGTCACCGTCCAGGTGCACCTGGCCCGCGCCGTACGGCTCGACGAACAACCCGGCGGCGAGCAGGCGTTGACGCTCGACGACGGCACCCGGATCGGCGGGCTGGGCGCGGTCGTCCTCGCCCAGGGCCATCTGCCCGCGACCACCGACGCGACGGAGCGGCGGTACGCGGCGCACGCCGGGCGGCACGGGCTGCGCTACTACCCGCCCGCCAACCCCGCCGATGTCGACTTGTCGCCCATCGCGCCTGGTGAACCGGTCCTGCTCCGCGGCCTCGGCCTCAACTTCTTCGACCATATGACGCTGCTGACGGCGGGCCGGGGCGGGACGTTCGCACCCGACCCGCGGGGCAGCGGCAGCGGGCTGGTCTATCGGCCCTCGGGCCGTGAGCCACGGCTGTACGCGGGTTCGCGGCGCGGCATCCCGTACCAGGCGCGCGGCGACAACGCGAAGGGGCCGTGCGGCAGGCATACCCCGCTGCTGCTCACCCCCGACGTCCTCGGCCAGTTCCGCAAGCGCGCGGACGCCGGCGACCCGCCGGACTTCCTGACGGAGATATGGCCGCTGGTGGCCAAGGAGGCCGAGACGGTCTACTACGAGGCGCTGCTGGCGCTCCGCGCGCCCGGCACCCCCATCCCGTCCACACCGGCCCCATCCGCCCCCGCCTCATCCATCCCGTCGCGCTTCAGGAGTCACTTTTTGGCCACCGAGCACGGCAGCCCCGAAGAGGCCGCCGTACTCTCGGAATTCGGCATACCGCAGACCGAGCGCTGGTCCTGGGATGAGGTGTCACAGCCGCACCGGGGGCGCGAGTTCACGGGGCGTGACGACTTCCAGCGATGGCTGCTGGCCTACGCGCGCCAGGACGTGGCGCACGCCCGCCTCGGCAATGTGGAGGGCCCCGTCAAGGCGGCCCTGGACGTACTGCGCGACCTCCGCAACGAGGTGCGGCAGATCGTCGACCACGGCGGGCTGACGGGGGCCTCGCGCCGCGCCCATCTCGACCGCTGGTACACCCCGCTGAACGCGTTTCTCTCGATCGGCCCGCCGCGCCGCCGGATCGAGGAGATGGCCGCGCTGATCGAGGCGGGCGTGCTCCAGATCCTCGGCCCGCGGCTGGAAGTGTCCATGGAGGCCCCTGAACACGGCGGGCGCGGCGGCGGTTTCTCCGCGCGGTCGGCCGAGGTGCCGGGTCCGCCCGTGACGGTGACGACGCTGATCGAGGCGCGGCTGCCGGAGCCGGATCTGCGGCGGACGGCCGATGAGTTGCTGCTCCATCTGCTGAGCACCGGGCAGTGCCGCCCGCACCGGGTGGAGAGCTACGAGACGGGCGGACTCGATGTCACCGCCGCGCCCTACCGGCTGGTGGACGCTCAGGGACGGCCGCATCCGCGCCGTTTCGCCATCGGGGTGCCGACCGAGGGGGTCCACTGGGTGACGGCCGCGGGGGCCCGGCCGGGGGTGAACTCGGTCACGCTGTGCGACACGGACGCGGTGGCACGGGCAGTGTTGCGCGTCGCGGTGACGGCGCCGCCCTGGGAGGAAGACGCCCCCATGTGCGCCGTAGGGCTCTGAGAAGCGGCTTTCGGACGATTTCAGCACGCCTTCCGGGGCCTTGCGTTGGCAAGAACTTGAACTTGCAAGCACAGGTGAGGTCACCCTGACCTGGCGTTCCCATTGTTTCCCGTCCCCGGAACAAGGAGCACGCCCCCATGCCTCCCGCCACGCCCCGCAACCTCGGTGAAGTCCTGACAACGGCAGACCGTACGCTCTGTCCCTTTTCCGCATCGTCGTCGGCCTGCTCTTCTTCTGCCACGGCGCCTCGTCGCTGCTCGGCTGGTTCGGCGGCATGATGGGCACCGGCAAGACCATCGACGCGGGCACCTGGCCCGGCTGGTACGCCGCGGTGATCCAACTCGTCGGCGGCGCCCTGGTGCCGCTCGGTCTCGGCACCCGCAGCGCGGCGTTCCTCTCCTCGGGCTCGATGGCGTACGCGTACTTCCACGAGCACCAGCCGGAGAGGCCGTGGCCCCTTCAGAACGGCGGCGAGCTCGCCGCGATGTTCTGCTGGGCGCTCCTGCTCATCGTCTTCACCGGCCCCGGCCCCTGGGCGCCGGACCGGCTCCTCGGCTCGGCCCTGGAGTCCGCCACGGCGACCGAGGCGCAGCGCCGGCCGTCGGCGGTCTGATATACGTCACGTCAAGCGTCACGCCCTGGGGGTCAAGTGCCCCCTCATGGCGTGATTCGAACAACATCATCACCCATTACCGGTATCCTCATCAGTCACAGGCGTACGCTGTATGGCTGTACAGGCTGGCGCCTGCCGCTTCCCGGCGACATGCGCAGCGGGGGGAACGGGATCGGGAGAAGAACGTTGTTGGAACATTTGGGGTCGCTGACCAACACCCCATGGATTTACGCGGTCATCGCGGCATCTGTCCTCCTCGACGTCTTCCTGCCCGTTCTGCCCAGCGGAGTCCTCGTCATCACCGCCGCCACCGCGGCCGCCGGGACCACGGTCGACGCCGTGGGGGCGGTGCGCCAGGCGGACGCGGCCGACTTCCCGGCGATGTTCGCGCTCGTGCTGTGCGCGGCGACCGCCTCCGTCCTCGGCGACATGGTCGCCTACCGGCTGGCCTGGCGCGGCAGTGACCGGCTCGACCGGGCCATCGCGCGCTCGCGCCGACTCACCTGCGCACAAGAGAAGTTGGGCACCGCGATCGTGCGCGGCGGCGGCCCGCTGGTCGTGATAGCCCGCTTCGCCCCCGCCGGACGCTCGGTCGTCAGCCTGAGCGCGGGCGCGGCCCACCGCAGGGTCAAGGAGTTCCTGCCGTGGTCGGCGGTGGCCGGGCTGGCGTGGGCGGCGTACAGCGTGGCCCTCGGCTATGTCGGCGGACAGTGGCTCGGCGCCACCTGGCTCGGTACGGCAGTCTCGGTGCTCGCGCTCTTCGCGGCGGGCGCCGGCGCGGCGTTCGTGGTGAAGCGGCCCGGCGCGGACGAGGCCGGTCCGCTGCCCGCTCCCGCCGGTCCGGCGGGAGCGCCGGTGCCCTCGGTCCCCCAGGTCCCCTAGGTCCGTGTCGGCGAGCGATTACGACTCGGCCCGGGATTCCGGTTACCGTCCCCCCATGCGTACCCCCTTCCTGCCGGTGCCGGCATGCTGAGCCGTGCTGCCGGGCTGGTCGCGGCGTTTCTCGCGGGCCTCGCCCTGGTCGTCGCCGCTGTCCTTGTCGTACGGCATCTCACCGCGCCCTCGAAACCCGAGCTGCCGGTGATCCCTGAGGCCCGGCGCCCGGTCGTGGAGGTGGCGGCCCGTGTCTGCCCCTCACTGAGCGTGCCGCTGCTGGCCGCGCAGATCGACGCGGAGAGCGGCTGGCGGCCGGACGCGGACTCGGGGCACGCCCAGGGCATTTCGCAGTTCTCGCCGGACACCTGGAAGGAGTGGGGCCGGGACGGCAACGGCGACGGCAAGGCCGACGTCTGGGAGCCCCGGGACGCCATCCCCTCGCAGGCGCGCTATATGTGCCATCTGTACACCGTGGTCAAGGTGATCCCGGGCAGCGAGACCAAGCTCGCCGCGACCAGGCTCGCGCTCGCGGCGTACAACGCGGGGCCGAACGCGGTCCTCAGGGCGCGCGGCATCCCGAAGATCCAGGAGACGCGTGGCTATGTGGACAAGATCGTGAAGGAGCTGCTCCCCAAGTACCGGGAGAGCGAGGTGAAGTACCAGAAGAGCGAGGCGAAGCACACCGCCGGGAAGAACCCCTCCGGGATCCACACCGGCCCCGCCTCCGCCCCGCCCTCGTCCGCCCCGCCCTCCCCTGTGCCCTCCCTGTCGCCGTCCCTTGCGCCCTCCCCCACCGCTTCCGCGGACCCGTCCTCGGACCTCCCCGCCGCCACCACACCGCCTACGCGTCGGTGGCGATGAAGTCCTCCACGGCCCGTACGAGTTCCAGCGGGGTCTCATCGGCGGGGTAGTGCCCGGCGCACGGCAGCTCGACCAGTTCGGCGTTGGGGTACCAGCGCAGCCAGGTCTGCCGCATCACCTCCGCCGTGAGCGCCGGGTCATGGGCGCCGACCACGACCCGGACCGGCACCCGGGCACCGTCTATCTCCTCGTGGAAGTCCTCCAGCGCCCAGGAGTCCAGCCACGCCCGGAACGCCTTGGCGTCGCTGTGCTCCACCGAGTGCCGCACCATCAGGTCCAGCCACACGGCCGGGTGACGGCCTCCGGTGGTGAGGTCGATGATCGTCCGCCGGTTCTCGGGGCGGTCGGCGGCGTTCGCGAACAGCTGCCACTGCTCGCCCTCCATCGGCACCCCGCTGGCGGGCACCGGCGCGACCCCGACCAGCCGCCGGACGCGGTGCGGGGCGGCGGCCACGACGCGCTGGACGACGGCGCCGCCCATCGAGTGGCCGAGGAGGGAGAACCGCTCCCAGCCGAGTTCATCGGCGAGCGCGAGCAGATCCTGGCCGGCCTCGGCGGTCGTGTACGCGCCGGGGAGGTCGCGCGCCTCCCCGTAGCCGCGCAGATCGGGGAGGACGTAGGTGAAGGCGCGCCGGTCGATATGCGGCAGCATCGCGGCGTACGCGGCGCGGTCCGAGAACCAGCCGTGCACCGCCATCACATGGTGCGGCCCTTGGCCGACGGTCTCATACGGTGGAACGAGGGGTGGAACGATCGGTCCCATGGCACCTCCGGTCCCAGTCGAATGCGGGCGCGCGGCGCGTGCCCGGGGGGACAACGGTGACGTCTCCAACGGAACTGGGCAAGCCCGGTGCGCATATGCGTGCCCGCGATACGACATCAGGAGGGGCCGTATCGCGGGCACGAGGATGATCCGTGTAGCTGCCGAGCCCCCATGCCTCATGGCTGGTGACATCGGCGCCCACCTTGTAGGCCGCGTAGCCCTGCGTGTTTCCGTTCATCCAGGCGGCCTGGTTGGGCGGGTCGTAGGCATTTCGTTCTGTTGAAGTGCTCTCCCGGATGAATCCGGGAGATTCCTGCCTACCTTGCGGTGGCGGGCTTGACGCGACGAGCGCGCCTGACGACTGCCCTTCCGGCAGCCGGGATGAGCGCGTGGCCCATCCGGTACAGGTGCAAGATGTTCCGTCTGCGCCCAGCTGGCGGAGGCGGTCGTACGTCTCGCCCCGGGCGAGGGCCTACGCCGTCGGCCGCCGGCCGGCCACGAGCCCCCGCCCCGGCGGGACCAGGAGCCATCGAGCGGAGAGTAGCGGTGAAACCGGGTCAGTCATGATCGGCGTCCCTCCCACCAACTCCCGAGGGGACAGGGGCCCATGACCGCGACCACCGCCACCCGCTATCTCTATCTGACCCGGCACGGCGAGGCCACCCCGGACGAACGCGAGCTGACACCGAACGGCCGCCGCCAGGCCGTACTGCTCGGCGACCGGCTCCGGGACGTACCCCTGTCGGCGATCCACCACGGCCCGCTGCCCCGGGCGGCCCAGGCCGCCCGGCTGATCGGCGAGCGGCTCGACGGCGTACCCGCCCACGCCTGCGAGCCGGCCGGGGACTACGTGCCGTACACGCCCCGGCGGGACGAACTGCCGCCCGACTCCGCCGACTTCCTGCTCGACTTCGTCCACCGCTTCCCGGCGGACGAACGCGCCCGCGGCCCCCGGCTGGCCCACGAGGCCGCGGAACACTTCACGGGCCCGGCGGACGGCCCCGAAGACCGCCATGAGCTGGTCGTCACCCATAACTTCCTCATCGGCTGGCTCGTCCGGGCCGCGCTCGACGCCCCCAAGTGGCGCTGGCTGGGCCTCAACCACTGCAACGCGGCCCTGACGGTCATCCGCTACCCGCCGCCCGGCCGGCCGCCCTCCGTCCTCTTCTCCAACGACATGACGCACCTGCCCGCACCGCTGCGCTGGACCGGCTACCCGCCGGAGCTGCGGATCACGTCCTGAGCCGGGCGGGATGCATGCGGCGGAGGCCGGACCCGCGCTGTTGGGTCCGGCCCCCGCCGTGTCCGAGTCCGCATGCAGCCCAGCAAGCGTGAATAAGGACAAGCACCACGGTAGGGGTCGCCACTGACAACGGACCTGGCTCGCCGGGGCGGCGGCGGCCGTCCGCGCCGCAGGGGTCGGGGGCGGGCGCGCGCCATCGCCGGATGACGGCCGGTGGGGCTACGGCCCGGTGCCGTCGGCCCCGTGGGTGGGAATGCGCCGTCACGGCCCGCGCCTCCGGGGGAGCCTTTTCGAGATTGTTTGACAAAGTAGTTGCGCGAGGTCAAGCGTTTTCCGTAGGGGGGTGCCGCCCAGGCGCGAGACGAAAGCCGCACTCGGCGGGGCCGTGTCCTGTCCAAGCAGCGCCGACCGCACTACCGGCACCCCGCCGACCCGTCACCCGGCAACCGGCCCGCACCCGCCCCCACCCCGCCCGATGCACCAAGCACCTCAGGCGAAACCGAACCCGCACTTGGCGGGGCCGTATCCCGTCCAGCAACGCAGACCGCACTACCGGCACCCCGCCGACCCGTCACCCGTCACCCGGCAACCGGCCCGCACCCGCCCCCACCCCGCCCGCGCGCCGCGAGTCCGCGCGGCATGGCCGGAGCGCAGCCACTGGACCGTCTCCCCATCGACGCGCCCGATTCGCCGAGGGCAGAACGCCGTTCCCTTCCCGCCCGGCGCAACGCTTCTACGCTGAGGGGGTGAGCAGCCACGCGTCGAACCGAGCCCGCGTCATCCCCCTGCGTCCGGCCACGGCGGCCCCCGCCGACGCCACCGGCCCCGAGGCCAAGGAGCCGGTCAAGGAGCCCCTCTGGCGGCATATCGTCGGCGGTGTCCTGCGCCGCGAGCGCCTCGCCCAGGAGCGGACGCTCAAGGACGTGGCCGACGAGGCCCGTATCTCGATGCCGTACCTCTCCGAGCTCGAACGCGGCCGCAAAGAGGCCTCGTCCGAGGTCCTCGCGGCCGCCGCCCACGCCCTCGGCCTCGGGTTGGCCGAACTCCTCGCCCTGGCCCAGGGCGAACTCGCCCGCCTCGCCTCCACCGCACCGGGCGCCCGGCGGCGCGACGGCACGGCGACGTCCCTCGCGACGCGAAGCGTCGGGCGTGCCGGGAGCACCGGGCACCAGGGCGAGGTACGCCTGGCCGCCTGACGAGGCCTTACCCCATGACCGTCACACCCTCGCCCTCCGCCGGCTGAGCACCTCATCGGCGAGCCCGTACGTCACCGCCCCCTCCGCCGTGAAGACCTTGTCGCGGTCCATATCGGCGCGGAGGGTCGCGACGTCGTGGGGCGTGTGCCGGGACAGCACCTCCTCGACCTGCGAGCGGATCCGCAGCATCTCCTCGGCCCGCAAGATGAGGTCCGAGACGGTCCCCTGCTGCCCGCCGCTCACCGGCTGCCCCAACAGCACCCCGGCGTGCTCGAGTCCATCGGTCCACCATTGCCGCCACGTCAGGAATCTCGGCCCGCAGCAGATTCGCCCACGGCAGAGGGCCTTTCCGCTCTGCGGGCGGCGACAACGGCGTCAGGCCCGGCGATGCCCTATCGCCAAAAGGTGTGAGCTGGCGGCCAGCAACTCCGGGTACGGCTCAGCCATACGCGCGGCTGTCAGTGCCGAGTTGAACAGCGGCGAATCGATCACCGACTCGCCGGTGTACTGCTCTGTCGCCTTCAGCATCGCCCACGTGGGACCCTCGATACCGAAGACTTCGGCGTCGAACCCGGCCTCGGTCACTTCCTCGCGCAGTTGCTCGCCCGTGTGGAAGTAAGCAGCCGTGAATGCCTTCTTGCCATCGTGGATCTGGGTGCGGAGGATGTTCCCGACGCTCTCCTGCATCCGCTCACGGTAGAGATGCGCGAACGCCGTGTGCTCGAAAAGGCTGGCGTAACGGTTGATCCCAGCCGCGGCAAACAGCCCACCGGGGCGCAGCACACGGTACGCCTCGGCGAGCGCCTGGTCCCGATCATCACGCTCCAGCAGGTGATAGAGGGGGCCGAGCAGGAGGACCACGTCATAGGACTCCTTTTCGGCCGCGAGCTGCCGGGCGTCGCCCAGCGCGACGGTGCACCCCTCGATGCGCTGCGCCTGCTCGATATGGCGGGGAACGGGGTCGACGAGGTGGACGTGGTAGCCACCCTCGATCAGCCAGCGAGCGTGGGTGCCGGGCCCACCGCCGACATCGAGAACGCGCGCAGGGGCCGGAGGGAGGTAACGGCGCAGGAGTTCCTGCGTCCGCACCATCTCCAGCACACCGTCCGCCGAGGCCGACAGCCGCTCGGCCTCGTTAATGCCGGATGTGTAGAACGTCATGACCTCGGGCGCTATCCGGTGAGTTGCCATGGCTGCATTCTGGTGGACCAACGGCTAGCGGCGCACCGCGATCCGGGTAACGTGCCCGGTTAACCTGTCATCTACGCGGAAGCAGCCATGTCGCAGCTGAAGTACGAACAGATTGCGGATCACCTCCGCGCCCGCATCACCGAGGGTGAATTCGCCCCTGGTGACCTCCTGCCGTCTGGGCGGGAGCTGACCGAGCAGTTCGGCGTATCCCGCGCCACTGTCGTCAAGGCTATGGACGTTCTGCGGAACGACGGCGTGGTCGTCGCTCGCCAGGGCGCCGGATTCACCGTGGTCGAGACTCCGATAGCGCGCCCAGCCGGCCGTCGCGGATCGAGTCCTCGGGTGACCGGAGGACGCCCCTTCAAGCGGCTTGGCACGCCGACGAAGGAAGTCCCGCCACCGCGGCGCACCCAGCCTGGACCTCCCCGTACTGCCGCCTCGCGACCGCCGACCCCGCCCACGCGGAGGTACACGAGTGGTGCCGCGTCCCCGCGACCATCCCTCTCGGGCCCTGCGCATGCCCCTGCCGCCAAGAAGACGCCCAGCATCATCGAACAAGAGGTGACCTGTGACCACCGAGAGCAAGCACACGGGTGACCCCGCCCCGATCAAGCCCTGGACGGGACGCCCCCGCCGCCGCCCCCGCCGGACGGCACACCGCCACCGAGGGAGATGAGTGCCCATGACTGAGGATTGGCAACAACGCCACACAGCCCTCCTGGACGCCCACGTGTCGCCCGGAGAACTGCCACCGAAAACACACCGCACCGCGCGGATCGTGCCGCACCGCGGGTGGGCGAGGACCCGGGCCCAGCTGTGACCAAGCCCGGCAGGGACGCAAACGACCCCGGTGCATGCGCGCCGGGGTCGCCCCTTTCGGGCCGTCGCACGTGAGAGTGCACGACCCTGTATCCCAGGCTACTCCGAGTCGCTGTGCCGCGCTGCTCCGGCCATGAGGCGTCGGGCTTCGGCCGGAGGCGTATCGGGCGCGACGACCAGCAGATCGCACCGGCCCACCCCGTAGGAGAGCAGGCAGATCTTGTGGCGGCTGCCGTCGGCTCCGGACCGGTTGATGTGCACCACGCGATCGGTGAAGGGCATACGGCGAGGGCAGGCCGGCCACATCTCGGTATGCACCGTGACGCGGGTGATGCGGCCCCAGCGATGGTTCAACGAGGCGAGCAGGATCGGCAGTTCATCGGTAAGGTCCCGGGAGTGGGGCCACCACGCACCGTCAATCCAGTGCGGGCCTGCTTCGGGTCGTACCAGAGACAGGCGGGTGGGCAGGGGCGTCGTCGTGAGCACGGCCCCTCAGACCTCTTCGGCATGGGCACGGTCTCCGCCTGCCGATTGGCTGGAGACCAGCCAGGGCCGGAACGACTCGGAGATCTCGGGGGTGCGCACGGTGTCCACTGTGAGGTGGAGGCGAGTGCCACTGCCGTCGTGGCCAGCAGGGTAGGCGCGCTGTTCGGTGGCGGCGAAGCAGCGTCGGAGCGCTTCGGCGATCTGGCGGGCGGCTTCGGGAGACGCGGCGACGATACGGACGTCAGCGAGGCCGGGTGCGGGCAGTCCTTGGTCAGGTTTCATGGCAACTCTCTGTCATGGAGCGGAGACGCATGTCGGGGTCATACCCGTGGTTCGGCTCGCAGGGGTGCTCCCACCACGCGGAGATGGCGCAATGCCTGTCGGTACGAGTCCACCAAGCCCGTCTGCGCGTAGGGCAGGCCGAGTTCGGCACAGTAGGCACGGACCAGGGGCTGGGCGGCCGGCAGGGCTGTCCGGGGCATGCTGGGGAACAGGTGATGTTCGATCTGGTAATTCAGGCCGCCGAGCAGGAAGTCGATGACACGCCCGCCCCGCACGTTGCGCGAGGTGAGGACCTGGCCGCGCAGGAAGTCCGGGCGCTCGTGCTCCTCCGGCATCGCCATGCCCTTGTGGTTGGGGGCGAACGAAGCTCCCATGTACAGGCCGAAAAGGGCCTGTTGGACCAGAACGAACACCAGCGCCTTCAGCGGCGAAAGGACCAGGAGCACAACGGTGAGATAGGCCGCCATGTGCACGAGCAGAGCCAGTACCTCGACCGCAAGAGGAGCGGGAGCACTCGTCCTGCCCCTGCGCAGCGCCCGGACCGTGGCCACGTGCAGTGCCCAGCCCTCCAGCAGGAGCAGGGGAAAGAAGAGGGGGGCCTGGTGGCAGGTGACGAAACCGGCCACCCCCGTGCGCCCGCTGGCCTCGCGATCGATAAAGACCACGGCGCCGGTCTGGATGTCGGGGTCGCGGCCGACCTGATTGGGATGGGCATGGTGACGGTTGTGTTTGGCCACCCACCATCCGAATCCGAGGCCGATGCAGAGATTGACGAACACCAGCCCTGTCACGTCGTTTGCCCGTTTGCCGCGGAACAATTGGCGATGGCCCGCTTCATGGCCGCGGAATCCGCACTGCGTGAAGGCGAAGGCCAACACGGCGGCGGCAGTCAGCTGCCACCAGGAGTCGCCGATCAGGAGGAAGGCCGCCCAGCCACCGGCCAGGAGGAGCAGCGTGACGGCCAGCGCCGTAACGGAACGCAGCGGCCGGTGCCCCAGCAGCCCTGTGCTTCTGACCTGGCGAGAGAGCAGCGCGTAGTCACTGCCTGTGGGGCGATCACGGCTCGTCGTGGGCCCGTCATGGATGTTCCCGGAGGGCTCGGCCAGTGGAGCCGGTGAGCTTGCGGAGGTCGAGGAGGTTCCAGCCGGCCCACGCGTGGACACGGGGCATCGAAGGAAGTCTGAGGACTCCATGGATCTCGATCCTGATCGGTGTCAGCTGTCAGCTGTCAGCGGCACGCGGGTGCGGGCAGCTCGTGCGGTGCCGTCGGAGGGGCAGCCCTCGCGGGCCACCGGGGAGCGGACGACGATCGTTGGAGGTCAGCCGGTTCGCTTCGCAGGTGCTCGGACCGCGCCGTCCCCTGTTTGCGCGTCGCATCGGGGTCATGGTGGCCATAACGCGGGCCGCTCTCGGGCTGTGTATACGCCTTCTCCGAGCCCGTGGGCCCGGACCGTGTCGTGATCGCAAAGGACGGCTGTGGCAGGGCAACCTTCATCGGATCGCCCTCGGTCCTCTTCACCGTACTCCGCGCATGCCGAGGAGGCATGTTCCCTTGCGGCCCGGAAGCGATAGGTGCACTCCAGCGTCCGGACGAGAGTACGGTGGCGATACCCCGGCGCATCTCGGGTGGCGTCATCCGCTGCGGCGTCGGACCTCGGGGAACGGCAAGGCCGGGCAACCGCGCCGCCCAGGAGAGTGCCCGGCCGCCGGTCACCGCATAGCGCGCGGCGAATCGTCGGACCGACCGCCAGGCCCGCAACGGCCCGGAGCAGATCCGTACCGCTCCCTGAGCACTACGGAACCAACCGCAACGCGTCACGCTATGAGCAAGAGGAAATGGTTCACATGTATTCACCTGACGCCATCTCAAGCCGTCGTCGCGGCCGTCCCGAACCGACCGAGGAGATGATTGCCGGACTGGTCTGCATCGTCTGCCATACCGACTACCGGCGTGCACCGGACACGGACGCGATGGTGGTGTCGCACCACAGCGACAAACAACTGCTCGCTTGCGAGGGTGTGTGCGCGCGTATGGCCGGCGGGTCCGTCATCAGTCCCGACGAGACGCCTCTCCCGCTGGTCGAGCGCGTGCACAGGTACGAGACCGAGCGGCAGCGCCTGCCTGACCACCAGAAATGAGCGGTCGTGAGACCAGCTGCCCAGCCTTGCGGCTGTGCCAAGATCGCAGCAGCGTTACGAAGGGGGCAGAGCAGCGCTCGACGTCGCCGAGGGGCATCGCGTACCGGAATTCGGCATGACCGCCCGGCAGCCCTCGGCGCGCCTCATCCGCCGTACACGGGGTCACAGGATCCTCGCTCAAGCAGGCTCCCTCACTGGCGGTCCGCCGACCGCTCGATGCGCTCCACCAGTTCAGCCGCCATGGTCTTGATGGTCTCCAGACCTTCGTGACCCCAGGGATGCGGATCCTGGTCCACCACACAGATCGTGCCCAGCACCATGCCCGTGTGGTCGATCAGCGGCGCGCCCAGGTAGGAGTGGATTCCGATCGCGTCGACCACGTGATTCCCGGCGAAACGTGGAAAGTCGCGGACGTCCTCCAGCACCAGAGCCTTGCGCCGCCTGACCACATGCGGGCAGAAACCGATGTCGAAGCCACGAGGCATCACCCGGCCGGGCACGGGATCCTCGAGAAGGGGGGACTCCAGCCTCACGGTTGTGTCGGAGGCCGCGCTGTACAAGCCCGCGTAGTACTGACGGTCCTCGTCGATGAAGAAGTTGACACCCGAGTAGCAACCCCCGGTGCGCTTCGCCAGTTCGCGCGCGAAGTCATCGAACTCCGGAACGGGCTTGTCCTCGATCCCCAATTCCCGAAGCCGGCGTGCCCGGGCCTCTGCCTCCGGGTCATCCGGAGGGAGAAGCAGATGACGCATGGCGATCCCCCTCTCCCCTCCGGAGGGAGGTGTGAACCCCATCGGTTCCATGGGAACTCCTTGAATTGATCAGATGTTGCACGAGGGAAAGTAGTATCCGAATACCGGAGCCGGACAGGCGAGCATCACCCAGGACCACCGGCACCTCGGGCTTGAGGTCGAGCGCCGCCCGCACCTCTTCCGGCTGATAGCGGTGCGATCCGTCGAACTCATTGACCGCGACGATGAAGCTGATGCCACGTGATTCAAAGAAGTCAACCGCCGCGAAAGAGTGGTCCAGCCGACGGGTGTCGGCGAGCACCACCGCACCAAGCGCACCGGCTGACATCTCGTCCCACATGAACCAGAAGCGCTCCTGGCCGGGCGTGCCGAACAGATAGAGCACGTGGTGGGGGCTGATGGTGAGCCGGCCGAAGTCCATCGCGACCGTGGTGGTGGCCTTGTTCTCCACCCCGTCCAGCCTGTCCGTGGCAGCACTGACCTCGGTCAGTAGCTCTTCCGTGCTCAGCGGCTCGATCTCGCTGACCGCTCCCACAAAGGTGGTCTTGCCCACCCCGAAACCCCCGGCGATCAGAATCTTGATCCCCATCGGAAGGGACTCGGCGCCGGGTACCTCAGAGTCGTTTGAGGAGCCCATCCCGCAACGCCTCCAATAGTTCTAGATCGGGGGTGGAACGTGGCCCATCCGGTCCCAGGATGAAGGGCCGTACGACGACCGCGCCGCGCTCCAGCAAGTCGGACAGCAGCACTTTGATCACCGTTGCGGGCATCTGTGTGTGCGCCGCGATCTCAGCCACCGTGACCGGCGTCCGGCACAGCTCAAGCACATGTGTGTGATCCAGTCCGAGGGTGCCCCGAAGCACGGTACCGGTGGCCGCCACCATGGTCATCAGGTCGAAGTGGCATGTCGGTTCGGTGCGTCCGTGGCTGACGGTGTACGGGCGGACTAGCCGCCCGGCGGCCTCGTCGAGCAATGGCCCATCCGGGGCGTCCGGCATCTCTCACTGCTCCACCGACTGACGGGGAGAGGCCCCTAGATGGGGGCGAACGCTCTTGACCATCATGGCCATCTCGTAGCCCAGAACCGAGACGTCCGCTTCGCGCCCGGCAAGCACCGCCAACAGGGCGCCCTGACCAGCCGCGGAGACGAAGAGCAGCGAGTTGCTGAGTTCCGTCACGATCTGCCGCACATCACCGCCGTCGTCAAATCGCTTGCCGGCACCGCGGGCCAGCGAGTAGAGCCCGCTCGCGAGTGCCGCCATATGATCCGCCGCGTCTTTCTCCATTCCATCCGAGGCCATCACCAGACCGTCCGAGGACAACAACAGTCCGCTGCGCGTATGCGGTACGCGCTGCACCAGGCCGCTCAACAGCCAAGAAAGATCTTCGCTCACCACGATCGCGCACTTCTCCTCAATGACATGAAACCGCTAGGGGGCAGGGTCTGGTCGGGTATCCCCGCCAAGGGACGGGGAAGTGTCGGATTTCGTGGATCCTTGGGCTTCCGTGGATTCCTCGGCCAGGCGGATGCCGGTCTGGAAGGCGGCCATCAGGCCGGGATCGTGCTCGGCTTCTTCCAGCGCCACGGCAGCCTGGGAGGGCTGCCGCAATTCCGGGGAGAGGTTTTCCTGACGGCGACGCTTGGGCAGCACGGGGCGACCGCCCGCCGGCGTGGGTACCGCGACGGGGGCGAGCGGCGGTGCGGGGGCCGGCGCCGGTGCGGGTGCGGGGGCCGGTGCCGGTGCGGAGGCCGGCGCGGGGGCCGGTGCACGTGTGGGGGCCGGCGCGGGTGTCGGTGCAGGTGCGGGGGCCGACGCGGGTGTCGGTGCAGGTGCGGGGGCCGACCCGGGCACCGGGCCTCGGGCGGCCGGCGTGTCCTGCGCGAGTGTCTGCTTCGCCGAGTCGTTGGCGTGTCCATGAGGGGCGGGCGGAGTGACGCCCGACGGTTGTTGCTGTGCTTCCACCGCGTCCGCG
This sequence comes from Streptomyces sp. NPDC005393, assembly GCF_040606675.1. Classification (NCBI taxonomy): domain Bacteria; kingdom Bacillati; phylum Actinomycetota; class Actinomycetes; order Kitasatosporales; family Streptomycetaceae; genus Streptomyces; species Streptomyces sp. NPDC005393. The sequence goes on along the minus strand of NZ_JBEXFG010000024.1, from coordinate 84,155 downwards.
GGCTGGCCCAGCATCTCGTGCGGCACCACCACCACCGCCTGCGTACCGCCGTAGACATTGCTCTGAAGTTGTACGGCGATGCCGTGCCGCCGGGCAAGCGCGGAGACCACGTACAGGCCGATCCGACCGTCCTGCAGCAGCTCACCCAAAGCGATGCCGTCAGGGGAGGCGAGCAGGGAATTCATCTGATTCCGCTCGGTGGAGGTCATGCCGAGACCACGGTCCTCGACCTCGATCGCCAGCCCGGCGTTGACGAGCTCGGCACGCAGCAGCACCTGGGTCTGGGGAGGGGAAAACACCGTGGCGTTCTCCACCAGCTCCGCCAGCAGGTGGACCACGTCGACGACCGCGTGCCCCTTCAGCGTCCCGTCCACCGGAGGCACCAGCTTGACCCGCGAATACTGCTCGATCTCGGCAACCGCCGAACGCAGCACATCGCTCATGCTGACCGGGCGGGTCCACTGGCGGTGGGAGACAGCGCCGCCGAGCACGGCGAGATTCTCGGCGTATCGCCGGATACGGGTAGCCAAGTGGTCCACATGGAACAGGCCCTTGAGCAGGTCCGGGTTCTCGACCTCGTTCTCCAGATCGTCCAGCTGCCCGATCTCGCGGTGCACCAGAGACTCCAGCCTCCGGGCCAGATTGGCGAAGACCTCGAATTGCTCGCCGCCGCGGGCCCGCGCCGCGAGCTCCACCACAGCGGCCTCGGCAGCGCGCTGGGCGGATGCGATCTCATGACCGAGCCGATCCAGCGCGTCTCCCGTCGGCCCGGGTAGCGGGCTCTGCTGACGGCGTATGAGCTGTTGTCCATGGTCTATCCGCTGACGCAACGCGGCCAGTTCGGCCTGGCCGTGTGCCGCGAAGCGGCTCAGCTCGGCATAGCGGCGCGTGAGGTCCCGCGCCTTCGCGGAGGCGAAGAGCCCCGCGCCCATAAGGATCGCGCAGATGAACAGCAGCACGCCCGTGAGCAGACCCCAGAAGGCGTCCCTGTCGACGTGGGCCACACCCACGGTGAACATCAGAGCGGCGGCTGCGGCTCCGGTGATCGTGACCAGCCCGGCAGGCAATACCGCGAGAAGCACCATGCGGCGCTGAGCTGCGTCGCCTTGGCCACCCTGGGGCAAAATGTCCGGGACATGCCACGTCTGAGAGTCGGCTGACGTCATCTCCTGGTGGGCATGAGTGGGCGACATCGAAGGTTCCTGCATGACAGTCCCTGGTTGCATATCGGCCAGCTGGCCGAGAGTGTGCGAGGCACGTTACCTCTCACAGCACTCGACGTCACGAGTGGTTACGTCCTAGGGAATGATCTACCAGACCGCATGTTCCCCCACTGACCCGACCCCCATGACCCACGTCTGCTCGAACCGCTCGAACGTTCTGGCGAGGGCGACGAGAACCGCACTGGTGGGGGGGTTGATTCGTTGACACGGCGGTGTCGATCACTGCGCCCATTTCGGTGTCCATGTCTCGGCGTCGCGGTGGTCGGGCCGTGTGGAGCCGAGGTAGTCGCGGAGTGCGGCGAGCGCGGGGTGCGGATTGTCGCTACGCCAGATCAGTGAGTGCGGGTAGACCGGCGTCGGATCGTGCACCGCAACGCGCCGCAAGTCGTCGTCGGCGGGCCACACGAGGCGGGTCTGTTCGCCGACGAAGGCCGCCAGCTGTCGAGGAGTCGGCGATCGTGTCGAGCAGCGGCTCGGTGCCGAAGTCGGGGCCGGTCACCTCGATGGTGAACCCGAACGCGGCGGCGAGGTCGTCGTAGTAGGCGGCCCACTCGGTACCGGCGACGATGCCGGGGATCCAGATCCTGTGCCCGGCGAGCTGCGCGGGTGTGACCGCGCGGGCGGCGGCGAACTCGTGGGCCGGTCCGGTGAGGAGCTGGATGGGCTCGTCGATCACCCGGACGGCCTCGATGCCGTCGGGGAGCTGTCGCACGGGCAGGGTGACGGCGCGGAAGGACGCGTCGATCGTGCCCGACCGGACAGCGGCGATAGCCGCGTCGGCGTCGAAGAGCGTCACGACGTCGAGTGCGGTCTCGGAATGCGCGCGGTGGAAGCCGCGCAGCAGACCTGCCGGCGCGAGCCGCCGGGCCGGTCTCCTCATCCTGACAACCCCGCTCCCGCTCCCCCGACACGACCACGCGCCGCAACACGAGCGGGAACTGGCCCGGAGCCACACATGACACACCGCAACTCGCGCCGGCGAGCGAGGGAACTGCCGTCAGCGCATAGCAGGGAGCGTTGCCAAGACCGGGCGCCTGACATGAACGGTTGCGTCAGCGGATCGCTGACGCAGGCGAATGGGCATCAGACCGGGGGATGTCACCACGGATGTCAAGGGCCCTCAGTCTTGATCGCTGGGGTCTTCGCACTGGTGGGCGCAGACGGGTTCGAACCGCCGACATCTGCCTTGTAAGGGCAGCGCTCTACCGCTGAGCTATGCGCCCTGAGGGGAGCTGTCAGCCTACAGGGTCCGTGGGGTGGTGCCGCAATCAAGCCGCGGGGGGCGGAAGGGCCGTAGATCGCGGACCGTACGGTGGAAGGTCCGTAGATCACGACCGCGCGGCGGAAGGTCCGTCGATCGTGAACCGTACCGACCGCTGTGCTCGTCAGTGACGGGTGGGAGAATGACATCCGGGCCTGGGCGAACCATGGGGAGAGGGAAGTGGCGGCGACACCTGCAGAGTCTGCGCGTCCAGCGCGCCGTCCGCGCCGTTCGCGTCGTCCGTCCGTTCTGGGTCTGATGCTGGTGCCGGTGCCGCTGGTGATGGTGGTGCTGCCGTTGACGTTCGCCGGGGGTGGGGGCGGGCGGCGGTGGTTCGGGGGCCGGGGGGAGAGTCAGCGGGCGGAGGCGCAGGCGGCGAGGGATGCCGCGGCGGCGGCGTTCTATGAGCTGGACACGGCGCAGCGGGATCTGCGGATCTCCATCGAGATGATCACCGCGGTGGACGACTCCCCCGCCGCGCGGCGTACGGCGGCCGACTTCGCGGCGCTCGGGCAGCGGATCGACCGGGTCAGCCGGGATTACATCACGGCGGTCGACGCACATGATCTGGACCGTGACGATCTGGACGCGGCCACGGCTGGCCGCGCCCGCGCGGACCTGACGTGGGCCAGGGACGAGCTGGTGCACACCAAGGCGGACCTCGACCGGTTCGCGCAGGGGCTGGGGCCGCTGTTGCAGCAGGCCGAGACGCAGCTGGCGCGGCTGGCGCCGGCGGTGGAGCGGGCGCGGCAGGCGTTGCTCGCGGCGAGTAACGCGCTGGACGCGGTGCGTGGCTCGGGGCTGCGGGCGGACGATCTGGCAGCGCGGCTCGCGGCGTTGTCGCCCGAGCTGACCAAGCTCAACCAGGGCGCCGGGCAGCACGGGGTGCAGGAGACGATCCGGCGGGCGGACGATGTGCTGCGCAAGGCGGAGGCCGTGCGCGGGGAGGCCGAGCGGCTGCCGGAGCGGGCGGCCGAGATCGACCGGCGGCTGGTGTCGCTGCGTACGCGCGCTCAGGCGATCACCACCCGGGCGGCCGGGGTCGAGCCCGTCCTCAGCGAGCTGCGCCGCCGCTACAGCGCGGCCTGCTGGCAGGATCTGCAGCCGGTCCCCGAGCAGGCGGCGCGGGCTGTGGCGCGGGCCGAGGAGAAGCTCAAGGAGGCGCAGGCGGCGCGCGAGGCGCAGCGCTGGCCGGACGCCACGGCGCTGCTCGCGACCGTACGGGCGCTGCTGAACACTACGGACGAGGCGGTATCGGCGGCCGGGGACCGGCTGCGGCGGCTGGACGAGGTGTCGTTCGACCAGCGGAAGGAGATCGACCGCACCCGCTTCGCGATCCGCGACGCCCAGCGGCTGGCGATGGCCGGGCGCAGCACGCCCGACCCCCGGCACGCGCGGCCGCTGGACGAGGCCGTGGAGCGGCTGGAGCGGGCGATCGCGGGGCTGGAGGGGCGGCATCCGGACTGGTGGCACTTCCTGTCCGAGACCGAGGCCGTCCGGCAGGCCGTGGCCCGGGTGGTGCAGCACATCCGGGAGGAGCGGGGCGGCGGGCATTGAGCCGCTGCCCGGATTCAGGCGGCTGACCTGCTGCTTGCTGGTTATGCTCCTGTCATGCCTCGCTACGAGTACCGCTGCCGCGCCTGCGGCACCACCTTCGAGCTGAACCGGCCGATGGCCGAGTCCTCGGCCCCCGCGTCCTGCCCGGAGGGGCACGACGACACGGTGAAGCTGCTGTCGACCGTGGCCGTCACCGGCGCCTCGTCCGCCTCCGCGCCGCCCCGGCCCCAGCCCGGTGGCGGCGGTGGCGGTGGCGGGTGCTGCGGGGGCGGCTGCTGCGGCTGACTTGAGCCCGGCCGGGGCGGGGCGGATCCTGGGAGATACGTACCTGCGCTGCGCCTTCGGGACACGGACCCCGATGACGTACCTCTGCGGGTACGGCCTCGACCGCGAAGCCGAGGTCCGGCGAAGCAAAGGAGGCCGGAGATGGCTACGAGCCGCCCCTCCCCCATCGGTCCTGACCCCGCGGGAATCGCACGCCATCTCCCGGAGAGGATCGGCGGTCACACCAAGCTCGACGAGCATCTGCCGGTCGATCACCGGCTCAGTCAGGTCTATCGAGTGGGCGCCGGGCTCATGGGGCTCGTCCTCGTCGCCTTCGGCATCCTCGGTCTGATGCACCAGGTCGGGTTCTTCGACACCGGCGGTGCCACCGTCGCCGGTCTGAACACCAACGGCGCGCTGAGCGTGCTGTCCATCGTCATCGGGCTGCTGCTGTTCATCGGCATGGTCATCGGCGGCAACTTCGCCTCGACGCTCAATATCGTGCTCGGGCTCCTCTTCCTGCTGAGCGGTTTCGTCAATCTCGCCCTGCTGCGGACCGGCATCAACTTTCTGGCGTTCCAGATGCAGAATGTGCTGTTCAGCTTCGTGGTCGGGCTGATGCTGATGTGGTTCGGGATGTACGGGCGGGTCAGCGGCGGGTTGCCGCACGACAATCCGTACTGGCTGGCCCGCCACCCCGAGCAGGCCGAACGCGAGGCCCGCGCCCACGAGGCCATCGCCGCCCGCCGCGCCGCCGAGCAGGGCGGCCCGCCCGGTACGCCGCTCACGCCCGGCGGTGGGCCGCAGGGCGAGCGTGGGCCGGGGCCGGGGCCGGCGGCAGAGCCGGGGCGGCGGAGCGTCGTGGACGCCGAGGGTGGCGCGGCCGAGGCCGACCGCCCGTCCCGGCAGCCGCCGGGTCAGCCACCCGGTAAGTGGGGCAAGCTGGATCAGCCCGGCGGCACCGAGCCCGCCGAGAAGCCGGCGCCCCGCGCCCGGCGCTGGGCGCCGCTACGGCGGCACCGCCGCGAGCGGCTCAGCGGCGGCGGCGCGCCACAGTGAGGCCGTCCGCGACCGTCAGCATGACCGCCTCCATCCGGGCGTCGGCGGCCACATGGTCGTTGAACGCCTGGATCGCGGCGCCCGGGCCCGAGGCCGCCGCATCCGTGACCTCCCCGTGGAAGAACACATTGTCCGCGACGATCAGCCCGCCGGGGTTCAGCCGCGACACCAGCTCCTCCCAGTACGGGATGTAGTTCCCCTTGTCCGCGTCGAGGTAGGCCAGGTCGATATGGGGCTCGGCGGGCATCGCCCGCAGGGTGTCCAGCGCGGGGGCGATCCGCAGCTCGATCCGGTCCTCGACCCCGGCCTTCGCCCACGCCTCCCGCCCGTACGCCGTCCACTCCTCCGACACATCGCAGGCGATCAGCTTGCCGTCGGCGGGCAGCGCCTGCGCCATGGCGAGCGCGGAGAACCCGGTGAAGGTCCCGACCTCGACGATGTGCCGCGCCCCGGTCAGCCGGACCAGGAACGCCAGCAGCGGGCCCTGCTCCTCGGCGGACTGCATGCCCGCGTGCTCGGGGAATCTGGCGTGCGTGACCTCGACAAGCCCGCGCTGCACGGGGTCCAGCGGCGGGTTGTGCCGCAGTACGTAGTCGTACAGCTCGGCCGTTATCGGTGTGCTCTTGCTCTCGGCCACATGGCCCCCTTCGGCTCTTCCGGCCGTCGGCGCTTCCGTTCTTCGCTCAACTTCCCAGGTAACGCAGGACGGCGAGGACTCGGCGACTGTAACCCGAAGAGGGCCTGCGGTGGCCGTGGATCAGCCCCGGCCGCGGGAGACGGCGCGGATGACCTCGCTGCGTGCCCGCGCCCAGGTGACGGACGCGCGCTCGCCGAGGGCCCGGACGATCGCCTCGCCCGCCGCGACGCCCTGCTCCTCGACCACCGTCAGCTGCGGCGCCGTCCAGCCGGCGTCGGCCAGCTCGCCGTGGCCGGGCCGCCAGCCGCGGTCGGCGGCGAGCAGCAGATCGGTGTCGAGCAGCGAGTCACCGGCGGCGAGCACCTCTTCCGCACCCGTACGGCGCTTGATCTCGGCGACCGCCGCGCTCTTGGTGAGCGGCTTGGGTACGGCGTAGACCTTGCGGCCCTGGAGCGAGACCGTCCAGCCGCGCGGCTCGGCCCACTGCGCCAGCTCCTTGACGTACTCCTCGGGCAGCAGGTCCCGTTCGACGACGAGATACGCGAACAGCTCGTCCGCGACCCGCTCCTTGAGCAGCCAGGCGGGGTCGGCGGTGGCGCTGAGGTGGGCGCGGATCTCCTCCAGGGGGGCGCATTCATCGGCCAGGGTGGCGCGCACGCTCGCATGCCATTCGGGGTCGGACTCGCCGTCGACCAGCAGATGTCCGCCATTGGCGCAGATCGCGAAGCGGGAGGCGGGGCCGGGGAGGCTGACACGGGCGTACTGCGCGGGGGTGCGGGTCGTCGTCGGGACGAAGACGGAGGTACGGACCAGCTCGGCGAGCAGCCCGGCCGCGGTCTCCGTCATGTACGACAGCGGACGGCCCTCGTAGACCTCGACGCACAGCAGGCGCGGGGCCTCGGCGTCGGGCATGTCGAGGCCGAGGGCCGCCGCCGAGTAGATCAGCGTGCGGTCGAGATCGCTTGCCACCAGAACGCTCATCGTGCCGCCACCGCTCTCTCGTTCGCCGGGCCGTTCGCCGGGCCGTTCACTGTGCCGTTCACTGTGCTGTCCACCGTTTTCCCCACGGCCTTGCCGTCAGCGCCCGTCGCGCCTCGTGTGTAGCGCGGGTGGATCAGCCCGACGCAGGTGTACGGCAGGCCGTCCGTCTCCTCGACCGGCACCCCGCGCTGCTCGGCGAGCAGCCGCACATGGTCCAGGTCCGCGCCCGCGCCGCGCTGGGCCAGGATCTTCCACGGCACGCGGCGCAGCAGCACCCGCGTGGTCTCGCCGACGCCCGGTTTGACGAGGTTGACGTCGTGGATGCCGTACTCCTGGCTGATCCGCTCGACGGCGGCCCATCCCTCCCAGGTCGGGGTGCGGTCGGTGGCCGCGAGCTCCTTGGCGTCGGCCACGACGGCGTCGGCGACCTCGTCGAAGCACGCCGCGACGGTGTCCAGGAAGTGCGCCGAGACATCGGCGTCGGCCAGCTCACGGTAGTACTTGGCGCCGTGGAAGTCGTTCGGGCCGACGAGGTCGGCGCGGAGCACGGTGCGCGATATCAGCCCGGAGACGGTCGAGTTGAGGCAGGCGGAGGGGACGAGGAAGTCGTCACGCGTGCCATAGGTCTCGACGCAACGGCCGGGGTCGGCGAGGACGGCGATCCGCGGATCGATGTCCGGGTACGGCGCGACGGCGTCCGCCAGCTCGCGGGTGATCGCGCCCTTGCCCGTCCAGCCGTCCACGAAGACGAGGTCGGCCGGATCGTGGTGGTCCGCCAGCCAGCGCAGGGCGGCGGTGTCGATGCCACGGCCGCGGACGATGGAGATCGCGTAGTGCGGGAGGTCCAGCCCGTGCGCATGCTGCGCCCAGCGGCGCATCAGCACACCGACGGGGGTGCCGGCGCGGGCGAGCGAGACCAGGACCGGGCGCGGGGACCGCTCGGCGAGCACGGTCTCGGTGACCGCGCCGACCGCGCGGGCGATACGGGCGGCGGAGGTGTCGAGGGCCGCCCGGAAAAGCTCCTGGTAGCGCGCGCTCGGCTGGTACTCCACAGGCAGCGACTCGGCGTAGTGCGCGCCCCCGCTCTGGATCGCCTCCTCCCGCTCCTCGGTGGGTGCTTCGAGGGTGACCTGGGAGAAGTCCTGGAGCAGCCAGCCGACTTCATCGGGGGCGTAGGAAGAGAAATCGGGTCCGCGCAGCGGCTCGTGCGACGGTTGGTGCATGGGCGGGGCCTGTCGTTCGGGGACGGGGCGGGGGGTGGGTGGGGGCTGGGGGACGTACGACGGCACGACGGCCAGCAGCAGCCGGTCGGTCTGCGCGGCCAGCCGCGCGAGCAGCCCGTCGGGGGCGTGCAGCGCGGGGGTGTCGGCGGTCGAGTCGACGACGGCGACGACGGCGTCGAAGCGGCGCGTCGGGTCGCTGCCGGGCGCCACGTTGTACGCGTAGCGCGGACCGGGCCCGTCGGCGGGGTCGTCATGGGCGGGGAAGGTGAGCCGGGTACGGATGGCGTACCCGGGATCGTCAACGGCGAGCACGGGCGACCGCGTGGTCGTCGAATAGCGCACCTCGACGCCGTCGAGGGCGTCATCGAGGGCCTCGGCGATACGGAGGGGGGCGTACATCAGCTCCTCGAACCCGAGAACCAGTACGCGGTGGCGGGGCGCGGCTGGGGCGGCGGTGGCGCCACCGCCCTGCCCGCCCGAGGAGGGTCCGACGGGGGATGCGGCCGAGTGGGGCGGCGTTGAAGCCAGGCCGCCCAGCAGCTCCTCGCTGCCGCGCCGCCCGCCCCACGCCTCGCGCCTGGCCTGCGGTTCGCCGTCGGCGGGCGTGGCCGGTCCGCCGGACGACGCGGCCGAGTGGTCCGACGCCGGCGCCGGGCCGTCGGGCCGCGTCTCGCCCGACCGCGGCCCGCCACCGGCGGGCGCCGCGAGGGCGTCGGGGTACGTACCCGGGCGGCCCGGCGCCGCCTGCGGGGCATCGGCCCGGCCCTCGCCCGGCACGGCGGCGTCCGACTCCGGGCCGCCCAACTGCTCCTCGCGGGCACACAGCCCGCCCGACGCCTCCCGCCCGGCCTGCGGCCCGCCACCGGCGGGCGTGGCCGGGTGGGCCGGCGTCGGCGCGGGGCCGTCGGTACGGGTCTCGCCCGGCTGCGGCTCGTCGTCGGAGGGCGCGGCGGGGCGTACGGCCGGGTGGGGCGGCGTCGACAGGGCTTCCGCTATGCGGGTCGCCATGTCTGGGAGCGCTGCCTCCAGGTGGGCGCGGTGGGCGGGGGTGAAGCCGTGGCGGCCGCCGTCCGGGAGGCCTTCCGGCCAGGCGAGGTCGATCCTGAGCGCGGCTGTGCCGGATCGGGCGGCCGACGGTCCCGCCTCGGTCACCGGTCCGGCCCCAGCGTCCGTCGGTTCCACCTCGTGCTCGGCCACCAGCCGCTGGCCTCGCTCCAGCACCCCCTCCGGGAGGCGCACCGTACCCGCCGCCGCCGCGATCAGGTCGACGCGGGCGCCCAGGTCGGCCGCGAAGGCGTCCAGTTGGGTGCGGTCCTGGGGGGAGCGCATATCGACCAGGGCAACGACCACGTAGTGGTCGCGGGGGAAGCGGCGGTGGAGGGCCGCAATCGTGTTGAGGACCGTCTTACCCGTGGAGAACTCGTCGTCCACCAGCACCAGGGGACCGTCACCGCCCAGCAGACCCGGGTCCTCCGGGAGCAGCAGATGGGACGTGGCGTGGCTGTGCTCCTCCTCGAAGCCGCCCACGCTCGCGACGCCCGCGACCGGGCGGCGGGTCGAGTGGAGGTAGGGGGCGAGGGCGAGGCCGTCGGCGACGCTGTGGCCGAGGCCGGTGGCCGTCTCCGCGTAGCCGAGGACGACCGCGCGCGCCGCGGCATCCTCGCCGAGGAGCTCCCGCACCCGGCGGCCGAGCGCCACGCCCGCGCCGTGGACGGTCGCGGGCCGCTGCGGGACGTGCTTGCCGAGAACGTTCGAGACCAGCAGATGCGCCCGCTTGGGGTTGCGCCGCAGCGCGAGCCCCAGCAGGTCGTGCAGCCCGGGCCGCTCATGCGGCTCGTGCGGCTTGTGTGGCTCGTGCGGCTCCTGCGGCTCCTGGGGCTCGTGCGGCTCCTGGGGCTCGTGCGGCTCCTCCGGTCCAGGCCGCTCGGGCAGCCCGTGCTGCTCAGGCCGCTCCTGCCGCTCAGGCAGCCCGGACCGCTCGGCTGGCCCACGCCGCTCAGCCGGCCCCGGCAGCTCGGACCGCTCAGCCGAACCAGGCCGCTCAGCCGGCACCGGCAGCCCAGGCCACGCCTCGCCGCCCTCGAGCCGCACTCCCAGCCGGTCCGCGACCCACTGCCCCGACCACACCACGTCCCGCGCCCCGCTTCCCTGGCTTCCCTGGCTTCCCTGGCTTCTCATCCAGTCATCCGGTCCGCACGCTCGCCGCCAGCAGCTCCACGAAGCTCACATCCTCCCGGGCGACCCCGAAGACCTCCGCGCGCTGCATGGTCCGCTCGGCCCATGCCCGATGCGGCTTCACCTCGTTCATTTTGTTGGTGTACGACGAACGCAGCACACCGCCCCCGCACCGCTGCGGTTCGAGGAGGTCCGCCGCGTCGCTGAACTCCTCATGGCTGACGACGGACAGCGCGTGCACCGGGGCGACGTGGGTGGGGTGGATACAGGTCTTGCCCTGCAGCCCGTTCGCCCGGTCGAGCTCGATCTCGCGCAGCAGCCCGTCCATGTCGTGCTCGATCAGGGCCGTACGCAGTGACTCCGCGCGCCCGCTGAAGGGGCTGCTGCGCAGCTGCGGTTTGAACATCCGCTCATGGTGCTTGAAGTACTCCCACACCGGCCCGGTGACGGTGAAGCCGGTGCCGTCGGCCCGCCCCAGCATGTTGACCACATCGCCGATGACGGACGCGACGAGCTGTACGTCGTAGGCGGTCATGTACGGCGCCCTGCGCAGCCCGTAGGCCGAGCAGAGATCGGTCACTCCGAGGCGCAGCGCCAGCACCCGGTCGCGGTATTTGTCGACGATCCGGCTGATGCCGCTGAGGGTTTCGGTGCGGGTCTCGCGGTGCATCAGCTCGGGCGATTCGAGGACCGGCATCGCGTAGAGCCGTCGGCCGCCCAACGCCGCGGTCACCTCGGCGTTTTCGGCCGAGATCAGCGCCTCGAGGAAGAGCACGCCCCGCTCCTCGCTGAATTTGGGCAGTACGAATCCGGACAGCAGCCGGACGGTCGGTCCAAGCCGCCGTACGAGATCGTCGATCTGTTCCGGGGTGCGGACCCGGATGAAGAGGAGCGGCAGCGCGGTGCCCGGATGGAGCTCCGCCAGCTCCGCGAACTGCCGTATGAGATTCTTCTCCGCCTCCGCCACTTCGGCGTCCTGGATGGAGTCCTCCAGGCACAGCACCATGGACACCACGCCCCGACCTGCCTGTTTGACGATGTCCTCGGCGAGCCGGGGTCGGGTCGCGGGGCAGTAGAGGGTCGCGCCGAGGGCGACGGCCAGCGTCCGGGCGGGTGAGTCCATGGAGAATTCACCGGGCTCCCGGTGAAAGAGGCTCGTCCGCACCTCGTCCGGCAAGTGTCCAAAATGCCGCATATATCTCCCCCGTACTGCCGGTACCCGGCCTCGGTCGCGCCGACCCGCGGTTGGCCGATTATCGTACGTGCGAGCATGGGTCAAAAGTTCCCCAAGAGCGTGAAAATCGCGTAACTCATGTGCGTCCGCTCAGTGTCCGGCATGCCCGCCCTGCCGCCCGTACCGCCCTCGTATCGCATTCGAACCCGCCCCTGCGTTGTCCCGGCCCCGGCCGGGAGGGCAGGATTGCGGCCATGACGCACGCGATGCTGAAGGGATCGAACATCCCGCTGGAGGCCACGGCCGTACGAGCGGTGCTGCGCTGGACCCCCGGCACGGACGTGCCCGATATCGATGCCTCGGCGCTGCTGCTGGCCGGCGACGACCGTGTGCGCTCGGACGAGGACTTCGTCTTCTACAACCAGCCGCGCCACCCTTCGGGCCTGGTCCGGCACCTCCCGAAGAAGCGGCTGTCGGAGGGGCTGACGGACACCATCGAGGCGGATCTGTCGGCGCTGGAGCCGGCGGTGCACCGGGTGGTGCTGGCCGCGTCGGCGGACGGCGGCACCTTCGGGCAGGTGCGGGATCTGAGCCTGCTGCTGTACGACGCGTCGCCCGGCGCGGCGGACCCGGCGGACGCGGAGCCGATCGCGATCTTCGCGGTGCTGCCCGAGACGGGCAAGGAGGCCGCGCTGATCTGCGGTGAGCTCTACCGGCGCGGGGACGGCTGGAAGTTCCGCGCGCTGGGGCAGGGCTATGAGTCCGGGCTGGTCGGGCTGGCGACGGAGTACGGGATCTCGGTGGACGACGGCGAGGGAGCGGACGCGAGCGGGGGTACGGACGCGGGCGAGCCGGAGGGCGCGGCCGCCTCCGAGCCCCCCGCGGCACCGGCACCGGCCGCGGTGGCGCTGCCGCCCGCCCCGACACCGCCCCCGCCTCCGGGCTCCTCACAGGCACCGACCCAGGCCCATCCGCCGTCCTACGGCTATCCGCAGGGGGCGCCGCCCGACCCGTGGGACCCGCAGCTGACGCAGCCCGTCCCGCCGCCCGTGCAGCCCGCCGCGGCACAGGGCGACAGCGGCGGATACGGCTATGTGCCGCCGCAGCCGTCGGCCGCCTCGCCGCAGGGCCCGGCTCCGCTCTATCCGCAGCCGCCGGCCCAGACCCCGGGGCAGCCCGCGTACGGCTACCCGCCCCAGCCGGCATACGGATACCCGCAGCAGCCCGCGTACGGCTATCCGCAGCAGGTACAGCGGACCGGGTCGGTGCCGCCGCCCCCGCCGCCCGTGCCCGTGCCGGACCCCACCACCGGGCGGCGGCCCGACAGCGATACGTTCACCCTGCCGCCGCAGGGACCGCAGTTCCAGAACAGGTGACGGCCCAGGGCCGGGGCAGGGCGGCCCGCTGCTACACCTTGGTCTTGTAGCCGCGGCCCCACTGCAGCCCCCACCCGTAGAGCCGGTCCAGCTCCGCCTGGAAGCCGTACACGTACTTCACCTCGCGGCGGACCACCATCTCGCCCTTGACGTTCTCGATCATGACCACCGCGCAGGAGCGTGCCTGCGGGGCCCGCTCATGGAGCGCTATCTCCACCCGCGGGCCATTGCTCGGGTAGAGGGTGACCATGCCATGGGTGCGGTCGAAGGCGGGGGTGCCGTCGTAGATATAGACGAAGACGAGCAGGCGCTTGATGTCGTCCTTGTGGTCCATATTGACGTAGATCGTCTCGCCGGATCCCGATCCGAACCGGTCGTCGCCGCTGAGCTTGACGTACGGCGCCTCATTGAGATTGCCGTAGAAGTCGCCGAGCGGCTGGACCACGCCCTTGGCGCCGCTCTTCAGCTCGTACATGACCGCCAGGTCGAGGTCGACATTGACCATGGCGGGGCCCTGGGCCTGCACCATCTCCGGTTTGAACATCCGCAGCGGATGGCGCAGCGAGCCGCGCCCGGACTTGCCGTTGAAGTCCGACGTCCGCATCTGCCAGGAGAGATTGATCCGCAGATTGCCGGTGGCGGCGCCCTGCTTGGTCAGGGAGATCGTCGCATTCCGCTTGGTCAGCTCGACCACACCGGACGCGCCGCCGCTGTCGAACTCGGGCCACGCGGCCCGTCCCCAGTTGTTCCAGAACGCCATCGTGCGCACCCCCACCCTTTCGTGGCTCCCGCCTGCGTCAACTGCCGCGGGGCGGCCGGGAGCTCGGAAACTCTCGGCCGCCCCGCTCAGAGCGTTCCTCAAACGCCCCCCGGTCACACTCCGGAGGTGACTTCCGCCTTGTTCGCCGAGTCCTCGCCGTCCGCCGCCTCCCGGCGGTTGCGCACGACCGAGGACCAGTACGAGGCGGCGATCAGCACGACGCCGACGAGGCCGGTGATGACCTCGTTGATCTCGTACTTGATCGTGACCAGCAGGATGACGGCGAGCGCGCCGATGGCGTAGTGCGCGCCGTGCTCCAGATAGACGTAGTCGTCCAGGGTGCCCTTGCGGACCAGGAAGACGGTCAGCGACCGGATGTACATGGCGCCGATGCCCAGACCCAGTGCCATCTCGAAGATGTCATTGGTGATCGCGAAGGCGCCGATGACCCCGTCGAAGGAGAAGGACGCGTCGATGACCTCGAGGTAGAGGAACAGGAAGAACGCGGCCTTGCCGGCCATACCGACCACGGTGGCGCCGCCGCCCCTGCCCCCGTTGGCCTGAGCGGGCTGCGCGGCCTCCGGGCGCTTCGCGTCGTCGCCTTCCTCGGCGCCCTCGCCGCCTTCTTCCTCCTCCTCTTCGAGCTTGTCCTCGAAGTAGCCGGAGATGCCGCCGACGATCAGATAGGTGAGCAGACCGGCGACGCCGGACAGCAGGACGGTCGCGCTCTTGTCACCGCCGCCGTGCGCCACATCGGTGGCGACGGTGGTCGCGGCGATCAGCAGGCCGACCAGCGCGATGACGATCGAGAAGGTGTCCAGCTTGCCGAGCTTGGCCAGCGGCTTCTCCAGCCACCCCAGCCACCTGATGTCGCGCTCCTCGAAGATGAAGTCGAGGAAGATCATCAGCAGGAACATCCCGCCGTACGCCGCGATGGCCGGATGCGCCGCCGTGACCAGATGCTCGTATTTGTCCTTGTTGTTGATCGCGAGATCAACGGCTTCCAGCGGTGCCATCTTCGCCGTGATGGCCACGATGACCACCGGGAAGACGAGGCGCATGCCGAAGACGGCGATCAGGACGCCCACGGTCAGGAAGATCTTCTGCCAGAAGGCGTTCATCTTGCGCAGAATGCCCGCGTTGATGACCGCGTTGTCGAATGAAAGCGAAATCTCCAGGATCGAGAGGATCCCGACGATCGCGAGCCCCTTCCACCCCCAGAGGACGCCGGCCATGGCCAGACCGCCCACCGTGACGGCGAACGACCAACCAAAGGTTCTGAGGAGCACTGGCAACCCAATCCTTCTCCGTAAGGTCTCCCCCGCGCGCTGTACGCGGCTTTACGAAACGTTGACCCCGAAGTCTAGAGCGATGCCTCGAAGACCTGACGCGTACCCCTGCCCCACCGCCCGGAACTTCCATTCCCCGCCATAGCGGTAGACCTCGCCAAAGATCATCGCGGTCTCGCCGGAGGCGTCCTCGGAGAGGTCGTAGCGCGCCAGCTCATTACCGTCCGCCTGGTTCACCACCCGGATGAAGGCGTTGCTGACCTGGCCGAACGTCTGGTTCCTGGCATCCGCCTCATGGATGGAGACGGGGAAGACGATCTTGTCGACCTGCTCCGGGACCTTGGTCAGATCGATCAGGAGGGACTCGTCGTCGCCCTCGCCCTCGCCGGTGAGATTGTCACCGGTGTGCTCGACGGAGCCCTCGGGGCTCGTGAGGTTGTTGTAGAAGACGAAGTACTCATCGCCGAGCACCCGCCCGGACTGGCACAGCAGCGCGCTGGCGTCGAGGTCGAACGGGGCACCGGTGGTGGAGCGAGCGTCCCACCCCAGGCCGACGAGCACCTGTGTGAGATTCGGCGCGGCCTTGGAGAGGGAGACATTGCCCCCCTTGGCGAGCGTTACGCCCATGATGCTGATTCCTCCCCTTGCGTGAGCGAAAGCACGTCCGGCGCCGCACCCCCGCCTGGGTGCAGGGATGCGGCGCCGGACGCGGTGTTGCCGTGTGCGTATGCACGTGCACACCCCATGCGTACGCGCGAATACGCCGGTCGTCGAGCGAACGGTCAGACGTTGACGCCGAAGTCCTGCGCGATACCGCGCAGCCCCGAGGCATACCCCTGGCCGATGGCGCGGAACTTCCACTCCGCCCCGTTCCGGTACAGCTCGCCGAAGACCATGGCGGTCTCGGTCGAGGCGTCCTCGGAGAGGTCGTAGCGGGCCAGCTCATTGCCGTCGGCCTGGTTCACCACGCGGATGAACGCGTTGCGCACCTGGCCAAAGCTCTGCTGGCGGGTCTCGGCGTCATAGATCGACACCGGGAAGACGATCTTGGCGACTTCGGCCGGCACCCCGGCCAGGTTCACCTTGATCTGCTCGTCGTCACCCTCGCCCTCACCGGTGATGTTGTCCCCGGTGTGCTCGACGGAGCCGTCGGGGCTCTTGAGGTTGTTGAAGAACACGAAGTTCTGGTCGCTGGAGACCTTGCCCTCGGCGTTGGTCAGCAGGGCACTGGCGTCGAGGTCGAAGTCAGTGCCCGTGGTGGTGCGGGCGTCCCAGCCCAGACCGACGACAACCGCGGTCAGGTTAGGGGCTTCCTTGGTCAGCGAGACGTTGCCGCCCTTGCTGAGGCTGACTCCCACGAGTCCTCCTAAAAAGGTTCGTCAGGAGCACTATGTGCCCCTTCATCGAGGTTTTCCCATTAGGATCAACGCCTCGATCCTAGTGAGCGGTTCCCGGCCGTTACAGGCTTTGGCCTTACAGGTTCTCGAGGGCCTTCACATAGTCGTTCAGGTCCCGGGCGTCGGGCAGACCGTTGACGATCGTCCAGCGCACCACGCCCTCCTTGTCGATCACGAAGGTGCCGCGGACGGCGCAGCCCTTCTCCTCGTCGAAAACGCCGTAGGCGCGGCTGGCCTCGCCGTGCGGCCAGAAGTCGGACAGCAGGGGGTACTCCAGGCCCTCCTGCTCGGCGAAGACACGCAGGCTGAAGGGCGAGTCATTGGAGACCGCGAGCAGCTGGACCTCGTCGTTGACGAAGGTGGGCAGCTCATCGCGGAGGGCGCACAGCTCACCGGTGCACACCCCGGTGAACGCGAACGGGTAGAAGAGGACCACCACGTTCTTCTCGCCACGGAAGTCGGAAAGCCGCACCGACTCGCCGTGCTGGTTCTTCAGCTCGAAGTCGGGGGCTTTGGCTCCGGCCTCTATCGCCATGGAAGACATCCCTTCGCTCACTACTCGACATGGTCGACCGATCGCGTGTGATCACGCACGATCGCGTCCACCCTACGCGCCAAGCCCCCCTCCGAAATGGCACGGAGGGAGGCTTGGCGGTGTGGATTCCCGGCCTCAGCGCTTCCCGGAACGGGCGGCCTTCGGAGTGACCAGGCGGCTGCCGGTCCAGTCCTTGCCCGCGTTGAAGCTCTTGGTCTGAGACAGGCCGGCGGTGGTCGCGGCCTCGTTGATGTCGCTCGGCTCGACATAGCCGTCACGGCCGGTCTTGGGCGTCAGCAGCCAGACCGGTGCGCCGTCGTCGATCATCTGGATGGCGTCCACCAGCGCGTCCGTCAAATCGCCGTCGTCCTCTCGGAACCACAGCACAACGGCATCGGCCACATCGTCGTACTCCTCGTCGACGAGCTCCTGGCCGGTGATCTCCTCGATGGACTCGCGGAGCTCCTGGTCGACATCGTCGTCGTAGCCGATCTCCTGGACCACCTGATCGGGCTGGAAACCCAGCCTCGCGGCAGGGTTGGTCCGCTCCTCCGCGTGGTCCGCGGTCGCGCTCACGGATTGCCTCCTGTCATCTTTCGTTCACTCTTCGAGTACGGGGACCCCGCGCGCGTACGCGAGAGGCTTGGGGCGTAGTCCACACGGGCCGGGCGGATCGCGCAAGTACCCGGCCAGCGATCCCGCCCAAACGTTGACGTGTCGCCGCATCTCCCATCAGGGAGGAACGACGCGCAACGGCGAGCAGCCGTCCGGATTACCCAAGCTTGTCCGGCTTACGTGTGTGTATCGCCACCTTACGCCGCCCCACGGCCGAACGGTCGTACGCAGCCGACCCCCACCCGGGGCGTAAGGTTGCGATTTGGCCGTCGCACGCCGACCGGCCGGCGGTAGAGCGCCCATCTCACCAGGTGATGGTTACCACTCGGTAGAGATGACGTATCCCGTACCCGCGGTACACGATGGAGACGGCGTGACACCAGCAGAGCACGAATCCATGTCCGTGCACCGCACGACCGAAAAGCGAAGGAATAGCGTGGCTTCCGGATCCGATCGCAACCCGATCATCATTGGCGGCCTTCCCAGCCAGGTCCCGGACTTCGATCCCGAGGAAACCCAGGAATGGCTCGACTCGCTCGACGCAGCCGTCGATGAGCGAGGCCGGGAACGTGCCCGCTACCTGATGCTTCGCCTGATCGAGCGCGCCCGCGAGAAGCGGGTGGCCGTGCCCGAGATGCGCAGCACGGACTACGTCAACACCATCGCCACCAAGGACGAGCCGTTCTTCCCCGGCAACGAGGAGATCGAGCGCAAGATCCTGAACGCGACCCGCTGGAACGCGGCGGTGATGGTCTCCCGGGCACAGCGTCCGGGCATCGGGGTCGGTGGCCACATCGCCACCTTCGCCTCCTCCGCCTCGCTGTACGACGTGGGCTTCAACCACTTCTTCCGCGGCAAGGACAACGACAGCGGCGACCAGATCTTCTTCCAGGGCCACGCCTCCCCCGGCATCTACGCCCGCGCTTTTCTGCTGGACCGACTGAGCGAGACGCACCTCGACGGGTTCCGCCAGGAGAAGTCCCAGCGCGGCCACGCCCTGTCCAGCTACCCGCACCCGCGGTCGATGCCGGACTTCTGGGAGTTCCCGACCGTCTCCATGGGCCTCGGCCCGCTCGGCGCGATCTACCAGGCCCGGATGAACCGCTATATGGAGGCGCGCGGCATCGCCGACACCTCCACCTCGCACGTGTGGGCGTTCCTGGGCGACGGCGAGATGGACGAGCCGGAGTCGCTCGGCCAGCTCTCCCTGGCCGCCCGCGAGGGCCTGGACAACCTCACCTTCGTCGTCAACTGCAACCTGCAGCGGCTCGACGGCCCGGTGCGCGGCAACGGCAAGATCATCCAGGAGCTGGAGTCGCAGTTCCGCGGCGCCGGCTGGAACGTGATCAAGCTGGTGTGGGACCGCACCTGGGACCCGCTGCTCGCGCAGGACCGCGACGGTCTCCTGGTCAACAAGCTGAACACCACGCCGGACGGCCAGTTCCAGACGTACGCGACCGAGACCGGCGCCTATATCCGCGAGCACTTCTTCGGCGACGACCAGCGGCTGCGCAAGATGGTCGAGCACATGACCGACGACCAGATCCTGCACCTGGGCCGCGGCGGCCACGACCACAAGAAGATCTACGCGGCGTACGCGGCGGCCAAGGCGCACAAGGGCCAGCCGACGGTGATCCTCGCGCAGACCGTCAAGGGCTGGACACTGGGGCCGAACTTCGAGGGCCGTAACGCGACCCACCAGATGAAGAAGCTGACGGTCGACGACCTCAAGGGCTTCCGCGACCGGCTCCACCTGCCGATCCCGGACAAGGAGCTGGAGTCCGGCCTGCCGCCGTACTACCACCCGGGCCGGGACTCCGAGGAGATCCAGTACATGCACGACCGCCGCAAGGCGCTGGGCGGCTACACGCCGACCCGGGTCGTGCGCGCGAAGCCGCTGAAGCTGCCGGGCGACAAGGCGTACGCGGGGGTCAAGAAGGGCTCCGGCCAGCAGTCGATCGCCACCACGATGGCGTTCGTGCGGCTACTGAAGGACCTGATGCGGGACAAGGAGATCGGCAAGCGCTTCGTGCCGATCGCGCCGGACGAGTACCGCACCTTCGGCATGGACTCGCTCTTCCCGTCGGCGAAGATCTACAACCCGCTGGGCCAGCAGTACGAGTCCGTCGACCGTGAGCTGCTGCTCGCGTACAAGGAGTCGCCGACCGGGCAGATGCTGCACGACGGCATCTCCGAGGCGGGCTGTACGGCGTCGCTGATCGCGGCGGGCTCCGCCTACGCCACGCATGGCGAGCCGCTGATCCCGGTCTATGTCTTCTACTCGATGTTCGGGTTCCAGCGCACGGGTGACCAGTTCTGGCAGATGGCCGACCAACTCGCGCGCGGCTTCGTCCTGGGCGCGACCGCCGGCCGTACGACCCTGACCGGTGAGGGTCTGCAGCACGCGGACGGCCACTCGCAGCTGCTGGCCTCGACCAACCCGGCGGTCGTCGCGTACGACCCGGCGTTCGGCTTTGAGATCGCCCATATCGTCCAGGACGGTCTGCGCCGGATGTACGGCGAGAACAGTGAGGACGTCTTCTACTACCTCACCGTCTACAACGAGCCGATCCAGCACCCGGCCGAGCCCGAGAACGTGGACCGCGAGGGCATCCTCAAGGGCCTCTACCGCTTCAAGGAGGGCGAGAAGGGCGCGATCCTGGCGCAGATCCTCGCCTCCGGTGTCGCGGTGCCGTGGGCGCTCGAGGCCCAGCGCATCCTGGCCGACGACTGGGACGTCAAGGCGGACGTCTGGTCGGCGACCTCCTGGAACGAGCTGCGCCGTGACGCCGTCGAGGCGGAACGGCACAATCTGCTCCACCCGGAGGAGGAGCAGCAGGTTCCGTTCGTCACCCGTAAGCTCGCGGACGCGGAGGGCCCGAAGGTGGCCGTATCCGACTGGATGCGGGCCGTTCCGGACCAGATCGCGCGCTGGGTGCCGGGCACATACCAGTCGCTGGGCGCCGACGGCTTCGGCTTCGCCGACACCCGGGGCGCGGCGCGCCGCTTCTTCCACATCGACGCGGAGTCGATCGTGCTCGGTGTGCTGACGGAGCTGGCGCGGGATGGAAAGATCGACCGCTCGGCGCTGAAGCAGGCGATCGACCGCTACCAGCTGCTCGACGTGGCCGCGGCCGACCCCGGCGCGGCGGGCGGCGACGCGTAGTCCCTCCCGGGTGGCGCGGTGGGGGGCGCCCGGGTGCCCCCCACCGACCGTGCCGCCCCCGGGCCCGGGGGCTCCGCCCCCGGGGCCTCGGTCTAACGCCGGGCGGGCTGGATTCTCCAGCCCGCCCGGCGCTTTTCAGTGCCCCCGCCCGCCCGGCGCTTTTCGGTGCCCCCGCCCGCCCGGCGCCCGGGCTTCCCGCCCCCCGGCATCTGGTGTCCCCACCCGCCCGGCGCTTTTCAGTGCCCCCCCGGGCGCCCGGGCTTCCCACCCGCCCGGCGCTCGGGTTTCCGGCCCGCCCGGCATCTGGTGTCCCCACCCGCCCGGCGCTTTTCAGTGCCCCCGCCCGCCCGGCGCCCAGGCTTCCCACCCGCCCGGCATCTGGTGTCCCCACCCACCGGGCGCTTTTCGGTGCCCCCCTCCGGCGCCCAGGCTTCCCACCCGCCCGGCATCTGGTGTCCCCACCCGCCGGCGCTTTTCAGTGCCCCCGCCCGCCCGGCGCCCGGGCTTCCCACCCACCCGGCATCTGGTGTCCCCACCCGCCCGGCGCTTTTCAGTGCCCCCGCCCGCCCGGCGCTCGGGCTTCCCGCCCGCCCGGCATCTGGTGTCCCCACCCACCCGGCGCTCGGGTGGGACCGGGCCGCAGCCCGCTTCCGGCTTCCAGGACTGGCCCCCACGGGCGCGGCCTCAGGACTCGGGGTCCAGGGGCGGAGCTCGTGCCACGCGGCGGAGCCGCATTGCGGACGCAGCGGGAAGGGACGGGGCGGGGCCGCCCGGGTGCCCCCAGCCCGCCCTCCCCGGGTCCAGGGGCTCCGCCCCGGACCTCGGTCCCAAGCGCCCGGCGCGCACGGCCCCGCCGGATGGCCGGGCCGCCCGCAGGCGGCCGCCAGGCCGCCGCGGGTCCGGTGCCGCCCCCTGGCGGGTCAGCGCTCCCAGATCTTGAAAGCCCGTACCTGGTACGGGGTTTCCGGCGCCCAGGAGCCGGTGGGATAGGTGCGGTACTCGCCCGTCTCGGCGCACTCCGCGCTCTGGTACGCCGTCACCGGCCGTCCCGTGCGGTTGGCCAGCGAGGCGGCCGAGGCGCCGGCCGGAAGGGCCACACAGCTCTCGATGTCGGTGTCGGCGAGCTCATGGGTCTGGCGCGCCCCGGTGAACCCGCTGTGGTGCCACAGACACAGCTGACCGGTGGCGCAGCTGCCGAGCCGCGGCGGCGGGGCCGCGTGGGCCGTGGCCAGGGCCGGCACACAGGCCAGGGCGAGGGTCGCCGCGGCGATGGCGGTCTTGCGCATATGGATCACTCCCCGTGATGGAAACGCGTGAACGGGAGCCAGCCTGTCGGCCGACTCCCGTTCCCCACCATGGGGTTGATCAAGGTCCACCCTGATAGGGGGCGTGTCACGAAGGGGTCAGATAGGACCGGCCCCGGCGCCCGCCTCCGCGTTCTCACCACGCTTGGTGAAGGCCGCGACCACGGCGGCGACCGCCGAGACGACGGCGGCGACGGTGAAGGCGAGGCCCATCCCCGACACGAACGTGTCATGCGCGACGCTCGTGATCTTCCCGGCGATCTCCGCCGGAGTGCCCTTGGCGATCGGGGCGATCCCGACCTCGACTGCCTCGGACGCCTTGCCCGCCTTGTCCGCGGGCAGGGGCGGCAGCCCCGCACCGGCCCATGTGCCCGGCAGCGTGTCGTCCACCTTGCCGGCCATGACCGCGCCCAGGACGGCCGTACCGAGGCTGCCGCCGACCTGCATCGCGGCCTGCTGGAGACCGCCCGCGACCCCGGCGTGCTGGATCGGGGCGTTGCCGACGATGACCTCGGTGGCGCCGACCATGACCGGGCCGAGGCCGAAGCCGAGGAGCGCGAACCACAGGGACATCATGGCGGTGCCGGTGCCCACGTCCATCCGGGAGAGACCGAACATCGAGACGGCGGTGATCGCCATGGCGGTCACCAGCGGCAGCCGGGGCCCGAACCGGGTGATCAGCACACCGGCCAGCGGCGATGAGACGATCATCGTGGCGGTGAGCGGGAGCAGATGCAGCCCGCTGTCGACCGGGCTCATCCCGTGCACGTTCTGCAGATAGAAGGTGACGAAGAACAGCCCGCCCATGAAGCCGAAGGCCATCAGCACCATCAGCACGGTGCCCGCGCTCAGCGGCACCGAGCGGAACATGCCGAGCGGCAGCAGCGGTTCGCGCGTCCTGCTCTCCCAGCACACGAACAGCGCGAAGCAGACCGCCGCGAGCCCCAGGAACAGCAGCGTCTTCGCGCTGCCCCACTGCCAGTCGGCCGCCCTGATGAGCGCCCAGATGAGGCAGAACATGGCGGCGGACAGCAGCGCGATACCGGGCAGGTCGAAGGAGCGCGGGGCGCTCTCGGCGCGGTGGTCCACGAGGAGGAGCAGCCCGAGGACGAGCGCCAGGAGGCCGACCGGCGCGTTGATGAAGAAGACGGACTGCCAGTTGACGTGCTCGACGAGCAGACCGCCGACGATGGGCCCGGCGGCGGTGGACGAGCCGATCACCGCGCCCCAGATGCCGATCGCCATATTGAGCTTCTCGGCGGGGAAGGTGGCGCGCAGCAGTCCGAGCGCCGCGGGCATCAGCAGCGCCCCGCACAGCCCCTGGAGCACCCGGAACGCCACGACCAGCGCCACATTGCCGGAGAATCCGATGGCGGCGGAGGCGGCGGCGAAGCCGACGACGCCGATGAGGAAGGTCTGCCGGTGGCCGAAGCGGTCACCGAGCTTGCCCGCCGTGATCAGCGCGACGGCGAGGGCCAGCAGATAGCCGTTGGTGATCCACTGGACATCGGCGAGCGAGGCGCCGAGGTCCTTCTGGATGGCCGGGTTGGCGATGGCGACGATCGTGCCGTCGAGGGCGACCATCGTCACGCCGAGGGCAACGGTGAGGAGCGTCAGCCACGGATGACCACGCAGCCCCTTGGGGGGACCCGGTATGGGAGGTTCCGGCGCCGTGTCGGCGACGGTGGTCGAAGGCGTCATATCCGGAGGTTAATGTCAGCCTCTGACAATTGACAATCGGATTCATCCGTCGGTCGCTGTCGCTTTCCCCCACAGCTATCCTGAGCAGCCCGAACGCGACCCGGATGGGGCAGAGAGCGAGCCTGAAGGTGACAACGGACAAGGCAGTCGCGGAGCAGGCGGCGCCACCACCGGCCGGGCTGCGCGAGCGCAAGAAGCAGCGGACCCGCAACGCCCTGGTGCGGTCGGCGCTGGAGCTGTTCACCCGTCAGGGGTACGACCGGACGACGGTGGACGAGATCGCGGAGGCGGTGGACGTCTCCCAGCGCACCTTCTTCCGGTACTTCGCCAACAAGGAGGAAGTCGCCTTCGCCACCCAGGAGTCGGCGGAGTCGCACTTCTTCGCCGCCCTGTGCCGGCGCCCCGAGGACGAGGCGCCGCTGGCCGCCCTGCGCGGCGCGGTCCTCGACGCCTGGAGCAGCATCGGCGAGGCCATCGAGCAGATGGTGCCGCCCGAACTCCATATGCGGATGTACCGGGTGATCGAGTCGACGCCCGCGCTGCTCGCCGTGCATCTGCGCCGCACCGCGGAGCTGGAGGAGCGGCTGGCGCGCGAGATCGCCCGCCGCGAGGGGCTGGATCTCGCCACGGATCCGCGACCGCGGCTGATCGTCGCGATGTTCGGCGGGGTGATCCGGGTGGCCGGGAAGCTGTGGGGCGAGGGCGAGGACGACAGCACGGTCACATTGCGAGACATCACCGCGTTCCATCTTGATTACGTGGGCCCCGCACTCGCCGAACACTGGGATAAATAACATCAAATCAGACATAGCTCCCACAAAGTGCCGTTCTCAAACGTGAGATGAATCACGGCACTTGGCACCCACCGCCGCGCTTCTCCTAGGGTGGCCCGCGGTGACTTCCTTCTCGGAGCTCGGCTCCCCCTCTCCCGGTTCCACCGCCTGGCGTGCCCTGCTCGCCCTTGCGGTGGTCTTCGTACTCCTCGCCACCACCGGCTGGACAGCCGTACGGAGCCAGAGAGGCGCCACGGACCCGCTCTCCGTATCGGTCAGCGCCTGGCGCCACGCGTCCCTCGGCGGCCGTGCCCTGCCCGATCCCCACGGCTCGCCGCGCACGCTGACCCGCTGGTTCAGCTCGCTCACCAAGGCCCAGACCGACCGGCTGGTGCGCCGCTATCCGCTGGTCGTCGGCAATCTCAACGGCGCGCCCGTGGCCTTGCGCTACCGCGCCAACCGGGCCGCCCTGCACCAGGCGCACACCATCGAGCGCGAGCGGATGCACGACAGCCGGCTCACCCCGCTCGGCCGCTCCGACGCCGGGCGCCGGATGCACCGCTATGAGGATCTGCTCGGCCACGGGCGGCAGATCCTCTCCTTCGACCCCTCGGGCGCCGGCCGGGCCGCCGAGGTCTTCGGCGATCTCGCCCACGCCAACCGCGTCTCGATCGTGGTGCCCGGCGTCGACACCAACATCCTGACCTTCCAGAAGTCCGGGCGTCCGTACACCGCCACGGTCGGTATGGCCCGCGCCCTCTACCAGAACGAGCGGACCGACGCCCCGGACACCAAGACCGCCGTCATCGCCTGGGCCGACTACACCTCGCCGGCCGGGATCGGCATGGACGCGGCCACCGGCAAGCTCGCCGCCCAGGGAGCGGTGCGGCTGCGCGCGCTGGTCAACGCGCTGCCCGCGCTCTCCCGGGTCTCGCTGATGTGCCACAGCTACGGCTCGGTGGTGTGCGGGGTCGCGGCCCGCGATCTGCCGCCCAAGGTCACCGATATCGCGGTGGCCGGCAGCCCGGGGATGCGCGCCGACCGCGCCTCCGACCTCGGCACTGGCGCCCGGGTCTGGGCGATGCGTGACGCCGGCGACTGGATCCAGGACATTCCGCATCTGGAGGTCGGCGGGCTCGGCCACGGCGCCGACCCGCTCTCCTCCGGCTTCGGCGCCCGCGTCCTCGCCGCCGACGGGGCCAAGGGACACGCCGGGTACTTCGAACCGGGCACCACCAGCCTGGACAACTTCGCCCGGGTGGGGGTCGGCGCGGTCCAGTCCGTGAGCTGCGGGGACGGCGACGATTGCACCGCCGGGCTGCGCTGACCGCCCGGAACGCGTTTGACGCGCGTAGTTCGCAAAGGGGGACGGGCGGGCCACCGCCGCATACGATGAGCCGTATGGGTGATGTGCTGGCCGGTTTTCAGACCGTCTGGGAGTTCGACACCGACTCCGTGCTCATCCGCTTCGAACGGGGGATCCGCACGCCGAAGCTGTTCCAGGCGCTCGGCGAACGCCACGTCCCCTACGAGGCGCTGTCCGCGGTCGAGCTCGCTCCCGGCAAACGAGGAACGGTGGTGCTGCGCGCCGTGCCCAGACCCGGCGCCGACCCGCTGATGGACGCCGCCGACGGGCAGCTCAAGGAGGCGTACGACCCGTACCGCCTGGTGCTGCCGGCGGAGCGCGAGACCCTCGCCGACTACTACGCCGATCAGATACGCGCGGCCCTCGGGCCCGCCGCCGGCACCCCCGCCGAAACCTATCTGGTCGCCGCTCCCCCGCCGCCGATGTCCTTCAAGGCGTACGACGGCAAGGCGTCCTTCGACGGCAAGGCGGTCTCCTTCCGCTGGTTCTGGACCGGTGCCTCCTCCGCGAAGTGGAAGGCCGGGGACCAGCGCTTCCGGGTCGACGAGCTGACCGGCGTGGAGTGGCGCTCCCCGGAGAGCAGGGGATCCGCGAGCACCGCCCCGAAGGAGAGCACCCCCAAGGAGGGCTCGGCCAAGGGCGGCTCCCCCAAGAGCGGCAACAACGGCCATCTGCGGCTGCTGGAGCGCTCCGCCGAGGACCAGCCCGCGGGCCGCCCCGACCAGGACCCGGCGGCCGTCGTCTTCGGGATGGGCTACGGGCTCGTCCACCAGTCGCTGCCGTTCGCCGCCGCCGTGCTGGAAGCCGTACGGGCCTCCGCCTCCGCCTCCGCCCCGTGCGCCGACGGCGCCCCCGCGCCGGCCCGGACCCCGGGCCCGCGCCGCGACCCGGCCGATATCGCCGACCGCATCCGCCACCTGGGCGAGCTGCATACGGCGGGGCTGCTGACGGACGACGAATTCAGCGCGAAGAAGGCCGAGCTGCTGGCCGAGCTGTAAGGGCCTGCCCGACGAGCGGCAACGGGCCCGGGACGCGACCGATACCCAGGTATGAGCCGCATCCGACTCCCAGGTATGACGTGCGCCCGCGACGTGGACCCTACGCTGAAGCGGCCATGTCCAGCCCCCCTTCCGCCCCGGCCACCGCCGCCACGCCCGGCTCCGGCGCGTCCCCCGGCGCGTCCTCCACCGCGCACGAGAGCCTGCCCGCGGCCGCCCGGCGGCAGGCGGGCGCCCTCGCACGGGCGCTGGTGACCCCCAGCTATCCGGCGACCCCGCTGCTCGCCGACTCGCCCCGCCACTGGCTGCGCCGCGTGCCGTACGGCGTGGCGATGATCCTCACCGCGATCCTCGTCCCCGTCTCCGCCCAGGTCCTCACCCACGACTACGGGGTGAACGGCGGCGTCGCCACGCTGATCGGCATCGCCCGGACCACCCCTCTGCTGCTGTCCGTCACCCGCCCCCTGCAGGCGTGGTGGATCGTCTTCCTCTCCGAGATCGTGTGCGCGCTGGTGGTGCTCGCCACCTCCGACCTCCAGCACCGGGCATGGCCCTGGCAGCCGCCCGGCATCGTGGGCTATCTCTTTCTGCTGCTCGCCCTCGCGCTGCGCGAGCCGCGCCGCACCCTGGTGGCGGTGTGGCTGGTCACCGGGGCCGCCGGACTCGTGCTCGGCATGGCCTTCCAGAACAAGAGCAACGGCAGCAATGTGCTGCTGTTCGTGCTCAGCGGGGTGGTGCTGCTGGTCGGCGGCGCGCTGCGCGAGCGCGGTGACGTCCAGCGGCGGCTGGCCGAACAGGAGACGATCAGCGAGGCCGAGCGGGCCCGTCGCACCCTGCTGGAGGAGCGCGCCCGGATCGCCCGCGAACTGCACGACGTGGTCGCCCACCATATGTCGGTGATCACCGTGCAGGCGGACAGCGCCCCGTACCGGATCGGCGGTCTGCCGCCCGAGGCGGAGCGGGAGTTCGGCACGATCGCCGCCACCGCCCGGGAGTCCCTCGCCGAAATGCGGCGGCTGCTGGGCGTGTTGCGCAGCGAGGAGACACGCGGCGAGCGGGCGCCGCAGCCGGGCCTCAGGCAGGTGCCGCAGCTGGTCGAGGCGACCGTACGGGCCGGGATACCGACCACGCTGACCATCGCGGACGAGGTCCACGG
Source organism: Streptomyces sp. NPDC005393 (assembly GCF_040606675.1). Classification (NCBI taxonomy): domain Bacteria; kingdom Bacillati; phylum Actinomycetota; class Actinomycetes; order Kitasatosporales; family Streptomycetaceae; genus Streptomyces; species Streptomyces sp. NPDC005393. The sequence goes on along the minus strand of NZ_JBEXFG010000024.1, from coordinate 56,165 downwards.
CATCGGCCCGCTACCGCAGGCCGTGGAGCTGTCCGGGTACCGGATCGTGCAGGAGGCGCTGGCCAATGTGGTCCGGCACGCCCCGGGCGCGGCCACCCGCGTCTCCGTCTCGGCCACCGAGGACCGCTCCGGGCTGACCCTTCTGGTGGTCAACGGCCCGCCGGACAGTCCGCCCACCAAGCCGCTGGAGACCACCGGCACCGGCCATGGCCTCGTCGGTATGGTCGAACGCGTCCGGCTCGTCGGCGGCATGCTCGACACCGGCCCGCTGCCCGACGGCGGCTTCCGCGTCGCGGCCCGGCTCCCCCTCGTAGACCTCGAAGAGACGGACCACCGGCCATGACGATCAAGGTGATCATCGTTGACGACCAGGCGATGGTGCGGGCGGGGTTTGCCGCGTTGCTCGCCGCGCAGAGCGATATCGACGTCGTCGGCGAGGCGCCGGACGGACGGGAGGGCGTGGACGTCAGCCGCCGCACCCACCCCGATGTCGTCCTCATGGACGTCCGGATGCCCGAGATGGACGGGCTGGAGGCGGCCCGCCGGCTCCTCGACCCGCCGCGCGGGGTCATTCACCGGCCGAAGGTCCTGATGCTCACCACGTTCGATGTGGACGACTACGTCTACGAGGCGCTGCGCGCCGGGGCCAGCGGCTTTCTGCTCAAGGACGCGCCGCCGGCCGATCTGATCTCGGCGGTACGGGTGGTGGCGGCGGGCGAGGCGCTGCTCGCCCCGTCCGTCACCCGCCGCCTGATCGCCGACTTCGCCCGCCAGCGCCCCGCGCCCCGCCGCGGCGCCCTCGCCCTGCGCCGCGGCGGGCTGACGCCGCGTGAGACGGAGGTGCTGGAGCTGATCGCGCGGGGCCTTTCCAACCAGGAGATAGCGGAGTCGCTGGTGCTCGCGGAGCAGACGGTGAAGACGCACGTGGGCCGGGTGCTGGCCAAGCTGGGACTCCGCGACCGCGCGCAGGCCGTGATCTTCGCGTACGAGTCGGGCCTGGTGACGCCGGGGAGCCAGTAGCCGGGCCCCGCCCCGCACCCGCTTCAGGGCCCCGCCCCGCACCCGCTTCGGAGCCCCGCCCCGCACCCGCCTCGGGACCCCGCCCCGCACCCGCTTCAGGACCCCGCCCCGCACCCGCTTCAGGACCCCGCCCCGCACCCGCTTCAGGACCCCGCCCCGCACCCGCCTCGGGACCCCGCCCCGCGCCCCCACAGGGGCCCCGCCCCGGACCCCGCTCCTCAATCGCCGGAGGGGCTGGATTTTCCCACCCCCGGCGATGAGGCACGCCTGAAGGGCAGCCGGGGGGCGCGGGGCGCAACCTCGGCCGAGGCCCGGGGCGCAACCCACCACCGCGGCCCGGGGCGGAGCCTCGAGGGGTGGGGCGGCCGCACCCCCTACCCCGGTATGACGTCCGACTTGGCACCGGGGGGTGACGCCGCGCCCGTGGCCGTCTCCTTACGTTCCCTCCGCCACCGAACGGAAGAGGGAAACCGCGGCCATGTCGCAGACGCTTCGCCCCTGGCGCTATGCCCGCCGCCTGATCACCGCCGCGCTCACCATCACCGTCATGGCGGGGACGGCCGGCTGGACCGTCGCGCATGAGGAGCAGCCTGTCACCGGGCCGCCGCCCGGGACGGACGCCTGGCTCGCCGACCACTCGCTGCCCGGCCCCGGCCATGAGCTGCCCGACCCCGCCACCGCCTCCCCGGTCGCGATAGCCCGGTTCTTCGGCCGGCTCACCGACGTACAGCAGCGGGCCCTGGCCATCCGCCATCCTCAGGTCGTGGGCAACCTCGACGGCGCGCCGCTCGCGCTGCGCTACGAGGCCAACGCCCGCGCGCTGCGGGCCGAGCGGAACAAGGAGCGGGCCGCGGATCCGCACAGTCCGCTCGCCGCCCGCTACTCCGCGCTGCTGGCCCCGGGCCGCCAGATCCTCGCCTTCGATCCGCGTGGCCGCGGCCAAGTGGCCGAGGTGTACGGGGACTTGGCGGCGGCGCGGCGCACGGCCGTCATCGTGCCCGGCTCGGACATCGACCTGGCCGCCTTCGACCGCTCCCACGACCCGTACGGCACCCCGGCCGGCATGGCCACGTCGCTGCGCGCGGCGATGGCCGAGCAGGCGCCCGGCACCCGTACCGCCGTCGTCGCGTGGGTCGGCTACACGACTCCGGTCGGGCTCGGCACGGACGCCGCCACCAGCCGGCTGGCCAAGGCGGGCGCGCCCCGCCTGGACCGCTTTCTCGCGGGGCTCTCCGTGACCACCGCGGCGACCGCCGACGCCGCGCCCACCGTCTTCTGCCACAGCTACGGCTCGGTGGTCTGCGGTCTGGCGGCGTCCGCGATGGACCGTACCCGCGTCTCCGACCTGGTGGTGCTCGGCAGCCCCGGCATGCGCGCGAACAGCGCCGACGGGCTGCACACCGGCGCCCGGGTGTGGGCCGCGCGGGACAGCACCGACTGGATCCGGCGGGTGACGGGCTATGACTTCATGGGCCTGGGGCACGGCGAGGATCCGACCGACCCGTCCTTCGGCGCCCGGGTCGTCTCCGCCGACCGTGCCCATGGCCACACCGGCTACTTCGCCCCCGGTACGGACTCGCTGCGCAACTTCGCGCGGATCGCCCTCGGGGACTTCGGCGCGGTCCGCTGCGCCCACGACGACGGTCCGACGGACTGCCGCCACGGCCTGGTCTGACCCGCGCCCGTCCGGCCCGGGGCTACGCGCGGCCCGCGCTCGTGTGCGTCATGTCGGCGTAGCGGGCGCCCGCGACCTGTCCCGCGATCGGCTCCAGCGCGTCCAGCTCGTCGGCGCTCAGCTCGATCCGGGTCGCGGCCGTGTTCTGCTCGATCCGGACGCGGCTGCGGGTGCCCGGGATCGGCACCACGGCGAGCCCGTGCACCTGCGCCCGCTGCTGCACCCAGGCCAGCGCGATCTGGGCGAGCGTGACCCCGCGCGTCTCGGCGATCTTCCGTACGGGCTCCAGCAGCGCGGCGTTGGCCGCCGCGTTGTCGCCGGTGAAGCGCGGCTGCTGCCGACGGAAGTCGTCGTCGGTCAGCTCCTGGTCGGCGTGGACGAAGGAGCCGGTCAGAAAGCCGCGGCCGAGCGGCGAGTACGGCACGAGGGCGACGCCCAGCTCCCGGGCCGCAGCCACGACACCACCGCCCGCGCCCTCTTCGACGTCCCGGCTGAACAGCGACCACTCCGACTGCACCGCCGCGATGGGATGCACCGCGTGCGCGGCGCGCAGCTCGTTGGCGGTGACCTCGCTCAGTCCGAGGTGCTTGACCTTCCCCTCGGCCACCAGCTCGGCCATCGCTCCGACGCTCTCCTCCAGCGGCACCTCGGGGTTGCGCCGGTGCATGTAATACAGGTCGACGTGGTCGACGCCGAGCCGCCGCAGGCTGTTCTCGATGGCCTGCCGTATGTACGGGCGGTCGTTGCGGATCCGCTGGCCGCCGAACGGATCGTCCGGCTCGCGCTGGATGGAGAACTTGGTGGCCAGCACCACTTGATCGCGGTGGGCCCGGACGAACGGGGAGAGGAGCTCCTCGTTCTTCCCGAAGCCGTAGACATCGGCGGTGTCGAAGAGGGTGACCCCCAGCTCCAGGGCCCGCTCCAGCGTGGCCCGCGCCTCCGCCTCGTCGGCCGTCGGCCCGTACGCCCAGCTCATGCCCATGCATCCCAGGCCCTGGACGCCGACCTCGGGTCCGCCGGTCCCCAGTGCGACGGTGGCTGTCTTCTCGTTCTTCTGGTCGTCGATCTCACTCATACGGGTTCATGCCCTCTCCGACACCCGTCGGGCGTCAGCGTAGATATCGATCTTGAAGTCGAGGACTTCGAGCGTGCTGCGCAGCTCGGCGATCCGCTCCCGCACGTTCTCCCGGTGCGTGGTCAGCAGCTCCTCCCGCTCGGCGAAGGTGTGCTCGCCTTCCCGTACCAGCTCGGCGTAGCGGACCATGTCCGCGACCGGCATCCCGGTCAGCCGCAGCTTGCCGACGAGGTCGAGCCAGTCCAGATCGCGGTTGGTGAAACGCCGCTGGCCGGTGTGGGTGCGGTCCACATGCGGCATCAGCCCGATCCGCTCGTACCAGCGCAGGGTGTGCGCCGTCAGTCCGGTGTGCTCGGCGACCTCACTGATCGTGTACCGATCCTGGCCGGTCGGCCGCGGATGCGGGCGGTGGCCCGCACAGGTACGCGGCTTGGTCCTCGCCGGAGCACTCTCCATCACGGTCATGCCGATTCACCTCTCGCCGTCGCCGATGCGGGCAAACCCCACGACGACCTCAACGCTATTGACTTGGAGTGCACTCCAAGCAAGCGGAGATTTGGCGGAATCTTGGGCGGCACAAGGCTCCGGACCACGCGGCACTAGGCTCTGGGACATGGAGAGCCTGCGGATGATCGAGAACTGGCCGGTCCCGACGGCGGCGGCCGCCGTCGTACGCGCGGACGGCACCCTGGCCGGATCGTACGGCCCGACCGACCGCCGGTTCCCCCTCGCCTCGGTCACCAAACCGCTGACCGCGTACGCCGCGCTGATTGCCGTCGAGGAGGGCGCGGTCGAGCTGGACGAGCCGGCCGGGCCCGAGGGCTCCACGGTCCGCCATCTGCTCGCGCACACCTCCGGGCTCGCCTTCGCCGAGCACCGTGTGGTGGCCGTGCCGGGCAATCGCCGCCTCTACTCCAACGCGGGGTTCGAGGTGCTGGGCGACCACATCGCCAAGGCCACGGACATTCCGTTCGCCGAGTATCTGCGCCAGGCGGTGCTGGAGCCGCTCGGCATGGCCGCCACCGAACTGTCCGGCTCCCCCGCCAAGGACGGCGTCTCGACCGTGGACGATCTGACCCGCTTCGCGGCGGAGCTCCAGGCCCCGCGGCTGCTGGCGGACCGGACGCTGGCCGAGGCCACGTCCGTGGTGCACCCGGGGCTGACCGGGGTGCTGCCGGGCTACGGCCACCAGAAGCCGAACGACTGGGGGCTCGGCTTCGAGATACGCGACGGCAAGTCGCCGCACTGGACCGGCGGTTCGTCCTCGCCCCGCGCCTTCGGGCACTTCGGCCAGTCCGGCACCTTCCTGTGGGTCGACCCGGACGCGCGTGCGGCCTGCGTCACCCTGACCGACCGGGCCTTCGGCCCCTGGGCCATCGAGGTCTGGCCGGCCCTGACGGACGCGATCCTGGCGGAGCTGAGCCAGGGAAGGTCCAGCCCGTCAGGGGGCACCTCCCAGCGGTAGCCGGGGGAGTTCGAGGACCCGCCCGGAGAGCGTCCGGGGGTCCGGGGGCGGGGGGCCGGGGGCGAAGCCCTCGAACGGGTCCGTGGGCGGGGCCCCGGACCTCCGCTCAGCCGTACACCGGCTCCGCGTGCATCTCCCAGATCAGCAGCTCCGCCGCGCCCACGCCCCGCGCCTCCAGCCCCTCGGCACCGGAGATCCTGGCCGCGTCGCCCGCCTCCAGGGTCTCGGCCCCGATCCGCACCGCGCCGCGCACCATATGGGCGTAGACCCAGGGCGCGTCGGGGAGCGCGGTGCGCTCGCCGTCCGTGAGACGGCGCACATGCAGCACCGCCTCGGTCCGGTCCAGCGCGTACGGGGTGCCGTCGGCGATGCCGCGTACGACCTCGTATCCGGGGTCGGCCGCGGCGCCGGGGCCCGGCGCCAGCCACATCTGGACGAACGCGAGCGGCTCCGCGCCCGCGTTCCGCTCGGTGTGGCGCACCCCACTCCCGGCGCTGAGCCGCTGCACATCGCCGGGGCGCACCACGGTCCCGGAGCCGGTGGAGTCCTCGTGGGTGAGCTCGCCCTCGATGACCCAGGTCACGATCTCCAGATCGCGGTGGGGGTGCTCGGCGAAGCCGGTGCCCGGCGCAAGCCGCTCCTCGTTGCACGCGACGAGGAGCCCGAACCGCACATTGTCCGGGTCGTAGTACCCAGAGAACGAAAAGGCGTGGCGCGTCTCGATGCCCGTGCCGTCCCCGCCCGGATACCGTTCACCGGACCGCTGTATCCACATCACCCGGTCCACGGTAGTGCGCCCCGATTCTCCCCGTACCCGCCCCCGACCTCCCCGCTCCCCGCGTACACCACCCGATAAGGCAGTCTTGTCCTCGTGCCCGAACCAGCCGCGAACCTCCCGCATCCACACAGTGCCACCCTGCGCCGCCTGGAGAAGTCCTCCGGGAAGCTGGCGGCCAACGCCATCGCGCGCATGGACGAGCAGCTTCCGTGGTACCGGGCGATGCCGCCCGAGAACCGCTCCTGGATCGGTCTGGTGGCGCAGGCGGGCATCGCGGCCTTCACCGAGTGGTTCCGGCATCCGGAGGCCCCGCAGGCGATCAGCACCGATGTGTTCGGCACCGCTCCGCGCGAGCTGACCCGGGCGATCACCCTGCGGCAGACCGTGGAGATGGTCCGTACGACCATCGAGGTCATGGAGTCGGCGATCGACGAGGTGGCGGCTCCGGGGGACGAGTCGGTGCTGCGCGAGGCGCTGCTGGTGTACGCGCGGGAGATCGCCTTCGCCACGGCCCAGGTGTACGCGCAGGCGGCCGAGGCACGCGGCGCCTGGGACGCCCGGCTGGAGTCGCTGGTGGTCAACGCGGTGCTGTCCGGGGAGGCGGACGAGGGGGCGCTGTCCCGGGCCGCCGCCCTCGGCTGGAACTCGCCCGAGCATGTGTGCGTGGTGCTGGGCACGGCCCCCGACGGGGACAGCGAGCTCACCGTGGAGGCGATCCGGCGCGCCGCGCGCCACGCCAAGCTGCAGGTCCTCACCGGGGTGCTGGGCGACCGGCTGGTGGTGGTCGTGGGCGGCTCGGACAATCCGCTGCAGGCGGCGAAGGCGCTGATCGGACCGTATGCGCCGGGTCCGGTGGTGGCGGGTCCGGTGGTCTCCGATCTGCTGGCCGCGACCCGCTCGGCGGGTGCGGCGGCGGCCGGTCTGAAGGCGTGCACCGCCTGGCCGGACGCACCGCGTCCGGTGCTCGCGGACGATCTGCTGCCGGAGCGCGCGATGGCCGGGGACCCGGCTGCCCGTGAGCAGTTGGTGGAGGAGATCTACAGACCGCTGGAGGAAGCGGGCTCGGCGCTGCTGGAGACTCTGAGTGTGTACCTGGAACAGGCGAGCAGTCTGGAGGGCGCGGCCCGGATGCTCTTCGTTCACCCCAACACCGTGCGCTACCGGCTACGACGTGTGACGGACGTCACCGGATGGTCACCTTCCGATGTCCGGTCGGCGTTTACTCTGCGCATAGCCCTGATCTTGGGTCGTCTCGCTGATGGAGACATACTGCCCTGACCCTTTGTCGGACCCCAACAATTACCTTGACGGTTCTTCGTCCTTGTCCTCACGGGCGAGTAGGACCCACCACAAGAGAGAGTGTGAGAGTGCTCGTACTCGTCGCTCCCGGCCAGGGCGCTCAAAAGCCCGGCTTCCTGACCCCCTGGCTCGACCTGCCCGGCGTCACCGAACGTCTGGCGTGGTGGTCGGCCGTCTCCGGCCTGGACCTGATCCACTACGGCACCAAGGCCGATGAGGAGGAGATCCGCGACACCGCGGTGGCCCAGCCGCTCCTGGTCGCCGCCGGTCTCCTCTCCGCCCACGCACTGTTCGCCCCGGGGGCCGAGGGCGCCCCGGGCGCGGGCCGCCCGGATGGGCTGGCGAACCGTATCGGCGCCGCCGCGGGCCACAGCGTCGGCGAGATCACGGCCGCCGCGGCCACCGGTGTGCTGACCGACGAGGCGGCCATGGTGCTGGTCCGCCGCCGGGGTCTGGCCATGGCCGAGGCCGCGAGCCACGCCGAGACCGGTATGGCCGCCATACTGGGTGGTGAGCAGGACAACGTCGTCGCGCACCTCGGCAAGCACGGGCTGACCCCGGCGAACGTCAACGGCGCCGGGCAGATCGTGGCCGCGGGCACCGCCGAGCAGCTGGCGGCGCTGGCCGAGGACAAGCCCGAGGGCGTGCGCCGGGTCGTTCCGCTGAAGGTGGCCGGCGCGTTCCACACCGTCCACATGGCACCGGCGGTCGCCACGCTCGAGGCCCTGGTCGCGGGCGTCCCGGTGGCCGATCCTCGGATCCCTTACATCTCCAACCGGGACGGCAAGGTCGTGGCGTCCGGCGCCGAGGTGATCGAGCGGCTGGTCGCCCAGGTGTCCAACCCGGTGCGCTGGGACCTGTGCATGGAGACCTTCCAGGAGCTGGGCGTCACCGCGCTGATCGAGGTGGCCCCGGGCGGCACACTCACCGGAATCGCCAAGCGCGCCCTGCCGGGCGTCGCGACCCTGGCGCTCAAGACTCCGGACGACCTCGACGCGGCCCGTGCGCTGATCGCCGAGCACACCGACCCCGCCGCCGACACCCCGGCCGAATAGGAGCTCCGAGAAGCATGACCGCGAAGATCAAGCCCAGCAAGGGCGCCCCGTACGCGCGCATTCTCGGCGTCGGCGGCTACCGTCCTACCCGGGTGGTGCCGAACGAGGAGATCCTCAAGCACATCGACTCCTCGGACGAGTGGATCCGCAGCCGCTCGGGCATCGCCACCCGCCACTGGGCCGGTCCGGGCGAGACGGTCGCCACGATGTCCGTCGAGGCGGGCGGCAAGGCCATCGCCGACGCCGGGCTGGCGCCCGAGCAGATCGGCGGCGTGATCGTCTCGACCGTCTCGCACTTCAAGCAGACCCCGGCGGTCGCCACGGAGATCGCGCATCTGCTCGGTGCGAACAAGCCGGCCGCGTTCGACATCTCCGCGGGCTGTGCGGGCTTCGGCTACGCCCTCACCCTCGCCAAGGGCATGGTCACCGATGGCACTGCGGAGTATGTGCTGGTCATCGGCGTCGAGCGGCTTTCGGACCTGACCGATCTGGAGGACCGGTCGACGGCCTTCCTGTTCGGCGACGGCGCGGGCGCCGTGGTGGTCGGCCCGTCCAAGGAGCCCGCGATCGGTCCGACCGTCTGGGGCTCGGAGGGCGACAAGTCCGAGACCATCACCCAGACGCTGCCCTGGGACGTCTACCGCGACCAGGCGACGTCGGACGTGCGCTTCCCCGCGATCCGCCAAGAGGGCCAGGCGGTCTTCCGCTGGGCCGTCTACGAGATGGCGAAGGTCGCCCAGCAGGCCCTGGACGAGGCCGGGGTCAGCGTGGACGAGCTCGACGCGTTCATCCCCCATCAGGCCAATCTGCGGATCATCGACTCGATGATCAAAACCCTTAAGCTGCCGGAGCACGTCACGGTCGCCCGTGATGTGGAGACCACCGGCAACACCTCGGCCGCCTCCATTCCGCTCGCCATGGAGCGGCTGTTGGCGACGGGGCAGGCGAAGAGCGGCGACACCGCGCTCGTCATCGGATTCGGAGCGGGTCTCGTCTACGCAGCGACGGTCGTTACCCTCCCTTAGGCTCCATAGTCCATATCCACGCAGCCCCGTACGAGTCGGGCGCTGCGCACACACCGCAACACACCGAAGAAGGAGCGCCGCAATGGCCGCCACTCAGGAAGAGATCCTCGAGGGTCTCGCCGAGATCGTCAACGAGATCGCCGGTATCCCGACCGAGGACGTCCTGCTGGACAAGTCCTTCACCGACGACCTGGACGTCGACTCGCTGTCCATGGTCGAGGTCGTCGTCGCCGCCGAAGAGCGCTTCGACGTGAAGATCCCGGACGACGACGTCAAGAACCTCAAGACCGTCGGCGACGCCGTCGAGTACATCCTCAAGCACCAGGGCTGAGCGCTTGTCGCCACCCATGCGGTGGCAGGTCCAGCACCCTCTACCGAGGAGTTAAGAATTCCTGTGAACTCGACCAATCACACCGTGGTCGTCACCGGTGTTGGTGCCACGACGCCGCTGGGTGGCGACGCCTCATCGACCTGGGAAGCCCTGCTCGCCGGTCGCTCCGGCGTCAGCCGCCTGGAGGAGGACTGGGCCGGCGAACTGCCGGTCCAGATCGCCGCACGCATCGCGGTGGACCCGGGCACCGTCATCCCCCGCCCGCAGGCCCGCAAGCTCGACCGTTCGGCGCAGTTCGCGCTGATCGCGGCCCGTGAGGCATGGGCGGACGCGGGCTTCACCGCCAAGGCGGGCGAGGACCCGTCGGTCGACCCCGACCGGCTCGGCGCGGTCGTCGCCTCCGGTATCGGCGGTGTGACCACGCTGCTCGACCAGTACGACGTGCTGCGTGAGAAGGGCGTCCGCAAGGTCTCCCCGCACACCGTGCCGATGCTGATGCCCAACGGCCCGGCGGCCAACGTGGGTCTGGAGGTCGGCGCCCGCGCCGGTGTCCACACCCCGGTCAGCGCGTGCGCGTCCGGCGCCGAGGCCATCGGCTACGCCATCGAGATGATCCGCACCGGCCGCGCCGATGTGGTCATCGCGGGCGGCACCGAGGCGGCCATCCATCCGCTGCCCATCGCCGCCTTCGGCAACATGATGGCGATGTCCAAGAACAACGACGACCCGCTGGGCGCCTCGCGCCCGTTCGACGTCAACCGCAACGGCTTCGTCCTCGGCGAGGGCGCCGGCGCCATCGTCCTGGAGTCGGCCGAGCACGCCGCCCGCCGCGGAGCCCGGGTCTACGCGGAGGCCGTCGGCCAGGGCATCTCGGCCGACGCCCACCACATCACCGCGCCCGAGCCGTCCGGCAACGGCATCGCGCACGCGCTGCAGAACCTGATGCAGTCCACCGACCTCAAGGCCGCCGAGATCGCGCACATCAACGCGCACGCGACCTCGACGCCGCAGGGCGACGTGGCGGAGATCAAGGCGCTGCGCAAGGTGTTCGGCCAGGATGTGGACCATATGGCGCTGTCCGCCACCAAGTCCATGACCGGTCATCTGCTGGGCGGCGCCGGCGGTGTGGAAACGGTGGCCAGCGTGTTGGCGCTGTACCACCGGGTCGCCCCGCCGACGATCAACATCGCCCGGCTGGACCCGGAGGCGGACGCGGATATCGTGCGCGGCGAGCCGCGGCCGCTCCCCGAGGGCCAGATCGCTGCGCTGAACGACTCGTTCGGCTTCGGCGGCCACAACGTGGTGCTGGCCTTCCGCACGGTCTGACGCGCCTCATGCGCTGATACGCGGGTGTGGCCCGCTTCCGGCTCCGGCCGGAGGCGGGCCACTCGTCCGTTCAGCCGTCCGTGCCGTTCTTGCCCTTGGTGCCGTTCTTGCCGTTCTTGCCGTTGGCGTCGTCGAAGCTGGCGAAGTACGAGGCCACCATGTCCTCGTCGCCATGGCCCTGCTCGACGGCGCGCCGGAACCGCTCCGCGCCCGCGGCCGCCAGGTCCAGCCGTACCCCTGCGCGCTCCCCCGCCTCCACGATCAGCCGGGCGTCCTTCTCGGCGGTCTTGGTCGCGAAGCTCGGTTCGAGCTTGCCGCTGAGCACCTGGGCCGACTTGGCCCGCATATAGCCGTTGTCGAGCGGCCCGCCCTCCAGGACGTCCAGGAAGTACTGCCAGTCCACGCCCAGCCCCTTGGCGAGCGCGAGCGCCTCGGCGGTGCCGTTGGTGATGGTGAGCACCCAGCTGTTGAGCACGAGCTTGAGCCGGGTGGCGGCGGCCTCCTCGCCGCTCTCGCCGACCCACACCGTACGGCTGCCGATCGCGTCGAAGACCGGCCAGATGGCCGTTCGCACCTCGTTGGGGCCGGCGGCGAGCACCAGCAGCTGCCCGCTCTCCGCGGGCTGCTTGGTGCCGAGGACGGGCGAGTCGACGAAGACGAGGTCTTGCTCACGGGCGAACGCGGCGAGGGACTCGATCCCCCCGAGCCCGGCGGTGGTGGCCTGGGCCCATACGGTGCCGGGGCGCAGCCCGGGGGCGGCCTGCCGCATCGCCTCCAGGGTCGTGGGTCCGTCATAGAGGATCGTCAGGACGACATCGGCGCCGTCCACGGCCTCGGCGGGGGTGTCGGTCACGCGTACGCAGTCGGCGGCGAGCGGCTCGGCCTTGGCGCGGGTGCGGTTCCACGCACGGACGTCGAGCCCGGAGCGGGCGAGGTTGCGGGCCATACCGGAGCCCATGATGCCGGTGCCGAGGACCGCGACGGACGTTGCCGGGAGTTGTTCGGTCATCTTGCCACGCTAAGACGTGGAGGGCGCTCCAGGCCAAAGGGGTGGCGGCGCGTCAGGCGGACAGGCGTCACGCGAACGGCGGCAGGGCGAACGAGGCTCGGCTGAAGGGATGTCGACCGAAGGGGTTGGCCGAACGGTGCGCCGAGGGGCGCCGAGGGGGGGCGAAGGGGGCGCCGGGTTCAGACGACCTGGTGCAGCCAGCGGACGGGCGCGCCCTCACCCGCGTAGCGGAACGGCTCCAGCTCATCGTCCCACGGCTTGCCGAGCAGCTTGGCGATCTCCGCTTCCAGATCGCTCTCACCCCGCGCGGACCGCGCCAGCGCGGCGCGCAGCCGGTCCTCGGGAATCAGGATGTCGCCGTGCATTCCGGTGACGGCGTGAAAGATGCCCAGCTCAGGGGTGGAGCTATAGCGCTCGCCCTCGGCGGTGGCGCAGGGCTCGGCGGTCACCTCGAAGCGCAGCAGATGCCAGCCGCGGAGCGCGGACGCCAGCTTGGAGGCCGTACCGACCTCGCCCTGCCAGGAGAACTCGGCGCGCCATGTGCCGTTCGCCGCGGGCTGTTTGATCCAGTCGAGGGTGACACGCACGCCGAGTACACCCGCGATGGCCCATTCGACATGCGGGCACAGCGCGCGCGGAGCGGAGTGCACATACAGAACTCCACGTGTCGTCACCGGGGCCTCCTGTGCGGTTCGAGGTGCGCCTTCCCCAGCGGCCTCGCGCCCGTACCGGTCACGCTCCGGACACTACCCGACATTCTGCCCTAGTGATCACCTCTGCACCAGTCCCGACGTTACCTGCAGTGAAATCTAGCGGGCAGAATCCTCTAGAAAAGGGACAGGAAGTGACGCGGCGTAATGCATCGGTACCGCAACGCGCTCTCCGCCGCTGGGCAGAAGCTCAACTGGCACAAGAAAAAGCTACCGCGCGAGCCAGCCGGAGGAGTGACGTACCGTCGGTCCTGGAGAGATATCACCCAACAGTCGGAGGGGGAACAGCCATGCGGGCCAGCGCGACACGCTGGAAGCGGTCGACCGCCGCGTCCTCGACCACGCGCGCGGCCGTGCGGATGACGACTCGTACCGCCGCCCGGACCACCGCCCGGACCGCCGCGCGCACCGCCGCGCGCACCGGCGTCGCGCTGCTCACGACCGCCGCCGTGCTCAGCTCCTCGGGCTGCTTCGGCAGCTCCGACAGCCCCTCCCGACACGGCCCGACCCGCGCCGGAAAGACCCCCGGCGCCAAGCGCACCATCGTCTGGAACACCCGGCCCGACTCCATCGCCTCCGTGGGCGACTCCATCACCCGCGGCTTCGACGCCTGCTCGGTGCTCTCCGACTGCCCCTCAGTGTCCTGGTCCACCGGTACGCGGGTGAACAGCCTCGCCCAGCGCCTGCGCTCCGGCCCCCGCAGCTGGAACTTCGCGAAGACCGGCGCGGTCGTCGCCGACCTCCCCGGCCAGATGGAGGCGGCCGCCGCCCGGAAGCCGAAGCTGCTGACCGTGATGATCGGCGCCAACGACGCCTGCCGTGACTCGGTCGCCGATATGACCCCGACGGACCAGTTCCGCACCACCTTCCAGTCGGCGCTCACCAGGCTGCGGCGCGACCTGCCGAAGACTCAGGTGTACGTGGCCAGCGTGCCGGACCTGAAGCGGCTGTGGTCGGAGGGGCGGAAGAACGTCTTCGGCAAGCAGATCTGGAAGCTGGGCATCTGCCCCTCGATGCTGAAGGACTCCGACGCCCTGGACGCGGCCTCGAATGACCGCCGCCAGCAGGTCGCGGACCGCGTGGACGCGTACAACAAGGTGCTGAAAGATGTCTGTGACCAGGACCCGCTGTGCCGGTACGACCCGGCGGTGCACAACTATCGGTTCGCCACGTCCGAGCTGAGCAAGTGGGACTGGTTCCACCCCAGCAAGGCCGGCCAGCGACAACTGGCCGCAATGGCCTACCGCCGCATCACGGCACCGTAGCGCTCTCCCCGGCGCCGCCGTTGGTGCGCGGCACCGGGGCTCCGGACGGGCTTGTTCGTCCCGCCCTGGCAGGCGGGCCGAACGACGCCCACCGCCGGGCAGGCGTCCAGCCCGCCACGGGCATGGAACCAGCCGACGGACGTACCTCGGCCCCCGCGTGGTCTGGGGCGCGGCCCCGGGCGGGGGACGGGGCGCACCGGGCGCATCCTGAGCGCAGCCCCCGACGGGGCCTGGAAGCGAAGCCCCCGACGGGGCCTGGGGGCGAAGCCCCGGACGGGCCGGGCTGACCAGCAGGGTCTGCTGCACTACTTCCCCACCAAGGACGCCCTGCTCATCGCCGTTCTGGCGGAGCGCGACCGGTGGGACACCGGCGCGGCGCGGCGCGACGGCGGGGGCGCGTGGCCGCCGTCCCTGCTGGCCTCGCTGGTGGAGTACAACGCGATGCGCCCCGGCATCGTCCAGACCTTCTCAGCGCTCCTCGGCGAGAGCGTCACCGACGACCCCCCCGCGCGCGACTACTTCACCCATCGCTACGAGCGGGTGCGCGCCGACATGGCGGCCACCCTGCGCGGCGAGTTCGGCGACCGGCTGCCCGGCGGGCTCACCCCCGAGGGCGTCGCGCCGCTGCTGGTGGCGGTGATGGACGGGCTGCAGTTCCAGTGGCTGCACGATCCGGAGGCGGTGGACATGCCCGCCCTCTTCCGGGCCTTCGTCTCGCTGCTGGGGCAGGGGGACGAGGAGGCCCGGCAGAAGGGCTGACGACACACACCGCGCCGGGCTCTGTCCGGGCGGGGTCAGTCCCGGGGCGGGGTCAGTCCCGAGGCACGGTCAGTCCCCAGGACCGGTCAGTGCCGGGGCGCGGTCAGTCACCGGGCGAGGTCAGCCTGATCTCCCGTTCGGCGTCGGCCACGGTGTGCGGCAGCGGAACGAAGTCCTCGTCGTCGCCGAACTTCACCAGCCTGCCCTGGGCGTAGGCCAGGCCCCGCTCATACCACCCCTCCCCGACGCCCTCGACCGCCCAGCGCCGCGTCTGCCCGTCGCAGATCGCCGCCGCGCCCCCGATGCCATGGTGTTCCTGGTCCTGGGTGAGCGTGAGGAGGATGGTCGCGCGCGGGAAGTCCATACCGTCCCGTACGCAACGGTAGGTGCCGTACAGCGAGACGGTCCCGCCCCTGGCGACATACCCGGTGCGGTCGATGGTGAGGTTGTCACCCCAGGGCAGGGGGATGGTGGACCGGTCGAACCGGGAGAGGCCGGAGCGGGACTGCGGTGCGGCGGGGCCGATCGGCGCGGCGTGGGCGGCCGGCGCCGCGAAGAGCAGAAGGGCGAGGGCGCCGAGGATGCGACGGCGTTTGCGCATGGACGTAGATACCTCCGTGAACGGGGAGCCGGCTCCCGAGCGGATGCGGGCTCGCGAGCGGGCTCCCATGAGGGGGAGCGCATTGCCCTGTACAGCTACCGGGACCACGGACCCGGCCGCGGGAACCTCACTCCCGCGGCGGCGTGCCGACACCGCTCAACGGGTGGCTTCGCGGCATTCGGTTGACCCCCACCCGCGGACTGCTCGCGGAAAGGCCCGGCGCCAGGGCCAGGGTGACCGCGACGGAGGCCATCGCCATGATCGTCATGGCCGTCGAAGGCGAGGTGTGTCGGGCGACGGCGCCCGCGGCGGGCCGGATGCTGACGGAGGCTCAATGGCACTGAGCACAGCTCCCGTCGCACCCGTTCCGCGGTGCCGCCCTCATTCGGCAGCCATTCGAGGCACGGCCATTGACACCCCTTACGCCTGGTGACTACCGTCACGCCAAGATTTCGAACGTGTGACGAAATATCGAACATCGCGAAGGATCGATTGCCTTGCGCATCACCGGAATCAGCACGCATGTCATCGGCACTCCCTGGCGCAACCTCACCTATGTGCAGGTCCACACGGACGAAGGCATCACCGGCGTCGGCGAGACCCGCATGCTCGGACGCACCGACGCGCTGCTCGGCTATCTCCGTGAGGCCGAGGTCAACCACCTTGCCGGAGCGGACCCGTTCGCGGTGGAGGACCTGGTCCGGCGGATGAAGTACGGCGACTACGGGCGGGCCGGCGAGATCGTGATGTCCGGGATCGCATGTGTCGAGATGGCCTGCTGGGACATCAAGGGCAAGGCGCTCGGGGTGCCGGTCTGGCAGCTGCTCGGCGGGAAGGTGACGGACCGGGTCAAGGCGTACGCGAACGGCTGGTACACCGTCGAGCGCACGCCCGAGGCCTTCCACAAGGCGGCCACGGCGGTCGTCGAGCGCGGCTACCGGGCGCTGAAGCTGGACCCGTTCGGCACCGGCCGCTTCGAGCTCGACCACGCCGAGACCCTGCACTCGCTCTCGCTCGTCGAGGCGGTACGGGACGCGATCGGGCCGGAGACCGAGCTGCTGGTGGAGATGCACGGGCGGTTCAGCCCGGCGACCGCCGTGCGGATCGCCGGGGAGCTGGAACGGTTCCAGCCGTCGTGGCTGGAGGAGCCGGTGCCGCCGGAGAACCTCAAGGCGCTCGCGAAGGTGGCGGAGAAGACGCGTCTGCCGATCGCGACGGGTGAGCGCATCCACGACCGCATCGAGTTCCGCGAGCTGTTCGAGTCGCAGGCGGCCGACATCATCCAGCCCGACGTCGGGCACATCGGCGGCATCGGCGAGGCGCGCAAGCTCGCGGCGACCGCCGAGACGCACTACGTCCTGATCGCGCCGCACAACGTCGGCGGCTCCGTGCTGACCGCCGCGTCGCTCCAACTCGCGGGCTGCACACCCAACTTCAAGATCCTGGAGCACTTCAACGACTTCGCCGACGCGGAGATCAAGAAGGTGGTCAAGGGCGCCCCGCGGGTTGTTGACGGCTACTTCGAGCTCTCGCACGCCCCCGGCCTCGGCGTCGAGCTCGACACGGACGCCGCCGCCGAATTCCCCCAGCAGCAGGCCCGCTTCGACCTGTGGGCCGAAGGCTGGGAACGGCGCGACCCGAAGGGCGGGCAGCGGTGACCGCGCTCGTACTCGACGCCCCCGGCGCGTTCCATCTCGCCGAGACCGAACCGGCCCCGCCCGGCCCCGGTGACGCACGGATACGGGTCCACGCCTCCGGGATCTGCGGCAGTGACCGCGAGCTCTACCAGGGGAATCGGCCAAAGGGGTATGTGCGCTATCCCGTCACCCCCGGTCATGAGTGGTCCGGGACGGTCGAGGCGGTCGGGGCGGGGGTGCCGTCCGCGCTGGTGGGGCGGAAGGTCGTCGGCGAGGGGTTCCGCAACTGCCAGGTGTGCGACCGCTGTCACGCGGGCGACACCACGCTCTGCACGGCGGGCTACGAGGAGACCGGCTTCACCCAGCCGGGCGCGATGGCCGACACCCTGACCCTCCCCGCCCGGCTGCTGCACCTCCTGTCGGAGGGCGCCGACCTCGGCGCCGCCGCGCTGCTGGAGCCCGCCGCGTGCGTCGCCGCCGCCGCGCTCAAGGCGAACGTACGGCCCGGTGAGCGGGTCGCGGTGGTCGGCACCGGGACCCTCGGCATGATCGCCGTGCAGTTCCTCGCCGCGGCCTCCCCCGCCGAGCTGCTGGTGGTCGGCGTCCGCCCGGACCGCGAGCGGCTGTCGCTGTCGTTCGGCGCGACGGCCTTCCGTACCCGGGACCAGCCGGCCGCCCGGGGCGGCTACGACGTCGTCATCGAGACCGCCGGCTCCGCCTCCGCCGCCCGTACCTCCGCCGCGCTGCCGCGCCGTGGCGGGCGGCTGGTGCTCACCGGCATTCCGGCGGCGGGCGCGGACGGGTTGGACCCGACCGATCTGGTGGTGCGCCAGATCGAGGTGCGGACGGTCTTCGGGGCCCCGCCCGCCGCGTGGGCGCATGCGGTACGGGTCTTCGACGCCGGGCTGCTGACGTTGCTGCCGCTGATCACCCATGAGCTGCCGCTCACCGACTTCGCCACCGCCATCGAGCTGGTGGGAAGCGGTGATCCGAAGGTGGGCAAGGTGTTGCTGCGGCCCGGCGGCGCGTAGGACTCCCCCGCAGCCCTAGCACAACCGCCTCTAGTCATCCCACCAGTCACACCCGGACAACGATGTCCTGGGCAGCACCACAGCCGGACGCCGAACCACCGGCCATCACTCCACAGGGAGCACCGTGACCGCCGCCTCATCCACCACGACCGGCCCCCGCCGCCCCGCCGACGCGGCCCTCGCCTCGCTCGGCCACGCCGCGCCCGCCCCCGACCCCGCCGACGCCTCCGCGCACACCTTCCCGGACGGCGGCACCTGGCGCACCGAGATCCCGTCGGTCGAGGGCCCGGAGGCGCTGGCCACCGTGTTCAAGGAGGCCGCCCGGCTCGATGTGCCGATCCACCGCATCAGCCAGGGCAGCGGCGTATGGATGCTCACCGACGCGGAGATCACCGAGATGGTGGAGTCCTGCGCCGAGCGAGGCGCCGAGCTGTGCCTGTTCACCGGCCCGCGCGGCACCTGGGACATCGGCGCAGCCACCCGCTCCGACTCCGGCGGCGGGGGCCTGCGCGCCCGGGGCCATGACGGGGTCGCCGGATGTGTCGAGGACGCGCTGCGCGCGGTCTCCCTCGGCGTCACGTGCCTGCTGGTCGCCGACGAGGGCGTGCTGTGGGTGCTGCACCGGCTGCGGGAGAGCGGCGAGCTGCCGGCGGACACCACCTTCAAGCTGTCGGCCCTGGCCGGTCCGGTCAACCCGGCCTCGTTCGCGGTGTACGAGCACCTCGGCGCCGACTCGATCAACATCCCGTCGGATCTGACGCTGGAGCATCTCACCGAGATCCGCCGCGTCTCCCGCGCCCCGATGGACTTCTACATCGAGGCACCGGACGACCTCGGCGGCTATGTCCGGCTCTACGACGCGGCCGAGCTGATCCGGCGCGGCGCCCCGCTCTATCTGAAGTTCGGGCTCAGCAAGTCGCCGGGGATCTACCCGTACGGCGCGCAGCTGCGGGACGTGGCGCTCAGCAGCGCCCGCGAGCGGGTGCGCCGCGGCCGGCTCGTGCTCGATCTGCTCGCCCGGCTCGGCGCGGACGGCGGGCTGTCCCCGCTGGGCTCCCGGCTGCCGGGTCCGCTGCGGCGCTTCCCGGCCACCGGCGCGGACCTCCAGACGCACCCCCAGAAGTCCTGAGCAATGACGCCCCAGGGAAGGACCCCATCACCATGCTTACGGTAAGAGGCGCACGCGTCGCGGCGATGTGCGCCGGGCTCCTCGCGCTCTCGCTGACCGCCACGGCCTGCGGCCAGGAGGCGGTCGGCGGCAGCCGGTACAAGAGCCATGACAACAAGGGCGGGACGATCGGCATCGCGATGCCGACCAAGTCCTCCGAGCGGTGGATCGCCGACGGCAAGAACATGGCCAAGCAGTTCCGGCAGGCGGGCTACAAGACGGATCTGCAGTACGGCGAGGACGACGTACGCAGCCAGGTCGCCCAGCTGGAGAACATGATCGCCAAGGGCCATAAGCTGCTGGTGATAGCGCCGATCAACGGCTCGGCGCTGACCGATGTGCTCAAGCGCGCCCATGACGCGAACATTCCGGTGATCTCCTACGACCGGCTGATCCTGGGCACGAAGAACGTCGACTTCTACGCCACGTTCGACAACTTCAAGGTCGGTGTACTCCAGGCCCAGTACATCGTCGACAGACTGGGTCTTCCCAAGGGCCGCAAGGGCCCGTTCAACATCGAGCTGTTCGCCGGCTCGTCGGACGACAACAACACCCGGTACTTCTTCAACGGCGCGATGAGCGTGTTCAAGCCGTACCTGGAGAGGAAGGAACTGATCGTCCGCAGCGGCCAGACGAAGATGAACCAGCTCACCACCGACAAGTGGAGCGGCAGCGCGGCGCAGGACCGCATGGAGGACCTGCTCAACAAGGCGTACAGCAACCGCGATGTGGACGCCGTGCTCTCGCCGTACGACGGCATGTCGATCGGCATCCTGTCGGCGCTCAAGGGCGTCGGCTACGGCACCAAGAGCAAGCCGTATCCGATCGTGACCGGGCAGGACGCCGAGCTCGCCTCGGTGAAGTCCATCCTCCGGGGGCAGCAGACGCAGACCATCTACAAGGACACCCGCAAGCTGGCCAAGGCCACCGTGCAGATGGCCGACGCGGAGCTGACCGGCGGCACGCCCGAGGTCAACGACCGGAAGTCGTACCACAACGGCCAGCGGACCGTGCCGACCTTCCTGCTCAATCCGGTCAGCATCGACAAGTCCAACACCCAGATCCTCGTGGACCAGGGCTACTACACCGCGTCGCAGCTGAAGTAGGGGGCGGAACCGGGCATATGAGCACTCTTCTCGAAATGCGCTCCATCACCAAGACCTTCCCCGGTGTCACGGCGCTGTCCGACGTCGACCTCCGGATACGGCAGGGCGAGATCCACGCCATCTGCGGGGAGAACGGCGCGGGTAAATCCACCCTGATGAAGGTGGTCAGCGGCGTCCATCCGCACGGCAGCTACGAGGGCGAGATCCTCTTCGAGGGCGGCGCCTGCGCGTTCAAGGACATCCGCGCGAGCGAGGAGCGCGGAATCGTCATCATCCATCAGGAACTGGCCCTGATTCCGTATCTGTCCATCGCCGAGAACATCTTCCTTGGCAATGAACACGCCACCCGCGGCCTCATCAGCTGGAACAAGACCCTCCAGCACGCCACCACGCTGCTCAGGCGGGTGGGCCTCACGGAGTCGCCGCAGACCCGCGTCGCCGACATCGGCGTGGGCAAGCAGCAGCTCGTGGAGATCGCCAAGGCGCTGTCCAAGGAGGTGAAGCTGCTGATCCTGGACGAGCCCACGGCGGCGCTCAACGACGAGGACAGCGGCAAACTCCTCGATCTGCTCCTGGAGTTCAAGGCGCAGGGCATCTCCTGCATTCTGATCTCCCACAAGCTGAACGAGATCCGCCGCGTCGCCGACTCGGTCACCATCCTGCGCGACGGCCGGACCATCGAGACCATGCCGGTCCGGGAGACCCCTCAGTCCGCCCCGGTGGTCTCCGAGGACCGCATCATCCGCGGCATGGTCGGCCGGGATCTGGACCACCGCTTCCCCGAGCGCACCCCGTACGAGGGGCAGGACGCCTCCGAGGTGGCCCTGGCCATCGAGGACTGGACCGTGCACCACCCGATCGACCAGCAGCGCAAGGTCGTCGACGGAGTGTCGCTGACGGTGCGGCGCGGCGAGATCGTCGGCATCGCCGGGCTGATGGGCGCGGGCCGCACGGAGCTGGCGATGAGCGTCTTCGGCCGCTCCTACGGCCGGTACGCGGGCGGGCGGGTCTTCCGCGACGGCCAGGAGGTCCGCACCCGCACCGTGCCGGAGGCGATCGGGCACGGCATCGCCTATGTCACCGAGGACCGCAAGCACTACGGGCTCAACCTTGAGGACACCATCAGCCGCAATGTCTCGCTCTCCTCGCTGGCCCGCGTGGCGCGCCGCGGCGTGGTCAACGAGCACGAGGAGTCGCGGGTCGCCGAGCGGTTCCGCAAGACGATGAACATCAAGGCGCCCACGGTCTTCGAACGGGTGGGCCGGCTCAGCGGCGGCAATCAGCAGAAGGTCGTCCTCAGCAAGTGGATCTTCGCTGGTCCCGAGGTGCTCATCCTCGACGAGCCCACCCGCGGCATCGATGTCGGGGCCAAGTACGAGATCTACACGGTCGTCAACGACCTCGCGGCGCAGGGGAAGGCCGTCGTCTTCATCTCCTCGGAGCTGGGCGAGCTGCTGGGCATGTGCGACCGGATCTACACGATGGCGGCCGGGCGGCTGACCGGGGAGGTCTCCCGGGCCGAGGCGACCCAGGAAGTTCTGATGCGCCACATGACGAAGGACAGAGGAGACGAAGGATGAGCACCGCCACCCAGGAAACCGAGAGCCCGGCGCCACCGCCGGCCGATGACTCCCCGGGCCTCGGGGCGCTGCTGCTCCAGGGGCTGCGCACCAACATGCGGCAGTACGGGATGCTGGTCGCCCTCGCCCTGATCATCGTCAT
Organism: Streptomyces sp. NPDC005393; assembly: GCF_040606675.1. Lineage (NCBI taxonomy): Bacteria > Bacillati > Actinomycetota > Actinomycetes > Kitasatosporales > Streptomycetaceae > Streptomyces > Streptomyces sp. NPDC005393. The sequence goes on along the minus strand of NZ_JBEXFG010000024.1, from coordinate 34,108 downwards.
CTTCCAGATATGGTCGGACGACATCCTGCTGCGGCCGCTGAACGTCACCAACCTCGTCCAGCAGAACGGCTACATCCTCATCCTCGCGATCGGCATGATGATCGTGATCATCGCGGGGCATATCGATCTGTCGGTCGGGTCCCTGGTCGCGTTCATCGGCTCGGCCGCGGGCGTGATGATGATCAAGCACGATATGCCCTGGGGCGTCACGCTGGCCGTCTGCCTGGTGATCGGTGCCGCGGCGGGCGCGTGGCAGGGTTTCTGGATCGCCTATATCGGCATCCCGTCCTTCATCGTCACCCTCGCCGGGATGCTGGTCTTCCGGGGCGGCACCCAGATCCTGCTGGACGGGCAGTCCCTGTCGCCGTTCCCCGACGGCTTCCAGAAGATCAGCACCGGCTTCATGCCCGAGGTCGGCCCGTACACGCGGTACCACAACCTCACGATGCTGATCGGCCTCGCCGTGTGCGCGGCCGCCGTCCGGCAGGAGTGGCGCGGCCGGCAGCAGCGCGCGGAGTACGAACTGGACGTCGTGCCCCTCGGCCTGTTCTTCGTCAAATGCGCCGCGATCGTGGCCGCCGTCATGGCCTTCACCATGACGCTCTCCAGCTGGCACGGGGCGCCGGTGGGGCTGCTCATCCTGTGCGGTCTCTTCGTCGCCTTCAGCTTCGTGATGCGCAACACTGTCATTGGACGGCATGTGTACGCCCTCGGCGGCAATCAGCCGGCGGCCAAGCTGTCGGGTGTGCGCGACAAGCGCGTCACCTTCCTGGTCTTCGTGAATATGGGTGTCCTGGCCGCGCTCGCCGGTCTGGTCTTCGCCGCCCGGCTCAACGCCGCCACCCCCAGCGCGGGCCTCAACTTCGAGCTGGAGGCCATCGCCGCCGCGTTCATCGGCGGCGCCTCGGCCAGCGGCGGCGTCGGCACGGTGCTGGGCGCGATCATCGGCGGACTGGTGCTCGGCGTGCTCAACAACGGAATGTCGCTGGTCGGCATCGGCACCGACTACCAGCAGGTGATCAAGGGACTGGTGCTGCTGGCGGCGGTCGGTTTCGACGTCTGGAACAAGCGCAGGATCGGTTCGTAGACCCTCGGCCCTCTACTCATCCGGAGCCGTATATGACCACGAGCAGACGCACGGTGATCACGGCGGGGGCGGCGGCCGGACTGGCGGCCGCGGCCGCCGGTGCGACCCCCGCCGACGCGAACAGCGGAGGACGCGCGGTGAGGGAACACTTCGGCACGCTCAAGGACGGCACCCGCGTCGACCGGTGGACGATCGAGAACGGCCGCACCCGGCTGAAGGTGCTGTCCTACGGCGGAATCGTCCAGACCCTGGAGATACCCGACCGCCACGGCCACCGCGCCAATGTCTCCCTCGGCTTCGCCGACCTCGACTCCTACGTCGCCCACAGCCCGTACTTCGGCGCGCTCATCGGCCGCTACGGCAACCGCATCGCCCGCGGCACCTTCACCCTGAACGGGCACAAGTACCGGCTGCCCGTCAACGACGGGCCGAACAGTCTGCACGGCGGCGACAAGGGCTTCGACAAGCACGTCTGGTCCGTGAAACCGTTCCACAAGGGTGCGGACGTGGGCCTGACGCTGCGCCGGGTGAGCCCCGACGGCGAGATGGGCTACCCCGGCACGCTCACCGTGCGCGTCGACTACACCCTCACCGCCGCGGGCGACTTCCGCATCGACTACGAGGCCACGACCGACAAGCCCACCGTCGTCAACCTCACCAACCACACCTACTTCAACCTCGCCGGCGAGGGCACCGGCACCGTCTACGACCACCGGCTGCGGATCGCCGCCTCCCGCTACACCCCGGTCGACAAGACCCTCATCCCGACCGGTGAGCTGGCCAAGGTGGCCGGGACCCCGTTCGACTTCCGCCGCGCCAAGGAGATCGGCCGGGACATCCGCGAGGCGCATCCGCAGGTGCTGTACGCGCAGGGGTACGACCACAACTTCGTCCTGGACAAGGGCGTCACCCACCGCCCGGAGAACATCGTCACGGTCACGGAACCCGGCTCCGGACGGGTCATGAAGATCGCGACGACCGAGCCTGGTGTGCAGTTCTACAGCGGCAACTTCCTGACCGGCACCTTCGCGGGCACCTCCGGCCATGTCTACCGCCAGAGCGACGGCTTCTGCCTGGAGACCCAGCACTTCCCGGACTCCCCCAACCACCCGGACTTCCCCTCCACGGTGCTGCGCCCGGGGCAGACCTACCGGAGCTCGACGGTGCACTCCTTCTCCACGCGCTGAGAAGTGGTTCTCCCGCCCCGCGCTCGCCCTCCGGAGTGCGGGGCGACCATCTCTCCCGCGAGATCGCCCACCGCGCCACGCCGGTGCGCGACGCGGCCGGACTGAAGGCGCCGGGCGGCCATCTGCGTTCATCGGTGCCGCAGTTAGGCGCGGGGAACACCGATCCGGATTTCGTCCGCAACCGGCCGTCCATCACCGCCCAGGTGCGTGCGGTGCTGACCGTGGCGGCGTCACAGCCGACCGCGGTCACGAGCCGTTGAGCGCGCCCGCCGCCTGACCCGCGTCCCCGTTCACCGACTCGCCCTCGGCTTCGCCCTCGCCCGTGAGGTCCCGTACGAGCAGCGTCGCGCCCGCGACCGCGCCCGGCATCAGGACCACCGCGACCAGCGGCAGCAGGAAGAGCACGGCGAGCGGGACGCCGAAGCCGAGGGTGAGCAGGCGGCGGCCGCGCAGCATCCGCCGCCGCTCCTTCAGCAGCACCCCGCGCCGCAACAGCGCGACCGATGTCAGCTCCTCGGTGAGGAAGAAGCCGGTCACGCAGAAGGCGAGCGCGGGGATCACGGTCTGGCCGACGACCGGGACAAAGCCCAGTGCGAAGAACAGCACGCTCCACAGCGTCACCCGGACCACCAGGGCGATCGCCTCACGCGACCCGATCCACAGCTCACGCCCCAGCGACAGCCCCGACTCGGGCACGGCGCCGCCCTCGGAGCGGTCGACCGCCTCGGACAGCGACTCGTAGAAGGGCTGGCCGACCAGGAGCGTGACCGCCGTGAAGGTGAGGACCGCGAGAAACAGGCACGCGGCGGCGAACAGCATCGCCAGCGCGCCCCGGAAGACGCCGAGCCACGGCGAGGACCAGTCGTCGGCGAAGGGGGTGGCCCATGCGATGACGTCATCGGTCCAGAAGAAGAGCCCGACGAGCGCCGCCGCGTATCCGACGAGGGTGATGAGGGCGGGAATCATCCCGAACCCCCACCATCTGCCGTGCCGGGCTACCCAGCGCTGTCCCTTCAACAGATAACCGCAGCCGGTCGCAAGATCACGCATAGGCCGAGCCTACTGGGCGGGCGTGGCTCGGTCAGCCGACGGCTGTGACGAGCGGCGCCGACAGCGGTTGGCGATAAGATCGGTTGACGCGGCCGGACTTTGCCGAACCCACAGATGGCCCACAGGAACCGCGCATACGTTTTCATGCCCATGTCAGACTCACCCCGCCCCCATCGGGCGCCGCAGAGTACTGATCGCCGGAAGCGCCGCCGCAGGTGGTGTTGCCGCGGTAGCAGAGGCGGCCCCCGGGGGCGGCGCCGCCCCCGGCCCTCCGGACCCCGGACGTGCACGGCCGTTCCCCGGCGGACGAGCCGGCCGGGGAACGGCGCGCCGGTGAGAGCGGGTCTCAGGTGTAGATGTAGCCGCCCGGGACGGTGGCGGTTCCGCCGGGGGTCGTGATGACGACCGCGGCGGGGCCCGGCGACACCGGGCCCGGGGTGACGCCGGTCAGCACCGTGCCGCCGGCGGCGACCACGACCCCGGTGGCCGTTGCCGCGTTGAACTTGACGGTGGCGCCGGTGAGGTTGGCACCGACGATGGTGAACGGCGTGCCGCCCGCCGCCGGACCGCTGACCGGGCTGATGAGAAGCGCGACCGGAGGGGGCGGAGCCACATAGGTGTAGCCGGCCGGCAGGCTCTGGCCGAAGTTGTTGGTGGCGACGACCGGCACCGCGCCCGCCGCGTGGGGCGGGGCGGTGACGACGAGTACGGTCCCCGTGGGGTCCTTCGCGACGATGGTGCCCGGGTTGTTGGGGCCGAAGGTGACCTCGGTGACGGTGTCCAGGTTCGTTCCGATGAGCACGACGGGGTTGCCTCCGCCGATCGGACCGGAGCTCGGGATGACGAGCAAGATCGTCGGCACCCCGACCGCGAGCACGATGTCGTGGTGCGCCACTGATGCGGACATGAGGTTTCTCCTCATTGAGATGCGGGGGTGAACGCCGCGGTCCCTCAACGGGGAGGCCCTCAAAGTCAGCAGGACGTCGACACTGCCTGACCGGTCCGCACGCTAGGGGCGGAAAAGCCGCAGGCCGCGCTCCCCGGGGAGGGATGGGCGGCCCACCGTCTGGTTGTTTTCAGTACCTCATTCGAGCGGTTACGTCACAAGAGAGTTGACGCCGATTCACTCGGACGGCGCAGCGCGTCGGCGCACGGCGGCAGCCCCGGGATTACTCCCCGGGGCTGCCGCTGTGCGCCTGGCGCGGGTCGGTCCTCGAAGGGTCGGATCTCGAAGGGTCAGTCCTCGAAGGGTCAGTCCTCGAACGAGACGATCATCTTGCCGATGTTGTCGCCGCGGAGCATGCCGAGGAAGGCGTCCGCCGCGTTCTCCACGCCCTTGACGACCGTCTCGCGGTAGCGCAGCCTGCCCTCCCGGATCCAGCCGCCGACCTCCTCGAAGAACTGCGGCTGCAGCGCCTGGTGGTCCTGTACGAGCATGCCCTGGATCCGCAGCCGCTTACCGATGACCAGCGCGAGGTTGCGCGGGGCGGCGGGCGGCTCGGGCGCGTTGTACTGAGAGATCATGCCGCAGACGGTGACCCGGCCGTGCACCTTCAGGCGGCCGATGGCGGCCTCCAGATGCTCGCCGCCGACGTTGTCGAAGTAGACGTCGATCCCGTCGGGCGCGGCCTCCTTCAGCTGCTCGGCGACCGGGCCCTTCTTGTAGTTGAACGCCGCGTCGAAGCCGTACTCGTCGAGCAGCAGCTGGACCTTCTCGTCCGTACCGGCACTGCCGATCACCCGGGAGGCGCCCTTGAGCCTGGCGATCTGGCCGACCTCGCTGCCGACCGCGCCCGCCGCGCCGGAAACGAAGACCGCGTCGCCCTCCTTGAAGGACGCGACCTCCAGCAGCCCGGCGTACGCGGTGAGGCCGGGCATCCCGAGCACACCGAGGTAGGCCGGGAGCGGGGCGAGCTCCGGGTCGACCTTGACGGCGCTCCTGGCGTCCACCACGGCGTACTCACGCCAGCCGCCGAAGTGCAGGACGTGGTCGCCGGCCGCGATGCCGTCCGCGTTCGAGGCCAGGACCTCGCCGACCGCACCGCCCTCCATGGGCTGATCCAGCTGGAACGGCGGCACGTACGACTTCACGTCGTTCATCCGCCCGCGCATATAGGGGTCCACCGACATGTAGAGGTTGCGGACCAGTACCTGGCCGGGGCCCGGCTCGGCGACCGGGGCCTCGCGCAGCGCGAAGGCCTCCGGCTTCGGCCATCCGTCGGGGCGGGCGACCAGGTGCCATTCACGGCCGGTGGCGGGGATGACGGACATGGGGGTGAGCCTCCTCATGCTTCAGAAGATGAAACAAGCATGCTCATCGATATTTCATGCTGTCAAGTAAATGGGTATCCTGGCACCCATGACGCCCCGCACCGACCCGCTGACCCTCGAGGTCGTCGAGCTCATCGGCACCATCGTGGCCCGCTATCACGAAGAATACGAGGACGCGGCGGCCAAGCACGCACTGACCGGCGCCCAGGCCCGGGTGCTGAGCCTGCTGTCCGCCGGTCCGACGCCCATGCGGCGGATAGCGCGGCAGCTGAAGTGCGAGCCGTCGAACGTCACCGGGATCGTGGACCGCCTGGAGTCCCGCGGCCTCGTCGAGCGCCGCCTGGACCCGGCCGACCGCCGCGTCAAGCTCGCCGCCGCCACCGAGACGGGCAAGGAAACCTCCGCGCGGCTGCGTGGCTCGCTCGGCTTCGCCCGTGAACCGCTGGCGGAGCTCACGGACGACGAGCGTACGGTGCTCCGCGATCTGCTCAAGCGAATGCTCGGCGTGACACCGTAAGGTCACGCGATCCCTGCCGCAGGGTCACGTGATCACTGTGGGTGGAACGCGGCCGAGGGCTGCCGCGTTCGACCGGCATGGGGAGCATCGTGCTTGCGGCGGTGATCGGCGGAGCCGCCGTCATCCTTCTGTTCATCGTGGACCGGGTCCTGCCAAGCCGGCCGGCCCGGCACGGAGGGCCGGCGGTCGCCCCGGCCGCGCCCTCGCCGGCTGAGGCCGAGCCTTCGGCGCCGGTTCGGCCGCCTGGGGCGTGGTGATCACTGACGGTTGACCCGCCCCCTACGTACACCACCACAGGACGCGTTTGCAGGTCCGCGTGGGCGACGGGGCCGGCGTCGGCGCGGTGGTCGCCGGGGCGCTGGGGCCCGGTTGCGGCGGCGAGGTGGACGGCTGGGCGGGGCCGGAGCCGCCACCCGGGGCCGAGGCGGTGACTCCGGGCTCGTCGGACGATGAGGAGTGGCCGGAGCCGGACGAGGTGCCGTCCTCGTCCTTCTTCTGGTCCTTGTCCTTGCTCTTGTCGCCGTCCTTGCCGTCCTTGCCGTCCTCGCCCGGGTGGCTGCTCTCGGCGGCGGGATCCGCGCTCGGCCCGTCGCTGTCGTGCGTGACCGGCTCGGGGCTGCCCGTCACCCCACCGCTGCGGTCGGCCACCGGCTTCTCCTGGGCGGGCGTCGGGGCGGAGTCCCGCCAGTGGCCCTCGGTGGCCAGCTCCGCCACGAACAGCGCGGCCAGTACGGGGCCGAGCACCGCCGCCAGTATCGCCACCCGGCGCCCACGGCCCCGGCGGGCGCGGCGGGCGCGGCGGGCGCGGCCGCCGACGAGGCCACGGGGCTTGGGCTTCCGGCGGGAGGAACGGGACGTACGAGACGCGGGGGACGCCTGCGCCTTGCGTCGCTCCGCGCGCGTAGAGGGCGCACCGGCGTCGCCGTCGTCCGTCGTGTGGGGTGCGGCGGCAGGCAGCCCGACGTCCTCAACGGGCCTCCCGCAACCTGGGCAGGAGAGGGCACCGTTGAGATGGCGGCGGCACGGAGGGCAGTAATCCATTTCGCCGGGCAGGTTATGTGACCAACAAGTAGTGCTGTAACCGGAATGTGTGAGGATCCTGTGCAGAGGGCCGTCGGGTGGGCCCGGCCGGGCGCCGGCCACCCCGGCCGGCGGCCGTCCGGCCCCGCTCAGCCCGCGAAGGCCGGCTGCGCCAGGCCCTCTCCCGCACCCGCGATGACCAGGAGCGATCCCGCGAGCGGAGGCGCTGCGGCGCCGAGTCCGGCGCGGGCGGAGGTCACATAGAGATCGGTCAGGTCCCGGCCGCCGAAGGCACAGGCGGTCGGACGCGGAACCGGAAGCTCCACCACCCGGTCGAGTGTGCCGTCGGGGGCGTAGCGGCGGATCGCGCCGCCGTCCCACAGCGCGACCCACACCGCGCCCTCGGCGTCCACGCACAGCCCGTCCGGGAAGCCCGCGCCTTCCTCGATCTCCGCGAACGGCCGACGGCCGCTGACCCGGGCACTCTCCACGCCGTCCACGTCGAAGACATCGATACGGCGGGTGGTGGTGTCGACGTAGTACATGAGGCGGCCGTCCGGGCTCCAGCCGGTGCCGTTACTGACCGTCACCTCCGGCAGGATCTCCGTACGGCAGCCGTCGGGCGCGATCCGGGACAGTGTGCCACCGCCCGGCCGCTCGTCGTAGCGCATCGTGCCCGCCCACAGCGAGCCGTCGGGCGCGACGGCCGCGTCATTGCCACGGCGGCCGGGGACCGCGTCGCGCACCAGCCATGCGAAGCCGCCGTCCGCCCCGTACACCCCGACGCCGTCGCGGAGGTTGACCACGAGCCCGCCGCCCGCGCGGGGCTTGGCCGCGCCGACGTGCTGCTCGGTGGCGAGGGTGCTGCGGTGGCCGGTGGCGGGGTCGTAGGTGTGGACACGGGCGGAGAGGATGTCCACCCAGATCAGCCGCCGGCCGCTGGAGTCCCAGGCAGGGCCCTCGCCGAGCGAGGCGTCGGCACGTACCGCGACGTCCCACGCCCTGCGCCCCGTCATCTGCCCTGCCTCCGGTGCCCGAGCCGGGCGGACAGCTCGCCCGCGCCCTTGACCGCCAACTCCTCCAGTTCCGCCTGACGCTGCTCGCTCCAGCGGATCGTCGGCACCGAGATGGACAGCGCCGCCACCACCTTCCCCGCCGAATCCCGCACCGGCGCCGCCACGCAGCTCACATCCGGATTGGACTCCCGCTGTTCCACCGCGATCCCGCGCTCGCGCACGGTGTGGAGATGGCGGCGCAGTTCGCCGGGTGAGGTGATGCTGTTGTCCGTCATCGCGGCCAGCGGCTGATCGTCGGGCAGCCGCGCCGCCAGGGCCTCTTCGGGGAGCGAGGCGAGCAGCATCTTCCCGACCGAGGTGCAGTGAGCGGGCAGCCGGCGCCCGGCGGCGGAGACCATGCGGACGGCGTGGGTGGAGTCGACCTTGGCGATGTAAATGACGTCCGTGCCCTCCAGGATGGCCACATGCACGGTCTCGTCGCAGGTCTCCGCGACGCTACGGGCCACCTGCCGGCCCTCGGCGGCCAGGTCGAGCTGCTCGGCGTACCGGCTGCCGAGCTGGTACGGCCGTACCCCGAGCCGGTAGCGGCCGGGCTGGTCGCGCACATGCACCAGATAGGAGCGGGCGGCCAGGGTGGTCACCAGCTCATGCACCGTCGTACGGGGCAGCCCGAGCCGGCGGGTGATCTCGGGCGCGGAGAGGGTGCCGTCTCCGTCCAGGAAGAGCTCGAGTATGTCCAGAGCCCGTGTCACAGCGGGCACCAGGCGTCCCATATCGCTCGCCCACCCCTTCTGGTCCAGATGGCAAGTGTTCGAGATCCCGGCCAGCGGCCGGTATCACGAACACAGGTTACGCATACGTGACTTGCCTCGGCAATGGTCGCGCCGTCCGGACCACAGCCCACCAAGGATCAACGCGGGCAAAGGCGCCGGCGTGGCACGCGATCTCGGTGATCGCGCCCTGCGCACACCACTCGACATCTGAAGCGCCGTCATATTTCACATTAACCACCTCTGCCCCGAAGGGCGCTTTGTGTACCTTTTGACATCGTCCATACATCAGATGCAATCGGAGCAAGTGCAACAGATCGGACGTGATACTCCGGTCCTCGACGCAAGGAGCACCCCCGTGCGCATCAAAAGGAAAGCGGGCGGGGGCCTGGCCGCCCCGGTTCTCGGGCTGGCGCTGGCCGCCATCCCCACGGGCCGCGATCTCCGGGGCTCCGCCTCGCGTCTCCGCCTTGAGCGCCCTGAGCGCCCTGAGCGGGCGCGTACGCCACGATAGGACTCATGTCTTCGGAGCCCGACTCATTCCCCAGCCCCTTCCCCTTCGTCCTCGTACTGCTGCGGCGGATGGCCGACTACCAGCCGGGGCTGGTGGAGGACGCGCTGCGCGAGCTGGGTTACGGGCGTGCCGTGATGCGCGAGGCCAACCGCCGCTGGCAGGCGATGCAGCGCTCACCGCGCCGGCGCGCCGCCACCGCCCGCTATCGCTCCGTGCTCGGCTCACCCGAGACCACCGCCACCCGCCGGATCGGCGATCTCACGTGCGAGGCGCTGAGCTGGCCGGTCCCGCTGTGGCCGGATCTGCGGTTCGAGGTGCTCACCGCGCCCGGCGGGGCGGTGTGGAACGAGTGGCTGGTGCGCGCCCCGGGCGCGCCCGGTCCCACGCTCCGTACGGCCGCCGATCTGACGCCCTGGTCCTGCACGGTGGACGAGGTGGCGCGCGCCTTCGCGCCCGCGCGCCCGATGGAGGGGTCGGCGCCGACCCGCTGGCGGCTCGCCTTCGACGCCCCGGACGAAGAAACAGGTGAACTCCGCCCTTACGTGGCGGAGTTCACCTGGGGGTTGCTTCAGCGGGTGGAGAGCGTCAGGCCAGCTTCGCCGTCAGCGTGATCTCCGTACCGGCGAGCGCCTGGCTCACCGGGCAGTTCTTCTTGGCGTCCTCGGCGGCCGCGACGAACGCGGCCTCGTCCACGCCCTCCACCGTGCCCTCGACGGTGAGGTGGATGCCGGTGATGCCGGTGCCGGGCTGGAAGGTGACATCGGCCTGGGTGGTCAGCTGGGCGGGCGGGTTGCCGGCCTGCGTGAGGCCGTGCGAGAGCGCCATCGAGAAGCAGCTGGAGTGAGCCGCCGCGATCAGCTCCTCGGGGCTGGTCTTGCCGTTCGCCTGCTCGGCGCGGGACGGCCAGGAGACGGGCTGCTCGCCGATGCCGGACGAGTCGAAGGTGACGACCCCGTTGCCCTCGGCCAGATTGCCCTGCCAGACGGTGTGCGCGGTACGCGTCGTAGCCATGCTCGCTGTTTCCTGCTTTCTGTGATGACCTGACGGGATGTGACCTATGGTTCGGTCGATCCGATCATCCGGCCGTCATCGCTCCGCTGCCGGTTGCGACCCGCCCGGAGATCGCTTCCGAGCCTACGTTCCATGCGACAACGGCAGGGCGGCCATGCTCGGTTCCCAGTCGACTGACGGTCGCGGTGTCGAGGCGGAAGAGGGCGCCGGCGGACGGCGGCAGGCCGAGCCGGCGGGCGGTGAGCACCCGCAGTACGTGCGCGTGCGCGACGAGCACGACGTCGGTGCCGTCCGTCTCCAGCTCGGGCGCGATCCTGGCGAGCACCCGGTCGACGCGGACCCCGACCTGCTCGGGCGTCTCCCCGGGGTGGGCGGCGTCGCCCGGCGCGACCCCGTCGGTCCACAGGTTCCAGTCGGGCCGGGTGCGGTGGATCTCGGCGGTGGTGATGCCCTCGTCGCCGCCGTAGTCCCATTCGTGTAGATCGGGCTCGAACCGTACGTCGTCGAGCCCCGCGAGCCGCGCGGTGTGCACGGCCCGGCCCAGCGGGCTGACCAGTGCGAGCCCGATCTTCCGCGCGGCGAGCAGCGGGCGCAGCGCGCGGGCCTGCTCCTCGCCGCGCGCCGTCAGGGGCTGCTCGCTCCAGCTGGTGTGCCTCCCCGACCGGCTCCACTCGGTCTCGCCGTGCCGGATCAGCACCAACTCACCCACGGCCGTCGGACGCCTTCGCATCGTCGATGGCCTTCTTCTCGTTCGCGGCGGCGGTGATGGAGGCGCGGACCTCCTCCATGTCCAGGTCGCGGGCCTGGCCGATGACGTCCTCCAGCGCCTGCTCGGGGAGGGCGCCGGGCTGGGCGAAGACCGCGATGTCGTCGCGCACGATCATCAGCGTCGGGATGGACTGGATGTCGAAGGCAGCGGCGAGCTCGGGCTGCGCCTCCGTGTCGACCTTGGCGAAAGTCAGATCCTGGTGGCGCTCCGCGGCCTTCTCGTACACCGGCGCGAACATCCGGCACGGTCCGCACCACGAGGCCCAGAAGTCGATCAGGACGAAGTCACTCCCCGAGACGATCTCGTCGAAGTTGTCCTTGGTGAGTTCAACGGTGCTCGTGCTCATGCCTGCGTTACCCGCTTCCGTACTCTCGGCACATGCCAGCAGCACGGTAACCCCGCTCCGTGCTCCGTTATTCCGGGGACACGCCTCCCCCCAGGTCACAGGCGTGTCCCCGGCGCTGATCGGTCGGGCGGGTCAGCGGGGGTAGATGGTGTAGACCCCACTGGCCATCCTGGTGCAACGGCCTCCGTTGCCCACGCCCTCACGCACCCAGATCGTCCGCACGCTGGAGGCGAACGTGAAGCCGCCGCCGGGACCGATCCTCTTACCGGAGGCGCTGCTGGTGTAGACCCACTCGTCGCGTGTTCCGCCGTCGGCGTACTTGGCGTGGATCTGCACGCAGGCGGCGTGACCGTCGCCCTGGACGCTGTCCCGCAGCCGCCCGTCGACCATGACCCGGCCGCTGTCCAGCGGCCCCTCGTGCCCGGTGGCCGAGGCGCCCTTGATGTTGGACGCGTGGCGGTTGGCGTTCCAGCCGAGGAACGGCCCGCTGAACGGTGCGGCGTGCGGGTTCATGCCGTGGGTGGCGGCCTGAGCCGAGGGCGCGACGACCAGACCGGCGCCGAGCGCGGCGGCGGCCGCGGCGAGAGCGATGTGCTTGCGCATGAAGCTGATTTCCTTCCCCGTGTCGGTGGGGCGGACCGGGGTTGTTCGGTGCCGCCCGGTGTGCGTCACCGACACTCCAGCACCGCCGACCGCCGCGCCACCGTCCACTGGCCGCTCGGGAGATCGCGGGACGTTCCCGACGCTGACCTGCGGGAAAGCCGTGGGGTATGACCATGGGGCGGGACAGCGCGGATCGGCCATGAGACATTGGGGAGCCGGACGCGGGGCCGGAGCCGGGGTGAGGGGCGCTGATGGGCCGATGGCAGCCGCTGCCGGGTGAACTGCCGCGCCAGGCACGCCGGTTGGCCGAAGAGCTGCGCCTGTACAAGGACCGCTCGGAGCTGAGCCTCGCGTCGCTCGCCGCCAAGACCGCGTACAGCGCAACCTCCTGGCACCGCTACCTCAACGGGCGCAAGCTGCCGCCCTGGCGGGCCGTCGAGATGCTCGGCCGGCTCGTCGAAGCGGACCGGGGGAGGTTACGCGTCCTGTGGGAATCGGCCGCGGCCGCCTGGGACGGCGGGAACGCTTCGCCGGACGCTGCAAATACTCCGAACACTCACGACACTCATGACGCGGCACCGCGGACGCCCGACGTGCCGGCCCCGGCCGGCGACGTCCCGGCACCTGCCGGCCGCCACCTCCGCGTGCCGTGGAGGGCGGCCGCCGCCGTCGCGGCCGGTGCGCTGCTCACCGTACTGGCGCTCGGGCACCCCTGGAGCGACGGCCACTCACGGCCCGCTCCCCGCGGCGCACCCCCGGGCGCGCCCGTCTGGCCCTGGCCCCTGCGGTCCGCCGGGGCCCTGTCGGCGGGCGCGGACTGCGCCGGCCACGGGTGCCAGGGGCAGGACCCGTACCGGGAGGGGTGCGACCGCGACAGCACGGTCGTCCACGCGCTGCGTGCGTACGGGAGCACCCTGGCCCTCAGATACAGCCCGGTCTGCCGAGCGGTGTGGGCCGAGGCCGATCCGGTGCGGGGGACGGCGCGGTTGCTCGTGGCCGCCCAGGGGGCCGCGGTACGGACCGCCCGGCGTGGCGCCTCGCGCACCGCCATGGTGGCCGGGCGGCCGGACACGGCGCGGGCCTGTGTGGTCGTCGCGGACCACCAGCTCTGTGTGACGGAGCACAACAGCTGGGCGGACCCGGTCAGCGGCGGCACACCGCGAGGGTGACCGCGTCGCTGCGCAGCCCGTGGAAGCGGCCCGCGTCGTAGACCTCGTATATGCCACCGCGGCCACGGCGCAGGGGCAGGTCGTACTTCTCGCCGCGGTAGACCGTCCACGGCGGCGCCTGGGCGAGTCTGCGGCCCGCGAACCCGAAGCTCGCCGGGCCGACGATGCCGTCGGCGGAGAGGTCGTGATTGCCCTGCCAGGTCCGGGTCGCCCCGCCGGTTTCGGTGTCGTACGCACAGGTGATCGCGGACTTGGGCAGATAGCCGTCGGCCCACAGCACCGACTGCCACAGTCCGACCAGGTCACTGGGCGGCACCCCGGCTCTGAGCCACCGCTGGTTCTGCCAGTCGTCGGCGAGCGCCCCCGAACCGGTCACGTACGCGGGGTCGGCCGGCGGCCCGCTGGCGGCACACATGGCCGCGAACAGCGGCGTCAACGCGGCGGCCGTCACCGCCGTCCGCCAACCGCCACCGCGCCGCACGGGCCTCATGGGACTGTCATACCCGACCCGCCGGGATCTTTGTACAGTGTTGAACCGAAAGTGCTCTCCCCCCGTTCCGTTTCCGGGCCGGTATTCGGAACCATGCGATGCGGAGATGGGTCCCCACTATGGGGACAGCAGGGGGTGGACATGGCTGGCTGGAAGCCGTTGCCTGACGAACTCGAATCGGACGCGAAGAACCTTGTCGAGCAACTGCGGCGCTTCAAGGACCGCAGTGGTCTCAGCCTCGTGGCGCTCGCGGAGACCACACTCCACAGCAAGTCGTCCTGGGACCGCTATCTCAACGGCAGGACGCTGCCTCCGCGTCAGGCCGTCGAGTCCCTGGGGCGGCTTGTCGGCGCCGACCTGGACCGGCTCGGCGCACTGTGGGACCTGGCGGAACGGGGCTGGAGCGGTCGTGGCGCGCCGGAGCGGGTGGAGCCGGTGGAGCCGGTGGAGCCGAGGGAACGGGCGGCGCGGGCGGAGTCCGCGGCGGCGGTGCCGGGCGCTCCACCGCCCGGTTCGCGGTTTCGCGTCCCGGCGAGGTTCTCACGCCCCGCGGCCCGCTGGACCGCGGCGGCCCTGGCCGCGGCGCTTGTCGCGGCCGGGGCCGCCCTCGCGCTCCGGGCTGCGGACCGCGGCGCCCCGCCGCGTACCGACTCCGCCCGGAACCCGTCCGCGTCAGGCAGTAGCGACACCAGGCAGCTCGACACCACCTGCTTCGCGGAGAGCTGCACCGGCAAGGATCCCAAGGAGACGCGTTGCGCCGCCGACGCCTGGACCGCCGCCCTGACCAAGACACACGGTGTCTACGTCGAGCTGCGCTACAGCGATTCCTGCAAGGCGGCCTGGGCGCGGATCAGTTGGGGAAAGGCCGGGGACATCGCCGAAGTGGTGGCGGTGAACGGTGCGACCCGTCAGGACAAGGTGCACTACGACACCGACGTCTACACCCCGATGGTCGCCTCTGACGCTCCGTCCGACGTCAGGGCCTGCACCACCCTCTCCTCCGGGGCACACGGGTGTACCAAGCCGGGCAGCACGGTGCATCTCACCCTGCCTCCGGAACCGCCCGTGCCGTCCTCCTCGGCTCCCCGTTCCTCCGTTCCCCGCTCCTCCGCCTCTCCCCCTCGCCCTACTTCACCCGCAACCGAATACCGAGGTCGGCCGGGGTGAAGTGGCGTACGCCCTGGGTCGCAAGCCCGTGGTCCGTCCCCCGGAAGACCCAGAAACCGCCCGTCCGGCCATGGTCGTAGCCGGGTGCGGCGGCGATCACGTCGTCATGGCCGTCGACGTCGCCGTCGACGTCGAGCAGCCGGGGGCTGCGGGGCGAAGGCGTCGAAGCCGTACGGATGGGGCCGGCCGGGCACGCCCGGGATGTCCGGGTCGATGGCCTGCTCACCGCTCACCCCCTCGCGCTTGCTCGCGCCCGGGTCGTACTCACCGTGGTGGCCACGCCCGGAGCCGGGCAGCAGGGTGAGCCGGCCGTTGCCGCGGTCTTCCTCCGGGGTGGCCACCACGATGTCGGGGCGGCCGTCGGCGTTGACATCGCCCACCGCCGGGAAGGCGCCGAAGCCGTCGTCGCCCTGCGGATCGCCGGGCACACCGGGGCTGGACTGGTCGACCGACAGATCCGAACGCCCCCTGCCCAGACCGGGACTTCAATCCGTGGACGACGGCGAGCCCGCCCGCGCCGCGCAGCCGGCTCTCGCCGACCGGCCCCTCGCCGGGCGCGAGCAGATCGTCGATCCCGGCGACGGGGGTGAGGTCGGCTGGCGCGGTGTCGGCGGGGGCGGTGTCGGCCTGCTCGGGGTCGGCCTGCTCGGGGTCGGCCCCTTCTCCATCTCCGGCGCTCTTACGGTCGGTCATCACCTGATCACCGACGCCGCTGGGGGCCCTTCTCGTGCAGACCGACATCAGAACACCCACCCCATGGACACCGCCCCGCCAGGACGTAGAGCTGGTAGAGGCAGGCACGCACTGGGACGCAGTACGCGCCCCCGCACCCATTGGCGAACGGGTCCTGGAACTACTCGGCAGCGCAACCGGCGCCGTGATCGCCGACTATGCCCACATGTACTGGCTCATCGCCCCCGGAAGCGCGCGGTGTTGGCAGCGCATCCGGCAGGTGCATGTGCTCGGCGCGGGCAGCCCGGCGATCACGTACATCGGCGTACCTCCCGTCACGTACACGAGAGGTCCCCGTCTGCACTGGCACGTCCCGGTGGGCCCCGACCGGTATCTCACGGACGCCGCCCGGTTACGCGAGGCGCTGGTCCGGGCCGCCATCGCGGAGCTGGGCCCGAGCGAGGACGGGGTGGTCCGGTGACATCTCAGATCTGCGCCCGCTGCGACCAGCCGACTGACGATCCGATCATCGTGGGGATGGCGCACGGCGCCGGCGTCGGCGGCCGGACCATCTACGCCTGCCCAAGGTCGCTCCCAGCTTCCCGAAGCAGCTCGACCCGTTCGAAGCCCTCTCCACCACACGCCGCACGCGGCAGCAGAGGCCGACCCGATGACGGTCGCCACCGCGCTCTCTGCAGGGCGCGGCTGGCTATCGACCGACAGCCCGGCACGGTCACGGTGCCCCCGTGGAGCCGTACGAGGTATGGGCACCCACGGCCGACGGATTATGAGTCGCTAGATTTTACTCTGGCTCACTCCGGGACGCTCTGACCCGCTTCCGTGTGTCCAGGTCAGTTCACCGTCAGGTGACGACAGATAACCGGCGTGTCTTATTCCGGCCTCTCCTGTCTCAGCAGGCACATCCTTCACTTGCATGCGTCAGTGAGTCCTGACCACGAAAGGAAGAATGATCACGCAAATCGCCCGACGGCTCCTCGTGGGGGTCGCAGCAGCGTCCTTAGGCATTCTTGGCATGTCAGCGGTACCGACGCAGGCCGCCGAAACCCCGAAGACAGGCCCCTTGTCGGCGGCGCCAGCACAAGCACCCACAGGTCAGTGGAAGGTACGTACCTCGTTCTTCGCGAAGGACGGCACAGACGTGCCTCTACGGGAAGGGACCACCAACTGGGGGTACAAGCACATCCAGCACAGTCATCCGGAGCCAGATAGCTCCCTGTACGGCTGGATAGATGAGACCCTTGACAATGGGACGCCCAAGCCTGACCACAATGACCCGACCAAGCGCGTCGTCAGGTGGCGCTTGGCCAAGGGCGTGATGTTCAGGGTGGTCTTCTCTGAAAGGGTGTACAGCGATTCTCACGACGGTCGACCTAGGGGCATAATAACGGCATTCAAAGAATCCTGAGTGGCTATCAGTCGAGGGGATTGCCAGTGGAACGCACACCGCGCCGCGAGCTGAGTCCAGAAGAGTGGCTTGCACAGTTTCAGCGAGCCGCAGAAGCCAGCATGCGCAGCCAGTTCGCCACGGAAGAAGATCGTGGCACTTTGCGCGAACTGGCCTTCGACAGCCGCGAGGACGGTGTCTGGGCGACTGTGACCTTTTCCATGGACAGTCATCCCGGGATCACCTTCGTCCGAAACCAAAGAGTTGTGCCGGATTTGAGCGAGGAGGGGGATCCGGACTTCGCAGCGATGCTATTCGGAACCCACTTGATCGAGTGGTTCTACACTGAGGCCAGGAGAAGGACCCCTGACGCCGATGGCGTCATTCGGAACTGAGCTGCGGCTCGACAACCAAGCTCACCGGTTCGCTGTAGTCTTGGTGGCTGCCGCTTCATTCGGCATCCCCGGTCCGACTGGTGCCTGTGGCCTGTGCGGGTGCCCGCTCGGTTCCTCTCCCTCGAACGCTGGCAGTCGCGGCTACCGGTGCATGCCGAGTACGGCGCAGCGTCCGGGTGGGAGGGCAAGAAGGGCCTGCGGAAGATCACCTCCGCCGCCACTATGCACCGCATCAACGACACCCTCAGCTCAGCACTCTCCTGGGGGATCAAGCGTGAACAGGCGTTCGCCAGGAACTGGGCCCAGCTCGTGGAGCTGCCAACGGCTACCCGGCCGAAGCCGCTCGTCTGGACACCCGAGCGCATCGCGCACTGGAAGCGCACCTGCGAGAAACCCGGCCCGATCTTGGTCTGGACACCAGAGCTGACCGGCCAGTTCCTCGACTTCGTGAAGGACGACTGGCTCTACGAGCTGTGGCACAGCTTCATCTTCCTCGGCCCCCGCCGCGGCGAGATGGCCGCGCTGCCCTGGACGGAGATCAGCACCGATGCCCTCTGGTTGCGCATCTCCCAGCAGATCGTGGAGGTCGCATACGAGCTGTACGGCGAAGCGCCGAAGGCCGATAGCGTGCGCACCCTGTCCCTGAGCCTGGAGTCCGGCGACAACCTGGTCAGCTTTCGCGCGAAGCAGGAGCAGAAGCACCAGGAGTGGGGAGACGCCTACGTCGAGGCCGGCCGGGTGTGGACGCACGAGAACGGCGAGGCGCTGCACCCCGACTGGATCTCCCGCCGCTTCACCCGCCTCGTGGAGCTGTCCGGCCTTCCCGCCGGTCCGCCTGCACGACCTGCGTCACCTCGCGGCCACCCTGTCTCTGCTCGCCGGTACCGACATCAAGGTGGTCCAGGAGAAGCTGGGCCACTCCTCGCGCCAGATCACCTCCGACACCTACACCAGCGTGCTGCCCGGGATGATGCGGGCCGAGGCCGAATCGGTGATGACCGTTGTTCGCCGCGACGTCCCCTTCGTGGTGCGTACCCCGCTGGCGACCCCGAGAGGGCCTGGCAGGGCGACATCGCCGTGTTCTTCGCCCACGGCGCACGGCAGTCGGGGGACAACTGGTGCGTTGGAGCGCAGCCCCAACCCGACTCCGATCTCCTCGGCATGATCACCCTTGCTGGCCGGGGCCAGGACGACGCCGCCAACGCGGCCGTGAAGTGGATACGTGACCACTGCGCTGTGAACGACCTGGAGCTGGTCCGGGTCGAGAACTTCAACGACCGGTACCCGGAGGAACAGCAAGCGGACTTCTCGCTCACCCGCTTCACGATCGCCCGCTCCGAATCCCCGGGCCTGGACGGCTGGGCCTTGCCGACGGGCATGCCACCCGTAGCGGCCCGGACCGCCCGCCGGGCACCGAACAAGCGCCGCACGGCGGCGTGAGGGCTCCTCTGTCCCCTGATCCGTCCCCGCGTCCCCTGCGTGTCCCCTGGATCTTGGTCTGAACGGATGAACGGGGGCCGCCGCTGTAGAGCGGCGACCCCCGTTCTCACGTTTCCGCAGGTAGAAAGTGTTCTACATGCGTAGTGCGTCGGTGGGGCGGGTGGGACTCGAACCCACGGCCGACGGATTATGAGTCCGCTGCTCTAACCGGCTGAGCTACCGCCCCGTAACGGCGCGTCGCACACATCTGCGTGCGCCGTCTGCCGCAGCATAGCCGCTCATACGATCTGTTGCTTCGGGGGGCCGATGGTGGGCACCCCCATGCCTTCGATCAGGGCGTGGATCACTGCGCGGGCATGAAAAAGGGCCCCTGCGGGGCCCTCTTCAGCTGCTCCCCCGACTGGACTCGAACCAGTAACCCTCCGGTTAACAGCCGAATGCTCTGCCAATTGAGCTACAGGGGACCGAGCTCCCCCGACTGGACTCGAACCAGTAACCTGCCGGTTAACAGCCGGCTGCTCTGCCAATTGAGCTACAGGGGATTGCTCCGTGTGCCTCGACCGCGACCTCGTCCGGTGCTCCCGGACGGCGTGCGCTCGCTGCGACACATACATTAGCGCAAGCAGGGGGGTGCTCCGCCAATCGGTATCCCCGCAGGTGTCGCCGGATGATCTGCGGGTGATCTGCGGGTGATCTGCGGCGCCGGTGGGTAGGCGCGCAGCACGACCCCGGGGTCCGACGTGAAGGACAACGAAGAAGGGCAGGTCGATGCGCTACCGGCTGACGTTCATGACCGGGATGGCTGTGGGTTACGTACTCGGCGCGCGGGCCGGCCGCGAGCGGTACGAGCAGTTGCACAAGTGGGCGCAGCGGCTCGCGCAGAATCCGGCCGTCCGTAATACGGCCGAGTCGGCCGCGCACGGGGGCCGGCAGGCCGCCGTGAAGGCACTGGAGAAGGTCCGGCCGCTGCGGGAGCGGATCGGGCAGCGTGAGGAGCGGGGCATGGAGGAGGACGACTGGGGCACCAGTAACACCTAGCCTCCGCGGTGGCATGATCTGGTCCATGGGGATAGTCGCCGGGTTGGACAGTTCGTCCGAGAGCACACGAATCGTCGTCTGTGACACGGATACGGGTGCCGTGCTCAAACAGGGGTACGCCCCGCATCCGGCCGGCGGCGCCGATATGGATCCGCAGGCGTGGCTGATGTCCCTCGGCGAGGCCGCCGAGGGCGGGCTGCTGGAGGGGGTGCAGGCCATCGGCGTCTCGGCGCAGCAGCACGGGCTGCTCGCGCTGGACGCGGGCGGGGTGCTGGTGCGTCCCGCACTGGTGGGCAACGACAAGCGCGCGCAGGCCGCGGCCGCCGACCTCGTCGAGGCGCTCGGCGGCCGCACCGCGTGGGCCCAGGCCGTCGGCGCCGTGCCGACCGCCTCCCAGGCGGTGTCCAAGCTGCGCTGGCTGGCGCGGGCCGAGCCGGACGCGGCGCATCGCGTGGCCGAGCTGATGCAGCCGCACGACTGGCTGGTGTGGCAGCTGCTGGGGCGGCCGATGCGGCGTACGACCGACCGCGGTACGGCCTCCAGCAGCGGCTACTGGTCGGCGGCGACCGGCTCCTGGCGCCCCGATCTGGTCCATCTGGCGCTTGGCCATCAGGTGCGGCTGCCGGAGGTCATCGGCCCGGCCGACGCCGCCGGGCACACCCCCGAGGGGCTGCTGATCTCCGCCGGGACGGGCGAGACCATGGCGGCGGCCTTCGGGCTGGGCGTCGGGCTCGGCGACGCGGTGATCTCGCTCGGGGCCTCGGGCTCGGTCTTCTCGGTCCACCACGAGGCGCTGGCCGACCCGACGGGCACGATCCTGTCGTACGCGGACGCCACCGGGATGCATCTGCCCGTCGTGCACACGCTCAACGCCGTGCGGGTGCTGCGCGGCGCGACGGAGCTGCTCGGCACCGATCTGGAGGGGCTCTCCGCGCTCGCGATGAAGTCCACGCCCGGTGCGTACGGGCTGGTGCTGCTGCCGTATCTGGAGGGCGAGCGGACGCCCTATCTGCCGCATACGGCCGGCACGCTGACCGGGCTGCGGCGCGAGTCCATGAAGCCGGAGCATCTGGCGCGGGCCGCGTTCGAGGGGATGCTGTGCGGGCTGGCGGACGCGCTGGATGTGCTGCGCGGCCGTGGGGTCCAGGTGCGGCGGGTGTTCCTGCTGGGGCCCGCGGCCGATCTGCAGGCCGTCCGGGCGATCGCGCCGGCGCTGCTGGGGGCGCAGGTGGTCGTCCCGCAGCCCGCGGACTACACCGCCCTGGGCGCGGCCCGGCAGGCCGCCTGGGCGCTGGGCGTCTCGCACGGCACCCACTCGCCACACGATCCCCCGCGGTGGCCCGCGGCGGCCAGCCAGGTCTTCGAGCCGGGGGACGAACGGGCGGTGGGGCAGGCGGTGCGGCAGCAGTACGTGTCGGTACGGGAGCAGACGCATCCCGGGGCCTTCGACGCCTAGGCCAGGCCTGGTCCGGACGGCTAGTCCAGATAGCCCCGTAGCTGATCGGCGAAGGCGTGGTCGCGGAGCTTATTGAGCGTTTTCGACTCGATCTGGCGGATCCGCTCCCGGGTCACACCGAAGATCCGGCCGATCTCCTCCAGGGTGCGCGGGCGGCCGTCGGCCAGTCCGTAGCGCAGCTGGACGACCTTGCGCTCGCGCTCGCCGAGGGTCGAGAGCACGGCCTCCAGATGCTCGCGGAGCAGGAGGAACGCCGCGGACTCGACCGGGGACGCGGCGTCGCCGTCCTCGATGAGGTCGCCGAGGGCGACATCGTCCTCCTCGCCCACCGGAGCGTGCAGCGACACCGGCTCCTGGGCCAGCCGCAGGACCTCGCTCACCCGCTCCGGGGCGAGGTCGAGATGGGCCGCGACCTCCTCGGGAGTGGGTTCGTAGCCGCGCTCCTGGAGCATCCGGCGCTGTACCCGGACGACCCGGTTGATCAGCTCCACGACGTGGACCGGGACCCGGATCGTACGGGCCTGGTCGGCGAGGGCGCGGGACATGGCCTGGCGGATCCACCAGGTCGCGTACGTCGAGAACTTGTACCCGCGGGCGTAGTCGAACTTCTCGACCGCGCGGATCAGACCGAGATTGCCCTCCTGGACCAGGTCGAGCATGGTCAGGCCGCGGCCGATGTAGCGCTTGGCGACGGAGACGACGAGGCGGAGGTTCGCCTCGATCAGCCGGCGCTTGGCCATCCGGCCCAGGACCACCAACCGGTCGAGGTCCAGGGCGAGTTGGCTGTCGAGGTCGGGGGTGGTGCCGAGCTTCTCCTCGGCGAACAGGCCCGCCTCGACCCGGCGGGCCAGCTCGACCTCCTCGGCCGCGGAGAGCAGCGGGATCCGGCCGATCTCGCGGAGGTACTGGCGGAAGAGGTCGGAGGAGGGGCCGCTGGTGTCGGGCCGTACGGGCGCCTCCACGGGCTCGGGCTCGGGCTCGACCGCCGCCTCGGGTTCGGCCCGCGTCCCGGGCTCGGCCGCCGCCTCGGGTTCGGGCTCGGGCTCGACCGCCGCCTCGGGCTCCGCGGTGCCGTCGGACGGCGTGGGGTCCACGGCGGCGTCCGGACCGGCGTCCGGACCGGGCGCCTCGGGGTGCGCGGGCACCGGCGGCGCGGCCGGCGCGGCGCCGGGTGGACGGGGGGACAGAGGATGCGGCGGCGCGGCGGGGGCCGCGTCGGTGAGGGTCTGGGTCTGCACGGGGGCGACCTCCAGGGTGATCGCTGCTGAGGCGGCAGAACGATCGGGTACGGCTGCGGCGGCCGGGCCGCCGTCCGTCCCGTACATCATGAGCGGATCTGCGGGGGATTCCGGCCCTTCCTGGCCAACACCGCCGCGCTCCGAGGACTCAGGCACCGCACCCCAGTGTGGGGTACGACACAGGCCCGCCACGAGGGGCGTGCGGGGACTTTCTGCTCAGCGGGCCGTGACCGTACGACTACCCGGCGCCTACAGCGCCGCCCCGACCCGGCCCCCAGCCGGCCCCCGCGAGCCGGAAACGGCTGGCCGGAACCCGCTTACAGCGCCGTGGCCCCCCGGTCGCGCAGCGACCGGCCGTACTGCTGCAGGACCCACAGCTCGTTCTGCACGGCGGCGAGGTGGGCGGGGTCCGCGTGCTGCCCGAGGCGCTGGAAGGTGCCCTGGATCTCCGTGATGCGGTGGTTGACCGCCGCCAACCGAACCCTCACCAGCTGCTCACCCGCGTACGCCTCGTCCGCCTCGCGCCGACTGGGCGTACGCAGCGGCTCGACTGCCAGCTCGGTGACCAGCGCGCGCACCGTGTCGTCGGGCGCTGCGTCGCGCACGCGTGCCAGATAGTCGGTGTCGGCAGAGCCCACTCCGCCCGCGCTCTCGATCACACTACGCACGGCCGCGTACGGCGGGGCGGTGAACTCGTCCATGCCGTAGGCGTCGAACGCCGGAGAGACCAGCTCGGGGCGCTGCAGCGCGAGCTTGAGCAGCTCGCGCTCGACACGGTGGGCGGGGCTGCGGAGGTTCAGGGCGGGGCCGCGCGGAGGCGCCGGGGCGTCCTGGTGCGGCGCGGACCCCGACCGCTGGTGCCGCTGGCCGCCGCGGCCCTCCGCGCCACGGCCGCGCGGATCACCACCGCGCGCGTCACCACCGCGCTGATCGCCGCCCCGGCCGCGCTCGCGCGCCCAGCGCGCCAGCTGGCCGACGCGGCGCACCACGAACTGCGTGTCCATGATCCCGAGCAGCCCCGCGAGGTGGACCGCCGACTCGTGCTGGATGGAGCTGTTCTTGATCCCGGCGACGACGGGCGCCGCCTCCTCCAGCGCGGCGGCGCGCCCCACCGCCGTATCCAGGTTGTGCCGCGCGATGATCTGCCGGATCGCGAACTCGAAGAGCTGGGTGCGGCTCTCGACCAGCGACTTGACCGCCACATCGCCCTCCGCGAGCCGCAGCTCGCACGGGTCCATCCCGCCCGGGGTGATCGCGATATACGTCTCGGCGGCGAACTTCTGGTCGTCCTCGAAGGCACGCAGGGCCGCCTTCTGCCCGGCCGCGTCGCCGTCGAAGGTGAAGACGACCTCGGCGCCCGAATTGTCCATCAGCAGCCGACGCAGGATCTTGATGTGATCGCCGCCGAAGGCGGTGCCGCAGGTGGCGATGGCGGTGGTCACGCCCGCGAGATGGCACGCCATGACGTCCGTATAGCCCTCGACCACGACGGCCTGGCTGGTCTTGGCGATGTCCTTCTTGGCCAGATCGATGCCGTACAGGACATGGGACTTCTTGTAGAGCGGGGTCTCGGGGGTGTTGAGGTACTTCGGGCCGTTGTCGTCGTCGCGCAGCTTGCGGGCGCCGAAGCCGACGACCTCGCCGGTGATGTCCCGGATCGGCCACATCAGCCGGCCCCGGAACCGGTCGATCGGGCCGCGGCGGCCGTCCTGGGCGAGGCCGGAGAGGATCAGCTCCTTGTCCGTGAAGCCGCGGCCGCGCAGAAACCGGATGAGATGGTCCCAGCCGGCCGGGCTGTAGCCGACGCCGAAGTGCTGGGCCGCGGCCTGGTCGAAGCCGCGCTCGGCGAGGAACTTCCGGCCGATCTCCGCCTCGGGGCCGTCCAGCTGCTCGGCGTAGAACTGCGCGGCGGCCTTGTTGGCCTCGACCAGGCGGGTGCGCTCGCCCTGCTGGCGGCCGGGGGTGTAGCCGCCCTCCTCGTAGCGCAGGGTGATCCCGGCCTGGGAGGCCAGCCGCTCGATGGTCTCGGCGAAGGAGAGGTGGTCGATCTTCATGACGAAGTCGACGGTGTCGCCGCCCTCCTGGCAGCCGAAGCAGTAGAAGAGCCCCTTGCTGGGGCTGATCTGGAACGACGGGGACTTCTCGTCGTGGAAGGGGCACAGGCCCTTGAGATTGCCACCGCCCGCGTTCCGCAGCTGGAGGTAGTCGGATACGACGGCGTCGATCGGGACCGCGTCCCGCACCGCCTTGACGTCGTCATCGTTGATCCTGCCTGCCACGCGTGAATTCTACGGCCGGGGTACGACACGGCTGTCCCTGCCGTACCCCGGCCGGTGCGCTTAAGGCAGCAGGGAGGTCAGCGGGACGGACGGGTCGGCCAGGGCCCCCGGGTCCAGCTGGGCGCCGCTGCGGATGAGCCGCTGGATGGGCTCGGTGACGTCCCAGACGTTCACGTTCATACCGGCCAGCAGACGGCCCTCGCTCAGCCAGAAGGCGATGAACTGCCGCTTGCCGACATCGCCGCGCACCAGGACCTGGTCGTACGAGCCGGGCGGGGCGTAGCCGGAGTACTCCAGCCCGACGTCGTACTGGTCGGAGAAGAAATACGGCACCCGGTCGTACGAGACGTCCTGGCCGAGCATCGCGCGGGCGGCCGCCGGGCCGCCGTTCAGGGCGTTGGCCCAGTGCTCGACGCGCAGCCGGGCGCTCGGCGGCAGGGCGCCCCGTACCGGGGTGCCCTCCAGGAACGCGAGCGGGGCCGAGGCGGCGTCGCCCGCCGCGAAGATGTCCGGGTCGCTGGTGCGCAGCGCGGCGTCCACCGCGATGCCGCCACCTGCCGCGCGGTCCACCACCTCAAGCCCCGCGGCCTCGGCGAGGGCGGTGCGCGGGGCGGCGCCGATGGCGGCCAGGACGCTGTGGGCGGGGTGCTCCTCGCCGTCGTCGGTGAGGGCGGCCAGCACCATGCCGTCCTGGCCGATGATCTCGGTGAGCCGGGCGCCGAAGTGGAAGCGGACGCCGTGCTCGGCGTGGAGGTCGGCGAAGAGGGCGCCGAGCTCGGGGCCGAGGACGGGGTGGAGCGGGGTCGGCTCGGGCTCGATGATGGTCACCTCGGCGCCGTAGCCGCGCGCGGCGGCCGCGACCTCCAGCCCGATCCAGCCCGCGCCCGCGATGACCAGCTGGCCGTTGTCACGGCCGAGGGTGGCGAGGACGCCCTTCAGCCGCTCGGCGTGGGCGAGCCGGCGCAGATGGTGGACCCCGGCCAGATCGGTGCCGGGGATGTCGAGGCGGCGCGGCTCGGCGCCGGTGGCGAGCAGCAGCCGGTCGTAGTTGATCCGGGTGCCGTCGCCGAGCGTCACGGCCTTGGCGGCGCGGTCCAGATGGACGGCGGGCTGGCCGAGATGGAGCTCGATATCGGCCTGGGCGTACCAGCCGGGCTCGTGGACGAAGACGCTGTCGCGCTCCTGGCTGCCGGTGAGAAAGCCCTTGGACAGCGGGGGCCGCTCATAGGGGTGGTCGCGCTCGTCACAGATCAGGATCACCCGGCCGGTGAAACCCTCCGCTCGAAGGGTTTCCGCGGCTTTCGCCCCGGCCAGACCCCCTCCGACGATGACGAACGTCTGGTGTGCGTCGACCACTTGTCTCCTCCTCGCTGCCGAGCGGTGCCTCAGTGTTTGCTTACCCCTGTCGCGTTAGCCAAAAGGAGCCTCCCGCACCAGACGTGCGGCGGGAAGGGCCCGGGGGGTCACGGGTGGTGGGTCAGATGGGCGTGGAGGGTGCGGGCCGAGGCGTCCGTGAGGGCGGCGATCTGGTCGACGATCGCACGGAGGCGGGCCGTGTCGTCCTCCGCAGCGTCGTAGAGGGCGCGGAACTGGGGGTCGAGGCCCTCGGGGGCGCGGGCGATGAGGGCCTCGCCCAGCTCGGCGAGGACGACGCGCTGGTCGGCGCGGACCAGCTCCTGGTCGACGCGCTGGATGACGTACCGGTCGGCGACCGCCTTGAGCACCGCGCACTCCAGCCGGGTGGCGCGGGGCACCACCAGCTCGGCGGCGTAGCGGGTGAAGCGGCCCGTGCCGTACGCGGCGCGGGTGGCGCCCTCGGCGGCGAGGCAGAAGCGGCCGATGAGCTGGCTGGTGGCGTCCTTGAGGCGGGCCTGTGCGACGGACGAGCCGTCGTAGCCGTGCGGCCACCACTCCTGGTCGAGCAGCCGGTCCAGCGCCTCGGCCAGCTCGTCCGGCTCGGCGCCCGGCGCGTAGCGGTCGGCGGCGACGGCGAAGACTTCGCGCCGCTCGACCTCCGCGAGCAGGCTGTTCGGGTCGAGATGGCCGGCGTGCAGCCCGTCCTCGACGTCGTGCACCGAGTAGGCGACGTCGTCGGACCAGTCCATGACCTGGGCCTCGAAGGTCGTACGGCCCTCGGGAGCGCCGTGCCGGAACCAGTCGAAGACCGGGATGTCCTCCTGGTAGACCCCGAACTTCCGGGAGCCGGGCTCGCGGGGGTGGCCGCCGCGCGGCCAGGGGTACTTGGTGGCGGCGTCGAGGGCGGCGCGGGTGAGGTTGAGGCCGACGCTCATCTGCTCGCCGGTCTCCGCGTCGGGGACGAACCGCTTCGGTTCGAGGCGGGCGAGCAGCCGCAGCGACTGGGCGTTCCCCTCGAAGCCGCCGCATGGCTCGGCGATCTCGTTGAGCACCTGCTCGCCGTTGTGGCCGAACGGCGGATGGCCGAGGTCATGGGCGAGGCAGGCCGTCTCCACCAGGTCCGGGTCACAGCCGAGGGCGGCCCCCAGCTCCCGGCCCACCTGGGCGCATTCCAGGGAGTGGGTCAGCCGGGTGCGCGGCGTGGCGTCCCAGGCCGGGGCGCGCCCGGCCGGTCCGGGGTCGGTGGCCGGGGCCGCGGCCACGACCTGCGTCTTCCCGGCCAGCCTGCGCAGGGCGGCGGAGTGCAGCACCCGGGCCCGGTCGCGCTGGAAGGCGGTCCGGCCCGGCCGCTTGTCGGGCTCGGGCGCCCAGCGCTCGAGGTCCGCCGCCTCATAGCCGGGGATCCGGCTGGCACCGGCCTCCCCGCCCGCGCCGGATGGGCCCCCGGATGTGTGAGGGCTTCCAAACGTACGGGACGGATCGGGCTCGGGACGTGCGGTGCGGGTCATACACCGACGGTAGCCGCCGGGTGTGACAGGGGAGCAGAGGTGAGGGCCTGTTCGTATCGGTGGAGCACGAGCCGGGCCATGGCCGGGTGCGCGCCGAGCGGAGCCGCCGCGATCCCCGGGGCGGCGCCCGCGCACTGGGTGGCGAAGCGGCCGGGCGCGGCGAAGTAGGAGGCCACCGCGGTGGGCTCACGGCCGAGCGCGGCCAGGGCCCGTATCGCCTCGGGCACGGTGGGCCCGGAGCCGGAGGCGTAGCCGGGCAGGACGGGTACGCCGCCGAGCCGGGCGCTGAGCAGGGCGGCGGTCCGGGCCGCGTCGACCGCCGCGTCCGGGTCGCGCGAGCCCGCCGCGGCCAGGACGACGCCCGCCCCGGGCGGGACCACGCCCCGCCGGCCCGCCTCGGCCAGCCGCGCGTGCAGCGCCTCGGCGAGCAGCGGATGCGGGCCGAGCGGGGCGGCGATGCGGGCGGTGAGATGGGGAGCGGCGGCGACGGCGCTCGGGATGTCCTGCTTGATGTGATATCCGCGGCCGAGGAGCAGCGGCACCACAACGGCCTCGCCGCGCAGCGCGGCGAGCGTGTCGGCGAGCAGCGGCTGGTTCAGCTCGATATGGCCGATGCGGACGGGCACGTCGGGGCGGAGCGCGCGGACGTGGCCCATGAGCGCGGTCACGGTGCGCGGCGCCGCGGGATCCCGGCTGCCGTGGGCTACGGCGACGAGGGTGGGCGGGCGGTCGCGCGGGGCGTGGTGGCCGCCGCGCCGCGCGCCGCTGAGCCCCAGGTGGCTGAGCTGGGTGGTGAGCTGTGCGGTGATCTGGGTCACGAGCTGCGCCGTGCTGTCGAAGTCAAAGGGGCCGGGGTGGTTCGACGCCGTCATAAAGAGAGCCTGGCAGGGTCGGATTGCGCGGCCGTTGCGCCGCCGTGACGGGTGGTTGCGCCGACTTCACAGCCCGCGCCGCACCGCGCTGAGGTCGCCCTGTCGCCGGGGCTCCGCCCCCGGATCCCGTGGGCCGGGGGCGCCCGCACCGCGCGGTTTCGGTCGCGCCGAAGATGGTCCGGAAGACAGGGCCTCATGGTCCGGACAGGGCCTAGTGGTGCCAGGCCGTGCCGCCCACGTTATCGATCATCCGCTGGAGGACCTTCAGCACGGCCACGTACTCCTCGTCCGGGATCCCGTCGTGGATCCGATCCCGCATCGCCCCCTGCCGCTCCGCCACCCGCTCGCGGAGCGCGCGGCCCTCGTCCGTCAGCCGCAGCCGCTTCTCGTCGTCGGTCGTGAGCAGGCCACGGGTCAGGAGGGCGTCGATCTCGGGTTCGAGGTCGGCGCCCACGTCCAGATAGCCCTCGAGGACGGCCCGCACCTCCGCACGGGACCGGCCGTCCTCGCCGCCGTCGAGGACCTGGCCCAGCACCCACCACTGGGGCTGGCTGAGGCCGAAGTCCGACAGCCCGGCGCGGATGTAGGTCACGATCGCCTTATGGGCGGCCCAGCTCCAGTAGCCGATCGGCTGCCGGATCAGTTCGGCGTCGCTGTGCGAGTACTCCATGGTCTGGTCCCGTCCTCACGTCCGTCTCGTCCTTCTGATCACGAACGTAGAAGTTGAACCAAAGGTGAGGTCAAGCGTCGAGCTCCTTGAGATACGCCGCCCGCGTCCCCTCGTCCAGGAAGGCCGCGCGGAAGGAGTTACGGGCCAGCGTGCGCAGCGTCGCCTCGTCGAGGCCGAGCGCGTCCCGTACGGCGGTGAAGTTGTCGTCCGCGTAGCCGCCGAAGTAGGCGGGATCATCCGAGTTGACCGTCACCAGCAGACCGGCGTCGAGCATGGCGGGCAGCGGGTGGTCCTCCAGCCGGTCGACGACGCGCAGCCGGACGTTCGACAGGGGGCAGACGGTCAGCGGGGTCTGGTCGGCGACCAGCCGGGCCACCAGCGCGTCGTCCTCCAGGCACCGTACGCCGTGGTCGATACGGTCCACGCCGAGGATGTCCAGCGCCTCCCACACATACGCGGGCGGCCCCTCCTCCCCCGCGTGCGCGACGCACTTCAGCCCGGCCTCCCGGGCCCGCGCGTACACCTCGCGGAACTTCGACGGCGGATTGCCGACCTCGGCCGAGTCGAGGCCGACGGCGGCGATCCGGTCCAGGTGGGGACGGGCCGCCTCGAAGGTCTCCAGGGCCGACTCGGCACTCTTGTCGCGCAGGAAGCACATGATGAGGCGGGTGGTGATGCCGTACATCTCCTCGGCGGCGTCCAGCGCCCGCGTGAGCCCGCCGATGACCGTGCCGATCTCGACGCCGCGCGCGGTGTGGGCCTGCGGGTCGAAGAAGATCTCGGCGTGCCGGACGCCCTGCTCACCGGCGCGGGCCAGATAGGCGTTGGTCAGATCCGCGAAGTCGTCCTCGGTGCGCAGGACGGCCATCAGCGCGTAGTAGAGGTCCAGGAAGTCCTGGAGATCGCTGAACGAGTACGCGGCCCGCAGCTCGCCCTGGGTGGCATACGGCAGCTCGACCCCATTGCGCTCGGCGAGCGCGAAGGCGAGATCGGGCTCCAGGGTGCCCTCGATGTGGAGATGGAGCTCGGCTTTGGGGATCGGAGGCACGGCTGGGATCACACCTGTTTCTCGGTGGTACGGAACGACTCCCAAGGCTAAGCGGCAGCGGGCGCATCACTCGTCAGGGGGAACGCGAACAGATGGCGCATACCGGCTGCGGTCCGCCTCTACGGTGAGGGTGACAGTACGCTCTGTAGCAGACGGAGGACACGCTGACCGGTGTACCTCGTGTTCGACATGCGGGCCGAGGAGATCACGGCCTTCTCGAACCCGTCGGACCACGGCCACCTCGCCCGGCTGACCGTCCCGTTCGGCAAGCCGCTACCCATCCCCTCCCCGTTCGATTCGTCACCCCCATGAAGCCCGCGAGGGAGGAAACCGCCGAGTAACTCGGTGCAACCGCGGCGCCCCGCGGCGGCGTCACACAGCGCGACCGTGTTGGTGAGGCCGAGGGGGACGCATGCTCAGGTGGGCGCGGGTGCGATTGCCGCGTACGCGGCGGGGGCGGCGGCGGGCGGTGTGGGCGGCGGTGCTGGTGTGTGTGGTCGCGCTGCTGCCCGCGACCTGGCTGCGGCTGAGCACGGACGACCGGGTGCGTACGGTCGCGGACGTGCCCTCGGCGCCGGTCGGGGTGGTCTTCGGGGCGGGGCTGTGGAACGGCGAGCCGTCGCCGTATCTGGCGCACCGGCTGGACGCCGCCGTACGGCTGTACCGGGGCGGCACGGTGCGGGCGCTGCTGGTCACCGGGGACAACAGCCGGCATGACTACGACGAACCGGACGCGATGCGCGCCTACCTGGTCAAGCACGGGGTCCCGGACCGGCGGATCGTGCGCGACTACGCGGGCTTCGACACCTGGGACTCGTGCAGCCGCGCCCGGCGGGTGTTCGGGGTGCACCGGGCGGTGCTGGTGAGCCAGGGGTTCCATATCCGCCGGGCGCTGGCGCTGTGCGGGGCGGCGGGTATCGACGCGTACGGGGTGGCGGTCGACGAGCCGCACGACGCGACGTGGGACTTCGGCGGGCTGCGGGAGACCATGGCGGCGAGCAAGGCGGCGCTCGATGCGGCGTTCCGGCCGGATCCGCGCTTTCTCGGGCCGCGCGAGCGAGGGGTGGACAGGGCACTGGCGGGGTCCGGGGGCGGGGGCGGGGCCGGGTGAAGCGGGCCGTCAGCCGATCGTCGTCTCCGTCACCACCCACGCCAGATAGTCCTCGCTCCCGTTCACAATCGGGGTCGCGATGACCTCGGGCGTCTCGTAGTCGTGCGTCTCGCGGATATGCGCCTCCAGCTCGTCGTACCGCGCCGCGGTCGTCTTGAAGAGCACCTGCCACTCCGCCGCGGTCTCGATCGCCCCCTCCCACCGGTACACGGACGTCACCGGCTGGCTGATCTGCGCACAGGCCGCCAGCCGCGCCTCGATGGCCCCGCGCGCCATCGCCTCGGCCTTCTCGGGGGTGTCGGTGGTGGTCAGTACGGTCAAGTAGTCGGCCACTGCGGCTCAGCCTCTCTCCAGGACGTGCCCCTGCGAA
Source organism: Streptomyces sp. NPDC005393 (assembly GCF_040606675.1). Lineage (NCBI taxonomy): Bacteria > Bacillati > Actinomycetota > Actinomycetes > Kitasatosporales > Streptomycetaceae > Streptomyces > Streptomyces sp. NPDC005393. Next base: position 2,263 of record NZ_JBEXFG010000024.1, on the reverse strand, counting down.
CTGGCGCCCACCACGCTAGCCGGTGAGGATTGAGGGAACCCGCCGACGATCAGACCGGACCGATCGAGGGGCACTCATGGATGACCTCACCACGCTCGCGCGCCACCATCTGGACCACGCCAAGGCCGACCCGCACGGGCGCAGCGCGCATCTGTTCCTGCACGACGGGCCGCTGCGGCAGAGCGTGATCGCCATGGTCTCCGGCTGTGAGACCGACGAGCACAACGCGCCCCCCGCGGCGAGCCTGCAGGTGCTGCACGGGCATGTGCGGCTGATCGGTGAGGACGGCGGCCATTTCGACATCATCGCGGGGCAGGTGGAGCGCGTCCCGCACGAGCGGCACGCGATGCTCGCGGTGGAGGACTCCGTAGTAGTGCTGACGGCGGTGACCGCGACACCGGGCTGCCCCTCCCCCTACGAGGACACGGCCACCACCTGACGCCGGCGCCGGGCTCAGTAGTCGCTGCCCCCACCGCCACCACAGGAGTGGTGACCGGCGCCGGAATCGCCGCCCCCGTGCGAGCCGAAGTCCGAGCCGTAGTCCGAGCCGTAGTCCGAGTCGTAGTCCGAGTCGAGGGCCCTGCCCATGCGGATCAGGCGGCGGCCGAGGCCGGACGGGATGGGTATCGCATCCCTGACGGTGCGGCGCAGAACCGGGTCCGGGAGGGCGGCGGGACCGTCGAAGACATATACGGGGAGCGCCCCGTCCTCCTTGGCCGTCTGCACGTGGCGCCGGCCCGCGGCGGTGAGGCGTTGCCGGGAACGGGTGAGCAGGCTGTAGGAGACGAGTCGGCGCCCGATCTCCTCCGTCTCGGGACCGCTCAGCAGCATGGTGAGCACGAACCTCACTCGCTTCCGGTACGGGCAGAGCTCGGTGAGCGCGCGCTCGACCGGATGGTCGGCCCGCGTTTTCCCGGCGCGCACCCGAGAACGTTGGACCGTGACGATGCCTCGCTCGTGGAGCGCGATGAGGGCAGTTTCGGCCACGCGCAGGGGCCCGCCCGCCAGATAAGCGATCTCGTACAGGTCCAGCGTCCGCGGCTCGGTCGAGGCAGAGCGCCGAAATATGGTTCGCATGGGAATGCCCCCGTCCATCCGACTGATTCCTTGCTGCCGGTGGTGTCAGTATTGTCCGGCCGGTGGGGCATGAATCCTGACCGGCGGGACTTCAGAGGAAGACTTGAGCCAGGCAACACACTCTAACCGCCACCGACTTGCGGGAAGGTGCACCCGAAATGATCAGGCCTCACCCCACCCACTGGTCGTAACCCAACTTGCACACCAGCGAGACCACAACCACCACCAACACCCCCCGCACAAAGCCACTCCCCCGCTTCAGGGCCATCCGCGCCCCCACCATCCCGCCCACCAGGTTGAAACACGCCAGCACCGCCGCCAGCCGCCACAGCACCGTGCCCTGCAGGCCGAACGTGATCAGCGCACCCGCATTCGTGCAGACGTTGACCACCTTCGCCGTCGCCGACGACGTCACCAGGTCCATCCCCAGCGTCGCCGCGAGGGCGATGACCAGGAAGGTGCCGGTGCCCGGGCCGATCAGGCCGTCGTAGAAGCCGATGCCGAGGCCCACCGCCAGGATGGCGGTGAGGATGCGGTGCCGGGACAGGGGGCCGGTCAGGGCGGGGGCCGTGCCGAAGGTGGGGCGGAGGAGGATGAAGGCCAGCACGGTCAGCAGCACGACCATGATGAGCGGCCGGAGCACCCCGCTGTCGATTCCGGAAGCAAGTGAGGCCCCGGCGAGGGAGCCGACGGCGGCGGCCACGCCGATCCGGACGGCGATCCGGACATCCACCGGGGCCTTACGGGTGTAGGTGACGGCCGCGCCCGTCGTACCGCAGATGGCGACCGCCTTATTGGTGCCGAGGATGAACGTGGGCGGTAGCTGCCCGAGTCCGACCAGCAGCGCGGGGAGCAGCAGCAGACCCCCACCTCCCACCACGGCGTCGATCCAGCCGGCCGCCCCTGCGGCCAGGCAGAGCAGGAGCAACGTCATCAGGGGTATGTCAGGCATGATCAGGAGCCTAGAGCGGCCGTTGACTTCCTCCCCCGCCTAAAGGCGGGGGATTCCAGCGGTCGCCCGCTGGGGTTCCTGCTTCACCGACGACCGCCCCGTCCGGGAGGACTCCCGTTGAGGTCTTACACCGTCTCCACAGGCAGACGCCGCCAGCCCGGCGGCGAGAATATTGCGAGCCGCGTTCACGTCGCGGTCATGCACGGCGCCGCAGTCGCACGTCCACTCACGGAC